>JANOAS010000392.1:0-13314 GCA_031411255.1 bacterium
GCGAGAACGTAGCAGGCCAGCTCGTGGCGGGGATTCAGCAGGAGGGCTTTTTCGGCAGATTCCTTGATGAGCCGGGAAAACTGGATCTGGGTCCTGGTGTCCTGAAAGCGTGCGAGCCTGCCGTGGCAAATGGCGAGGGCGATGTGGGCGTCCGGGTCAGCCGGGTCGGCGGCCACGCTGCGCCGGGCGCAGGCCAGAGCGCGCTCTCCGGCGGCTTTTTTGGCTGCCTCATCCGGTTCATCATTCATGGAGAGCCCGTATTGTCTGGCCATGCGGTGGAGCAGGGCGGCACTGGGCGGGGCGGCTTTTTCGGCCTCGAGGTAGGCGGCAAGGGCCTGCTGTGTCTGGTTCCGGGCGTCGAGTGCATCTCCGCGGCGCATCCACTCCGCAGCAGACTGGGACCAGAGGCTCCCGGCCGCGAGCAGGGACAGGGCGCAGGCCAGAAAGGGCCGGTGGCAGGAGGCGGGTTTCATCCCCTTGCGAACGTGAGCGGGGGGCGATTGGATGCCGCCGCCGGGAGGATTTTCTGAAATGGGCGAAGGAAATTTCTTGAGCCGGAGCGGAGCCGGGGCAGCCTGAGGGATGACTGCTGCTGATTGTGTGGATGTGCTGGAAAAAATCGCCCTGCTTCTGGAACTAAAGGGGGAGAATGCCTTCAAGGTGCGCGCCTACCGCCAGGGGGCGGAGGTGGTGTCGGCCTTTCAGGGGGACTTCATGGCGCGGGCGACAGCCGGTGAGCTGGAGGGGATACCGGGCCTGGGTGAGGCGCTGCGGCAGAAGCTGCACGAGCTGGCCTCCACGGGGAGGCTGGAGTTTTTTGAAAAGCTGCGGGCGGAATTCCCTGAGACGATCTTTGAGCTTTTCGAAATCTCCGGGCTGGGGCCGAAGAAGGTGGCCGCGCTGCATGCGGAGCTGGGGGTGGGGTCGGTGGCGGAGCTAAAGAAGGCGTGCGAGTCCGGTGCGGTGGCGTCCCTGGCTGGATTTGGGGCGAAGTCTGTAGTGCGCGGAGGGACAGACCCCATACGCCAATAGTGCGCGGAGGGACAGACCCCATACGCCACCATACGCCAATCTCAATTGTAATGGCGTCATCGACTAGCCATTCGGGACAGACCTCTTGCTCCCCGTGAGGGCCGGGCTGGTGGGTGATCCGAAGGACTACCGCTGGAGCGGCTTCGGGGAGGCGGTGGGGGGAGGTAGGCGCTGAAGGGGATGGAAATCATTCGGCGGCGAGGCATCCGGACGGACCTGAACGCTCACTGGGCGAGGTGATGGCGGAGTGCCGGGTGGCGCTTTTAGGGAAGGCGGTGGAAACCGGGCTGCCTGACGAGCGGAAGCTGGGGCGAAGGAAGAAGGGGGTAGCGAAGGGAAAGGTGGCGGAGGCGGTGGAATGTGGCGAGAAGATGGCCGGACGGAGTGGGCAAAGGAATGTTTGGGCAAGGGAATGGGGGAGGGGGCTTTGCGCGTGTGAAGCAATGGTCGTACCGAGAGCCTGTTCTCCTGGAGGCCTGAATGGTTTGGGACGGGAGGAGACGGAGAGAGCCCTGCTGGACGCAGGTCAGAGTTCGACGACGGCCTTGACGACGGCGGAGGCGGGGTCGAGCCAGCGGGGGAATGAATCGGGCACGGCATCGAGGGGGGCGCGGTGGGTGATCCAGGGGCGGGTGTCGAGGCGGCCGGACTCGATGAGGGAGATGATGCGGGTGAAGTCGGCGGGGAGGGAATTTCGGGTGGCGAGGAGGGTGAGTTCGCGGCGGTGGAGGAGGGGGTCGTCCAGCGGGACGGGCTCCGGGGTGATGCCGGCGAAGATGACGCGTGCGCCGAAGCTGGCGAAGGAGAGCGAGCGGGCCATGGAATCCGCGCGGCCGGTGGCATCGAAGACGGCGCTGGCGAGGGGGCGCGGTGCGGGGTCGTCGAGGAGGGCGACGTCCGGGTAGTGGCGGCGGATGAAGTCCACACGAAGCGGGTTGGTTTCCAAAACGGTGACGCGGGCTCCGGCGAGGCGGGCAAACTCGACGACGGTGAGGCCGATGGGGCCGGCGCCGATGACGAGGACGGTGTCCGCAGCGGTGAGGGCGGCGCGGTTCACGGCGTGGCAGCCGATGCCGAGCGTCTCGACGAGGGCGAGCTGGTCGAAGGCGAGGGTGGCGGAGCGGTGGAGCTTGGCCGCGGGGAGGATCATGCGCTCGCGCAGGCCGCCATCCGTGTGGACGCCGAGGACGGCGAGGGTTTCGCAGCAATTGGACCGGCCGGCGAGGCAGGGCGGGCAGGCGGCGCAGTTCAGGTAGGGCTCGACAGAGCAGCGGTCGCCGGGCAGGAGGCCGGTGACGCCGGGACCGGTGGCGAGGATTTCCACGCCCAACTCATGCCCGATGATGCGGGGGTAGGAAAAGAACGGCATGGTGCCGCGAAATCCGCTGTAGTCCGTGCCGCAGATGCCGACGGCGCGGATGGCGACGAGGGCCTCTCCCGGTCCGGGGGGCGGGGGCTCCGGCAGGGTGATGAACTGCCACACGCCCGGGCTGGTGAGCTGGAGGGCGCGCACGGCGGGGGAAAAATCAGAGGAAGAAGGCGGTGATGCCGACGACGGCTCCGGCGAGGCCGCAGGCGGCTCCGGCGAAGAAGATGGCCTTCCACCGGACAAGGATGGAGATGGAAGCGACGACGACGCCGATCTGAAGAAGCAGAGAGGCGAGGTCGCAGCGGTCGTCGATTTCCATGGCGGCGTCGGCCTCGGCTTTGAGGGCTTCGGCTTTTGCCTTGATCTCCTTTTTCTCACCGTCGTAGCGCTCGGCCTCGTGCTTCAGGGCCTCCAGCTTTGTCTTCATCGCGTCCGGCGCGAGGCCGGGGGCTGGGGCGAGCATTTCGAGGAGGAGGGAATTGTTGGCGGCAAAGTTTTCCTTGAGGCTCTTCGACTGGAAGAAGGCCCACTGGTTGGCCGCCTCGTTTGTCTTGACGATGGCGTCGGTCTTGGCGTTGTCGCCTTTGTTATCGATGAACGAAAGGATGACGGCGAGGACGGCGATGGTGAGGGCGACGGCTTTTTCGAAGCCATCCCTGGCTTCGGGGAGTTCAACGGCTTCGGCCATGGGTGTGGTGGGGGGCGGTTATTGGTTGTTGGTTATCAGTTAATAGTTATCAGGTGGTGGAGGGCGCGGATTCTTGTGTTCGGCATCTGAGAACCATTATCTGATCATTGATAACCGATACCCCCTCTTATTTCTGGCGGCGGCGGAGGAAGGTGGGGACGTCGAGGTCGCGGCCGGCTTCGTCGCGGGTGGGCTCGGTTTTTTCAAAGCGGCCGTGGGGAACGACGGGGGCCTGGTCAAACATGCTGGCCTGCTGGACTGGGGCGGGCTCCGGTGCGTGGGCGGGCTCGGGCTCGGGGGCCGGGGCGGGTTTCGGGCGGCCAAAACCAAAGGGGGTGCGCATGACGACTTTGGGCGGGCGCGCGGTGCGCGGCGCGGGCATCGGGGTTGGCGGGGCGGCTGGCTCGGGCTGGGGCTCCGGCTCGTGATGCTCCTGCTCGGCATGGCCGTAGGTGGAGGCGATGCGGGCGGCCTCTGCGTTTTTTCTGGCGGAGAGCCAGCTGAGCGGCGCGGCAGGAGCCGCGGGCTCGGGGTCAAGCTCATGCTCGGCCACTGGCGCGTGGCGGGGGGAAAAGATTTCCTTCAGGTGAACTTCGCGGCTCTCGGGCTCTTCAGGCTCAGGTTCCGATGCGGGCTCTTCCTGGAGGACTGAGTCGACATGGAGGTCGTGGTCTTCCTCCTGCGGGAGGTCTTCCTCTTCTTCCTCCTCCTCCTCGTCGTCGGCGAAGTAAACGATTTCCTCGGCTGCGGCTGCGACGGCGAGAGGTTCCTCCTCGATTTCGTCCTCAATGACGGCGGCTTCTTCCACAAGGGCGACGGGTTCGGGCTCCGGCTCGGGCTCGGGAGTGAATTCTGGCTCGATGATGGCCACGGGCTCCGGCTCGGGCTCGGGAGTGAATTCTGGCTCGATGATGGCCACGGGCTCCGGCTCGGGCTCGATGAAAGCGGGGGCCGGTTCCTCGACGAGAGCGACCGGTTCGGGTTCGGGCTCGGGGTGAATGACAGGTGCCTCAACCACGGGAGCGACCGCCTGGCGGGCGAGGGGCATGGCGGCGAGGCGGGCGAGCGGGCTGACCATGCCGCGGTTCGGGCGCGGTGCCGGGGCGGCGGAGGTGGCGATCTTGGGAGGATTCGCGAAAGGGGAGGCGGGAGCGGGACGCGGTGCGGGGGCGATGGGTGCCGGAGCCATGGGAGCCGGAGCAGGCGCGGGGGCCACTGGGGCCGGAGTCGGGGCTGGGGCTGGGGCTGGGGCTGGGGCGACGGCGACTGGCGGCGGAGCGGGTGCGGGGGCCTGGTCGCGGTCGTCATCATCCCCGCGCCCGAGGGAGGTAAGAACGGTGACGCTGAGCTGGTCGCCCAGGCGGGTGTCCGAGCCGGTGCCGAAGAGGATCTGCGCGTCCTCATGAACGTGGCGGCCGAGGCTCTTCATGAGCAGCTCGACTTCGAAAAGGGTCATGGTGGGTCCGCCGCAGATGTGGACGAGGACGTTGCGGGCGCGGGCGAGGAGGTCGCCCTTGTTGAGGAGGGGGCTCTTGAGCGCGTTCTGCAGGGCTTCCTGGGCGCGGTTTTCACCCTTGGCCAGGCCGTAGCCAAAGAGGCAGCGGCTGTCCTCATTCCGCAGGGCGGTGATGAGGTCGTCCATGCCGATGCGGATGAGGCCGGGCTGGGTGACGAGGCTGGTGACGGCGCGGACGCTCTGGCTGATGATGCGGTCTGCGGAGGAAAAGGCCTCCTGGATTCCCTTTTTCGGGAGGACGAGTTCGCCCATGCGGTCGTTCTCGAAGGTGATGAGGGCGTTCGCATAGGCGCGCAGGGCGTCCAGGGACTCCGTGGCCTGTCGGACGCGGCGCTTCCCCTCGAAGCCGAAGGGCAGGGTGGCGAAGGCGACGACAAAGGCGCCCTCCTCCCGTGCGATGCGCGCGATGAGCGGTGCTGCGCCGGAGCCGGTGCCGCCACCGAGACCGGTGCAGATGAAGACCATTTGCTGGCCGCGGATTTCCTCGCGGATCTCCTCCTCGGACGCGGCGGCGGCGTCCATGCCCAGCTCCGGGTCGCCCCCGGCGCCGAGGCCCTGGGTCAGCTCGCGGCCGAGCTGGATTTTCGTGCCGGCCATGGAGTTTTGCAGGGCGCGCACGTCCGTGTTCATGATGACGAGGCGGGCGTCAAAGTTTCCCTCGAGGGCGATGGTGTCGAGGACATTGGTGCCTGCACCGCCGACGCCGACGACGGTGACGGCGAGTTCGGTGCGGGCGGGTTTGTCCTCGGAGGGAGCTGGGTCGAATTCAATCATGGCATCGGTTGCTTGGGTTGGGATTTCGAGGGCGGTCAGCAAATCAGGTTGAACGGCGAAGACGTCAGCCAAGGATGGAGCTGAAGAGCCGGGCGCCCCCGAAAAATTCGCTGATTTTGCCTGTGATCCTGGAGAAGGCGCTGCGCTGCGGGCGCTCGCTTTCGAGGATCTGCGCGTAGCGGATGAGGCCGATCGGGGTCGCATATTGCGGGTTTTCAAAGGTTGCGGTGAGTCCACTGATGGGAGCGGTTGAGGGACGGTGAACGGGAAGGCCGAGAATTTCCTCTGCGAGGGAGGCGATGCCCTTCAGCAGGCTGGTGCCTCCGGTGAGGTAGACGCCGGCGGCGACGCGGTCAAAGCCTTCACCACGCGAAAGCTTTTCCCGGACGAGTTCAAAGATTTCCGACATGCGGCTGTGGATGACGCCGTTCAGAATTTCCCGGTCCACGGTGCGGCCGGAGAACTGGGCGTCGCCCTCCATGGAGATCTGGCCGGTGCTGGCGAGGCTCTCAGGGAGCACGCAGCCTTCCTCGACCTTGAGCTTTTCAGCGCGGGAGAGGGGCACCTTGAGGACGATGGAAATGTCATTGGTCACGTGGTCGCCACCGATGCCGATGGAGCCGGTCTGGGCGATGGCTCCCTCGCAATAGAGCACATAGTCGGTGGTGCCGCCGCCAATGTCCAGGAGGAGTGCGCCTTGTTCCCTGGCCTCGCGGTTCAGGATGATCTGGGCTGCGGCGATGGGGGCAAAAACGACGTCCTCCACCTCCAGCGGGATCTCCCGCACGCAGCGGATGGTGTTTTGAATGCGGCTGCGGACACCGTGGATGATGTGGTAGTCGGCCTCGAGCTTCCGGCCGAGCATGCCCACGGGGTTGAGCACGCGGTCCTGGCCGTCCACGACGTAGTGGCGGACGATGCTGTGGAGAAAGACGTTGGTCTCCGGGATGGCGACGTCGCGGGCGATCTCCTTGATCTCCGCGAGGTCGTCCTCGGTGATCTCGTTCTGGTCGTCCGGGATGCGGAGGGTGCCGTGCTTGTTCAGGCTCTCGATGTGGGGGCCGGTGACGCTGAGAAAGACGTTTTTGATCATCACGTCGCTGCGGTCCTCGGCGCGGACGAGGGCGTCGTGGAGGCAGGTCTGGGCGGTCTCGAAATCGACGATCTCACCTTTCCGAACGCCGCGGGAGGGGGCCTGGCCGACGCCCAAAATCTTGATTGCCCCGTCGGCCTTCACTTCGCCGACGACGACGCAGATTTTCGAGGTGCCGATTTCCAATCCAGCGTAGATGTTTGACTTGGGCATGGCGGTACGGGATCAGGTCAGCGGCCGCCTCCGAGGATTTCGTCCACTTGACGATCACGGGAGGAGCCGGGGTTCTGCGGAGGGAGAGATTTCGCGGGAGCTGGAGCTGGAGCTGGAGCTGGAGGAGTGGCGGCGGGCCTGCGCCTGTTGGTGGCGGAGGAGGAGGATGGCTGGCGGTTGGGGGTGGTATTGAGGCTGGCCGGGACGGCGGGCGAGGGGCCAAGCGGGAGGGTGGTGCCCATGCGGGCCTTGTCCGTGAGGGCGGGGTTGGCGGCTGGGCCGGTATAGTAGGTGACCGGGACGTTGTGCTCGGGGATGAGGTTGACCGTCTCGGCCAGGCGGCCGGTCAGGCGCAGGTGCTCGCGGACCGAGCGCAGGCGCAGGAGCTGGCGGTCCAGATTCTCCAGGCCAAAGGTGGCGCTGGAGTCGTCGCTGAGGCGGGCGAGCATCGACCACTCGTTGGCGGCGATGATTTCGACGATGTCCACATTGTACCCCAGCAGGGCGGTGCGGCTGGAGGCGAGGAGGTCGAGGCTGCGGCGGACGAGGGGCGTCTCCACCGGGGAGCCGGACTTCACGTAGGAGAGGGATGGAATGTTGATGATGGGCAGCCGGCGCAGTGCCTCGCGCAGGGTGTCGCACTTGAAGGGGATGCCATCCCGGTCGACGAGGAAACCCTCTTTTGTGTTGCAAGGTTTCAGGGTGAGGCGCTCGTTTTCGCAGGCCAGCCAGGCGAGGGGCTCGCGCTCTTCGATTTTCAGCGTCAGGGTCTCGGGCAGGGTGCGCTCGACGGTGACGCTGCGGATGCGGGGCCACTCCTCGAGCTTGCGGCGGACGGCGTCCAGATCGATGGAAAAGATTGAGCGGGGTTCGTCGAGCCCGGCCTGGCGGAGGACTTCGGTGCGGCTGAGGTCCTTGAGCCCGGTGACGACGGGCTCGCGCACGACGAACTGGGTGCCGGACCAGAAGAGCCGCTGGCTGACGGAGCGCAGGCCGAAAAAGCAGGCCACCGCCACCACGCCGGCTCCACCCCATTTCAGGGAGAGGATGAGCCTGGCCCGGCGAAGCTGGGAGGCCTCGCGCGCGGAGGTCACCCCCTGGAGGACGCCCTGCTGCTGCCGGCGCTTGCGGCGCGCGAATCCGCGAAACAGAAAGTTGCCCTTCTGCTTTTCACGTCTGGCTTTGAACAGGAAATCAAACACGGTGGTTTTCTCCGGAATTACGAGAGCTGGAGAGAGAGGATGGCGATGGTTTCGACGAGTTTGGCGAAGGACATGCCGCGAGCGGCGGCTGCTTTCGGCAGGAGGCTGCTGGAGGTCATGCCGGGAATGGTGTTCACCTCCAGGACCCAGGGGTTGTCCTTGTCATCGAGGATGACGTCCACGCGGCTGTAGACTTCACAGCCAAGGGCCTGGTGGGCGCGGAGTGCGGCGGCCTGGACTTTCGCCGTGGCGGAGTCGCTGATGTCTGCGGGGCAGATGTAGTTGGTGCCGCCGCCGCCTCCCATCCATGGGTACTTGTTCTTCATGTCGTACCAGCCGTCCTTCGGGACGATGTGGACGATGGGCAGCGCCTCGCTGCCGAGGATGCCGACGGTCAGTTCGCGACCGGGGATGAACTTCTCCACGAGGACGGTCTTGTCGTATTTCTCGATGTCCGCCAGGGCCGTGGCGACCTGCGCCTCCTCCTTGACGATGTGGACGCCGACGCTGGAGCCCTCCCGCGGCGGCTTCATGACGATGGGCAGGGGCAGGTGGACCTTCACACTGCGGCCGATGTGGAGGATCTCGTGCGGCGGGGTGGGCACGTCCTTGTCGACAAAGCGTTTTTTGCTCAGCACCTTGTCAAAGGCCACCTCGCTGCTCATGGCGCGGGCTCCGGTGTAGGGTACACCGCGGCGCTCCAGCAGGCGCTGGAGCTGGCCGTCCTCGCCAAAGGTGCCGTGGATCACGTTGTAGGCGAGGTCCGTGCCCGCAGGCAGCTCGAAATCAGGGCCGGTCACGTCAATCTCGACGACGTTCGCGCCGAGGCTTTTCAGGGCCTCGACCACGCTTTTGGCCGAGTTCAAGGAAACGTCCCGTTCCGAACCCGGCCCGCCTTTCAAAACCGCTATAAGCTTACCCGTTAACATGACTGAAATATCAATAGATCCCAAGCTTAACGCAGCATCACGGTATTTCCAAGAGTTTTTCGGAATTCTGGGAATTGAAAATGCGGGAAGGGCTGTAGCGGAGTGGGTGGGGCGGGTTTTTGGGGCCGGGAGGACAGGAACAGGGCTGGTTATTCAGGTGCTGGAGCGGGGTGAGGAGCGCATCGGGCATTGACCAGGGGGCGGGTGGGGTAAATAACTGGCGACATGCCTGATCCGCGTCCGCTCGTTCTTGCCTCGGCCTCGCCGCGGCGCACCAGTCTGCTGAATGAGGCGGGGCTGGCGCACCGGGTCGTGCCGGCGGATGGCGTTGAGGAGGCGCATGATGCGTCGCTGAGCCCGGCGGAGCTGACGGAGGCGAATGCGCGGCTGAAGGCGGCGGCGGTTTCGCGGATGCATCCGGAGGCGCTGGTGATCGGGGCGGACACGCTGGTGTACCTGGACGACGAGCCGCTGGGAAAACCGGCGGATCTGGAGGAGGCGCGGGTGATGCTGGGGCGGCTCTCCGGGCGGGCGCATGTGGTGTGCACGGGGGTCTGCCTGGCGGGCGGTGGCGGGGGGGAAATCCGGACGTTTCACGTGCTGACGCAGGTCGTCTTCAAGCCGCTGACGCAGGAAGGCATCGCGGCCTACCTTTCCCTGGTGAACCCGCTGGACAAGGCGGGGTCGTACGGGGCGCAGGAGCAGGGGGAGATGATCATTGAGCGGATCGACGGCTCGTGGTCAAATGTGGTGGGGCTTCCGATGGAGAAACTGGTGGAAATGCTGCAAGGTGAGTGACGCATGCGTCTGTTGTCCAGATTTGGAGTGTATGGTGACTTCTGGACCCGGTTTCTCGACTGGGGGGCGCAGCAGTGCCCGTTTTTCCTGGAGCCGGTATTCATCGCGGGCTACACGCTGCTGTTTTTCCTGGTGGCGGGGCGGCAGCGGCGGGCGGTGATGGCGAATCTGGCGGTGGTGCTGCCCGGGACGACGGCGGCGGGGAATTTTTTCCGGGCGTTTCTGGTGTTCCGGAACTTCGCGTGGAGCCTGGCTGATGCGGCGCGGACGCGGGGCGGGCAGGAGGTGATCTCTTGGGAAATCGAAGGCGTGGAGCACTTTGAGGCGCTGCGGGACGGGGAAAGCGGGGTGCTGATCGTGACCGCGCACATGGGAAACTACGATGTGGCGGCGCCATTTTTTGCGGGGAGGTTCCGGCGGAAATTTCACTCCGTGCGGGCCCCGGAGCGGCAGGCGGAGCTGCAGGAGTACATGGAAAAGCACCGCGCCGTGCAGAACAGCGATTCCTTTCAGGTGAGGTACAATGCGCCGGGGGAATTTCTGGGAGTGGAGCTGGCGCGTGCGCTGGCGGCGGGGGAGGTGGTGGCGCTGCAGGGGGACCGGGTGCTGCCGCACGTCTCTGCGGTGAAGGTGCCGTGGCACGGGAAACTCTGGCCGCTGCCGCGCGGGCCGTTCATGCTTTCCCTGGCGAGCGGGGCGCCGCTGGTGCCATTCTTTGTCGTGCGCAGCGGCTGGCGGCGCTACCGGGTGATGGTGCTGGCGCCTGGCCGGCCGGAAATGGAGCGCGCGCGCCGCGCCACGGCGAACGATGTGCTGGTGGCCTGGTGGCTGGAGCAGATCGGCCCCATGGTGGAGCGGCACTGGGACCAGTGGCTGGTTTTTGAACCACTCTTCGAGGAGCCGGAACAGCCGCGTGCTGCTTGAAACCCGGGCGGGCTTTGACTAGACGAGGATGTCCTTGATGACGTTTGCCCCCTCCACGCCGCCGTGGTGGTCCCAGTCCTTGTGGTAAAGCTGGATGAAGCGCACGCCCCGCTCTGCGCACCAAGAGGGGGTCTGTCCCCCATCGCAACGGGAAGGCAACAGCCGGAGGGGAAACAGCGTTGAGTCCTGGGAAATGAGAGCACCTACGGTTTGTTGATCTCCACTTTGTAAAACTTGCGGGCACCGGTGGCGGCGGGGTCGGTTACGGTGCGCTGGTTGCCGGTGTCGCTTTGCGTGGTGCCGGTCAGGGTGGTCCAGGTGCCGGTGGCCAGGTTGGTGAGCGTTTTGACGCTGTAGGTTCGCCCGTTGGTGAGCACCAGCGGATCGAAGACAATGCGCTGCTGGGTGGGCTGGCCGGGGACCGGGGCGATGGTGACCTTGAAACGGGAGGTGGCATCCGTTGGAATCAGCCCGGCAATGAATTCGAAGCGGTTGTTCTGGCCATCACCATCAGGATCCAACAGGGGCCCGGCGAGCGGGTTGCTGAGGCCGAAGTATTGCACCTGCCAGGCATCGTCCAGCGCATTTCCCGCATAGCTGCCAAAGTTGTCCGGCAGTGTGTTCACGACGGTGAGGCCGAGAGTGCCGGTGCTGCCGGTGCTGCCGGCGTAGAGGCCCTGCGCGGTGGCGGCGGTGTTTTGATACACCGTCCCGGCCGTCGCGAGCCCGTTGGTATTGATGGTCAGCGGACCGAGGGGAACACTCCACGTGATGCTGGCGGCGGGCACGGCCAGCAGACTGAGATCATCCAGCGTCTGCCACGCGGTGAGCTGGTCGGTGGCCGTTTCGTTCACGGTGGGCGTGGCGGCGGTGAGCGTCAGGCCGGTCACGTCGTAGAGCTGGCCCACGTAGCCGTGCTTCGCCGTCCCGGCGGGTGCGGCCACCGTGGAAATGCCCACAATCCCACCGACGCTACCGTCACTAGTGTAGGAGGCGCTGGTAGTGCGTTTGCCGCCGGCGTCCGTGGTGTCGGTGGCCACGTTGTAGTTCGTGCTGGTGCGCGGGCCGGCGTGGGCGGCGGCGGTGAACAGGGAGAGGGTTAGGGCGGCGTGGATTTTCATGGCGGAGTCAGGTGGGTGAAAGGGGGGGCGCACAAGGAGCGGCGAGGCTCAGGGATGGTTTGATTTTCATTCTCCGCCTTTCGCCTGTTCTTCCAGCCATTGTTCGTAGCTGCGCTTGGGCAATGACAGGCCGGCCACGCTCAACACTGCGTCGGTCTTCTCCTTCGCCACATAGAGCAGGAAGCCGGCGGGCATCTCGATGACGGCGCTGACGTCGCCGGGCTTTTGCAATTGGACGCGCAGCACCTTTTGCAGTTCAGGATCGAGGTCTTCAAAGTAGAGCTTCTGTTTCCCAGGCGCGGCTTTGTCCGGCGGCGTGAGTGGCTGGGCGACCTGCGCGGTGGCTTCGTTGCTGTAGGCTTTGCTGCTCGCTTTGGCCTCGGTCGGCGTCGTGGGAGCGGGGGCAGGTTTCTCGTCGGCGGGGCGGGGTGTGAGTTGCCACGTCACGTCGTGCAGGTTGGCGACGGGCTTCTTCGCCAGCAGGCCTGCACGGGCAGTGTCCGCTGCCTGGCGCTGGGCGGCGTGGAGCTTGTCGTCGTTGTCAAAGCGCGCGCGCAGTTCGCGCTCGACGATGATGGGCCGGGCCATGGCGGCGGCGAAGCGCGCGGCGTCATCGCCGAGCGCGTGTTTGATCTCGGCGAGCACTTCCGGCGCGCGGGTGGTGGTGTTGATGCGCTCCACTTCCGCGGCGAGCAGCGCGGGCGTGATCTCCACGCCATAGACTTTCCGGAGCGCGGCTTCCCTGGCTTGATCCTGACGCACGAGCTTTTCGAGCAACGCCGCGGGCATCGCCTCTTCAAACGACTGCTTTGTCCCGGTGCGGTGCGTGTGATAGACGCGCTCGATGGCCGCACGGTCGGCGCAATCGTCCGCCCGGGCCGGGTGCAGGGCCGCCGTGAGCAGCAGCGCAGTGAGGAATTGAATGCTAAGTTTCATACGATGCAGACAGGCCGCGCCGCGAGGTCTCATGGCCGCTGGTAGAGGTAAAGCGTGCGCACTGGGTTGTAGCTGAATGTGTCATTGAAATAACTGCTGCCGTTGTCTCCGCCCCAGACGATCATCTCGCTGCCCGTCCACACCGCCGTGTGTTGGCGGCGCGCGGCGGGCGCGCCGCTGGTCGTCACCGCCGCCCAACTGTTGGCCGTGGGATTGTAGCGTCCCCCATCGTTCAAAGAGGTGCTGACGTTGTATCCGCCCCAGACGATCATCTCGCTGCCCGTCCACACCGCCGTGTGAGAGGCGCGCGCGGCGGGCGCGCCGCTGGTCGACACCGCCGTCCAACTGTTGGCCGTGGGATTGTAGCGTCCCCCATTGTTCAAACGGCTGCCGAAGTTGTCTCCGCCCCAGACGATCATCTCGCTGCCCGTCCACACCGCCGTGTGATCGTAGCGCGCGGCGGGAGTGCCGGTAGTCGTCACCGCCGTCCAACTGTTGGCCGTGGGACTGTAGCGTCCCCCATTGTTCAAAGCGCTGCCGCCGGCTCCGCCCCAGACGATCATCTCGCTGCCCGTCCACACCGCCGTGTGTTGGGAGCGCGCGGCGGGCGCGCCGCTGGTCGTCACCGTCGTCCAACTGTTGGCCGTGGGATTGTAGCGTCCCCCATCGTTCAAATACCTGACGCCGTTGTATCCGCCCCAGACGATCACCTCGCTGCC
>JANOAS010000393.1:0-29493 GCA_031411255.1 bacterium
GAGAGCCTTGGTCACGCTGGCGGGGACCATGCCGAGTTCGGCCATGACGGTGTTGCCGGGGGCGGAGATGCCGAAGCGGTCGATGCCGATGACCTGGCCATTGGTGCCGACGTATTTCCACCAGAGGCCGCTGACGCCGGCCTCGATGGCGATGCGCTTGGTGCAGGAGGGCGGGAGGACGGAGTCGCGGTAGGCCTGTGGCTGGCGGTCGAAGCGCTCGAAGCACGGCAGGCTGACCACGCGGACGCCGGCTGCGTCTTTCGTGGCGGCGATGGCGTGCTGCAGCTCGGACCCGGTGCTGAGGACGATGGCGGTGAGCGGGCCGGTTTCTTGTTTCGCGATGTAGCCGCCGCGCAGGGTGCCATCCCGGCGCTCCTTCGCAGTCAGGTGGCCCATGTGGGGCAGGTCCTGGCGGCTGAGGGCGAGGAGGGTCGGGCCGTCCTTGCGCTCGAGGGCGGCGACGAAGGCGGCGGCGGTTTCCTCGGGATCGGCGGGGCGGATGACATCAAGGTTCGGGATGATGCGCAGGCCGCTGATGGTCTCCACCGGCTGGTGGGTCGGGCCGTCCTCGCCCACGCCCACGGAGTCGTGGGTGAAAATGTAGACGACGGGCAGCTTCGCCAGCGAGGCCAGGCGGATGGCGGGGCGGCAGTAGTCGGCAAAGACGAGGAAGGTGGCGCCGCTGGCGCGGAAGAGGCCGTCGTAGGCGAGGCCGTTGCAGATGGCGCCCATGGCGTGCTCGCGGATGCCGAACCAGATGTTGCGCCCGGTCGGGTTGGCCGCGCTGTTGTCGCCGCCGTTCTTGATGTAGTTCTTCGTGCTGCCGAAGAGGTCCGCACTGCCGGTGACGAAGTAGGGCACCGCATCGGCCACGATTTGAAGGATTTCCCCGCCGCTGTTGCGCGTGGCGGATTTGCCGTCCTTCGCAAATTCCGGGATGCGCTCCAAGAGGTCGCCCGGGATTTCACCGGCGACGGCGGCGTCGAGCGCCTTTTTGAGCGACGGATTCGCCGCGGCCCAGGCGTCGTAGGTTTTCTGCCAGGTGGCGTGGGCGGCGGCGCGCTCGGCCTTGAGCGTGGTGAAATGAGCCTTCACCGCATCGCTGACGTAAAAATGAGTCCCCTCCGGGATGCCGAGCGCCTTCTTGGCTGAGTCGACAAACTTTGCCCCGCCCTCGCCGTGCGCCTTGGCGGTGCCGGCCACTTCGGGGATGCCGCGGCCGATTTCGGTCTTGGCGATGATGAACTTGGGCTTGCCGTTGTCATTCTTCTTCGCGTGGTCCAGTGCGGCGGCGATGACAGTCAGGTCGTGGCCGTCGATGGTGACGACCTCCCAGCCCATGGCGGTAAATTTGGCCGCCGCGTCCTCGGACTGCGTGACTTTCGCCATGGCGTCGAGCGTCACGTCGTTGGAGTCGTAAATGAGGATCAGATTGTCCAGCTGGTTGTGCCCGGCGAAGGAGGCGGCCTCCATGGCCACGCCCTCCTGCAGGCAGCCGTCGCCGGCCAGGGCGATCACGTGGTGATTAATGATCTGGTGCTCCGTGGTGTTGTACTTCGCGGCGGCCATTTTACCGGAGAGCGCGTAGCCCACGGCATTGCCCACGCCCTGGCCGAGGGGGCCGGTGGTGCACTCGACGCCTTCGGTTTCATGGAACTCCGGGTGGCCGGGCGTCAGGGAATGAAGCTGGCGGAAATTTGCCACCTGCTCGATGGGGAGGTTGTACCCGGCCAGGTGGAGCCAGCTGTAGATGAACATCGAGCCATGGCCGGCGCTCAGGATGAAGCGGTCGCGGTTCAGCCATTTCGGCGCAGCCGGGTCGCACTGGAGGTTCTGGCCGAAGAGCACGGCACCCACCTCTGCCGCACCGAGGGGCAGTCCGAGGTGACCGGACGAGCACTTGTGGACGGCGTCCATGGCGAGACCACGGGCTTCATTGGCGGCTTGGGAGAGGATGGCGTTGTTCATGATTGTCATTGAGTGTAAAGGCTCCGGCGATCAGTGTCTGGTGCGCTCACATCTGGAAGTCAGCAGGCGGGCCGGAAACCGGAAAGGGGGGAAGAAACGGGGAAATGCCCCCGCGTCAAGCTATGGGACAGATTTAACCTGCGGCGGCCAGGAACCCGGCGGTGGTGCACGGTCTTCACTTTGCCACGCCGTCGGCAGCCTCGATCTGGCCGCGGGCCTCGTCTGTGACGGGCCAGCTGGCGCTGAGGTTCAGCTGGGCGGGCGGTTTCGTGGAAAGCAGAATGCCGCCGTCCCGCTCGCTGATTTTGTAGTCGTCGTAGTTCAGCGGGATGACGGTGAAAAGCATGGTTTCCTCCGGCATGCGGGAGACGTGGACGATGCTGGCGAAGTAGTTGTTGCTGTTGAGGACGAGTTCCTCGATGTCGAAGTGGCCTGAGGGAACCTTGCTGGCGGGAAAGATCATTTCCAGCCTCACGACCGGGCGGTCGATGGATTCGGCCCGGATGACGAAACCGGAGGTGATGGCGTCCCCCTGGGTGAGGGGGCGGGCCTGGTAGACGCGCCAGGTGCCCTTCACGTAGATCGGGCCGCCTTCGTCGTAGTTCTGGATGTAGTTGCGCTTGAAGAGGTCATTCTGAGCGCTGAGCTGGGCGTCCGTGTAGGAAAAATAGCGCTCATAGATCTGCCGCGCGTCGTAGAATTTGCCCCGGGGCGCGTCGCGCTGGTTGAAGGGGGTGAGCGTGGGGAGCTTTTTAAACTTGCTGAGCAGTTTGTAGTTCTTGGGTTTTTCCGGATGGCGGAAGATGTAGAGCGAGGCGAACCAGCTGAAGGTGGTGATGCCGATGAGGATGAAGATGGCGATGGTCCACCAGAAGAGCCACGGGTCGCCGGATTTTTTCTGAATGGAACGCCCAGACTTCGCGTAGGGGCTCCGGCTGGAACTCATGAACTCGACGTGGATCGGCATCTGGGCGGGGAAGTCGCTGGGCTAGTGGGCGGCTGGCGCTGCGGGCTCGAACGAGGTGCCGCAGCCGCAGGACCGGGCGGCGTTCGGGTTCTCGATTTTGAAGCCGGCGTCGTTGAGGGAGTCTGTGTAGTCGAGCCGGGCTCCTTTCAGAAAATCCACACTGTCAGCGGGGATGAAGAGGCGGACACCGTCGTGCTCGATGACGGTGTCTCCGTCCTGGGGTGAGCCCACCTTCATGGCATACTGGAGACCGGCGCAGCCGCCGCGCTCCACGCCGAGGCGCAGACCGTCGACGGCGGGATCTGCCCCTCGGGAGGCGATCAGTTCTTTCAGGTGGGCGACGGCGCTGGCGGTGGGCTGGAGCATCACAGGGGCAAAAACTTAACGTTCAATGACGGAATCGGCAAAGGCAAAATCGGGCCGCGCCGCGAATTTGGCGGCGGAAGCGGCGGCACGGCATCTGTGGTGCAATCCCGGGGCGGGGTCACGCGGAATTTTTTCCTGGCCACCGGGAAAATCCTGCAAAAGTGGACTACAGGTGGCCCGCGCGGCCCCTGCCGCGAGTTTTTCCCCCGCATGGGCCGTATTCAGACATTGCCAGACGTGCTGGCCAGCCAGGTCGCGGCTGGCGAGGTGGTGGAGCGCCCGGCCTCCGTGGTGAAGGAGCTGGTGGAGAACGCCGTGGACGCCGGGGCGGTGCAGGTGGTGGTGGAGGTGCAGCGCGGCGGGGTGGCGCTCATCCGCGTGGTGGATGACGGCTGCGGGATGAGCCCGGAGGATGCCGAGGCGTGCCTGGGCCGCCACGCGACGAGCAAGCTGCGCACGAGCGATGACCTGGGAAAAATCATGACCCTCGGCTTTCGCGGAGAGGCCATGCCGAGCATCGCGAGCGTTTCCCGGCTGACGCTGCGCACGCGGGAGGCGGAGGCGGTGGCTGGCACGGAGGTGGTGGTGGAGGGCGGCCGCGTGACGGCGGTGCACGAGGCGGGCGGCGCGCCGGGTACGAGCGTGGAGGTGCGGGAGCTGTTTTTTAACGTCCCCGCCCGGCGGAAATTCCTGCGGACGGAGACGACCGAATTTGCCCACGTGGAGCAGGTCCTGCGTGTGCAGGCGCTGGCGCATCCGGACACAGGGTTCACGCTCCTGCGCGACGGGCGCACGGTTTTTCAGCTGCCGCCGAAATCCGGACTGCGCCACCGCATCGAGGGACTGGCCGGCTCGGACGTGGCCTCGGGGCTCATCGAGGTGCGGCGGGTCACGCGGCGCGGGCTCACGGCGTGGGGGTTCATCGGCGCACCGGGGCGGACTCGGGCGGACCGCTCGTGGCAGCTCAGTTTCGTCAATGGCCGCCCGGTGGAAAGCCCGGTCATCTGGCACGCCCTGCGCGCGGCTCTGGGGGCGCAGGGGGATCTGCCGCGTGGCCAGCATGCGGTGTGTTTCCTCTTTCTCCAGCTCGATCCGGGGGCGGTGGATGTGAACGTCCACCCGGCAAAAAAGGAGGTGCGTTTTCACGACGGCCACGGCGTCCAGGCCGCGCTGGTGGAGATCCTCCAGGAGGCCCTGCGGGGTGGGGGAGGGGAGCCGGAAAATGAGGAAGCTGAAGACCAGGATGAGCCCGCTGAGGTGAATGAGCCGCCGCGCACCCCGGTGGCGGAAAAGCGGCCCGATTTCGCCCTCGATCCACCGCGTCCCACGCTCGCGGCTTCCGCCCGCGGTTCGCAGCAGCGGCTGGACCTCCGCATGCATCCGCCGGCTTCCGCTGCGCGGAGTTCAGAGATCAAATATCAGAGTTCAGAACCCAAGCCGCAAACCCCTCCTTCGGGCGGCCAGGCACCGGCTCCGACCTCCCCCACCGCCCCGCTTACACCGACTTCCGCTCCCGCACCGGCTCCGGAAAAGTTCAAGCTCATCGGCCTCATGGATCCGCTCTATGTGTTGTGGGAGAGTCTGGAAGGGCTCGTCCTCATGGAGCTGCGCGCCGCCCACGAGCGGGTGCTTTACGAGGATCTGCGGCGCCAGATGCAGGCCGGGGCCGTGGCCAGCCAGCGTCTCCTTGTTCCCGTGCCGGTGCGGCTGGCTCCGTCGGATTTCGCGCTCGCCATGGACCAGTCGGAGGCGCTCGCCCGTCTCGGCTTCGGCGTCGAGGACTTCGGTGAAAATACGGTGAAGATCGATGCCCTGCCTGCCTGGCCCGGGCTCGAGGACCCGGCTGCCCTGCTGGAGGCCGTCCTCGATGATCTGCACACGCTGGGTGAATCCGGAGCCCGCGCCCGGCTGGACGTGGATGCGCTTGCCTCCGCCGTTTGCGCCCGCGCCGTGCCGCGTGCCGGCCGCATTTCTCCCGCCGAGGCAGAGTCGCTCCTGGCGCGTCTCCTCGCCTGCGACATGCCCTACTGCGACCCCGCCGGGCGTCCCACGCTCGTCCAGCTTTCATTCAGCGAGCTGGCGAGGAAATTTGGCCGTCGCTGAGCCCCCGCAATCCGGTGCGCCGGTATTTTTCCAGACTGCCAGCCAGCCGGCCATCGCTACTGGCATCAAAATCCCACCACGACGACATCCCTCGCCCTCTCATTTTCCCATGCCTGCCACCGCCTTCGCCAATGCCCGCGCCCATTTGCTCGGTCTCCGCAATTCCGCCGGCCACTGGGAGGGGCGTCTCTCGGAAAGTGCGCTCTCCACAGCGACCGCCGTCATGGCCCTGCGCACCATCGACGCAGACCGCCACAGTGCTGTGATCCAGCGCGGGCTCGGGTGGCTCCAGGCTCACGCGAATGCCGACGGTGGCTTCGGCGACACGACAGCCAGTGTGAGCAATCTCTCCACCTCCGTCCTCGTCTGGGCCGTGTATGGAGCCTGCGGGGTGGATTCTGCGGCTCTCGCCTACTGGATTGAACGGACCGCCGGCAGCCTGGAGCCTGCGGTGCTGGCGGAAAAAATAGCCGACCGCTACGGGCGGGACCGCACCTTTTCCGTGCCCATCCTCATGATGGCGGCGCTTGGCGGACGGCTGGGGCCGGACGGGTGGAAACTGGTCATGCCGCTGCCCTTCGAGCTGGCGGCCTTTCCCCGGCGGATGTTCTCCGTGCTCAAGCTGCCCGTGGTGAGCTATGCCCTGCCCGCCCTCATCGCCATCGGCCAGGCCCGCCACCACCATGTGCCGCCTGGATTTTCCCCGCTCAAGGCGCTGGCCCGGGGCCGCACCTCCCGCCTGCTGGCGGAAATCCAGCCCTCCAGCGGCGGCTACCTGGAGGCCACGCCGCTCACCAGTTTCGTCTGCATGGCCCTCGCCTCCAGCGGGCAAAAAGAGCACCCCGTGCTGCCGAAGGGCGAGGCCTTTCTCCTCGCCAGCCAGCGGGCGGACGGCTCCTGGCCCATCGATACAAACCTGTCCACCTGGGTGACCACCTCCGCTGTGAAGGCGCTGGACGGCGACCTGCCCGACCGCGAGATCGTTCGCGACTGGCTCATGGGCCAGCAATACCAGAGGCGCCACCCGTTCACCGACTCCCCTCCCGGCGGCTGGGCCTGGACCGACCTCCCCGGCGGCGTGCCGGATGCCGACGACACCGCCGGCGCCATGCTCGCCCTGCGCAAGCTCGGCGCCGGCTCCGTGCGCGCCTGCCTGAACGGGGCACAGTGGCTCGCCGGCCTGCAGAACAAGGATGGCGGCATCCCCACCTTTTGCCGCGGCTGGGGCACACTGCCCTTTGACCGCAGCGCCCCCGACCTCACCGCCCACGCCCTGCGCGCCTGGGGGGTGTGGTTGACGGACCTGCCCGGCGAGCTTCAGGAAAAAATCACCGACGCCCGCCTCGCAGCCCGCTCCTACCTGGCGAAAACCCAGTCCGCCGAAGGCTCGTGGACGCCGCTCTGGTTTGGAAACCAGCATCACCCGGCGGAGGAAAATCCCGTCTACGGCACCACCGCTGTCTGCGCCGCCCTCCCGGTGCACGACCCCCTGCGCCGCAGCGGCATCGCCTGGCTCCTTCGCCAGCAGAATGCCGATGGCGGCTGGGGCGCCGGGGCCGGCACTCCGTCCACCATCGAGGAAACCGCCCTCGCCCTCGAAGCCATCTGCCCGGACGGCGATTCGCCAGCCCTGCGCAGCGGCCTCGCCTGGCTCCTCGCCGCCACGGAGAACGGCACCGTCTTTCCCCCGTCCCCGATCGGCTTTTACTTCGCCCGGCTCTGGTACTCGGAGCAGCTCTACCCCGTCATCTGGACCGTTTCCGCCCTGCGCCAGGTCTGCCAGACCCTCCAGCCTTCCAGCTCTGACCGGTGAAATCCGGAGCCGCTGCCTGGAAAATTTCAGCGACTTTGAAAACCAGTTGCAAACCGCCCCACTCGCGTCCAAATACCCACTCCCGTCCCCGAGGCGGGCTTTGTAATTAACAGTCGGGCCGTAGTTCAGCCTGGTAGAACGCTTGCATGGGGTGCAAGAGGTCGTGAGTTCGAATCTCGCCGGCCCGACCATTATTTTTCCGCAGCGGGTCTCCGCATGCGTTTCCGGCCACTCGCTAGGTTATTTCCCGTGGCTCCGGATGATCTCCAGGAACGGCGCTGCGTATTTCGCGGCCTTGTTTTCCCCCACGCCGCGAATCCTCAGCGCGGCCTCCACTGTGGACGGGCGCAGGCGGGTGAAAAACTCGAGCGTGGCATTGCTAAAGACGACAAAGGCGGGCACGCCCTCGTTGCGGGCGATCTCGTTGCGCTTGGCCTTCAGTTGGTCAAAGAGGCGCTGGTCAAAGCCCATCTCCGCCAGCACCGGAGTGTCCGCAGCGGCGCTGCGGCTCGCGGGTTTCACCCCGGCGGTCATGGCGGCGGACGGCCAGCGCAGTTTCACCTCCTCCTTTCCCGCCATGACGCGGGAGCCACGGTCTGTGAGGGTGACCAGCGGGTACTCACCCACCGTCGCCTGGATCAGCCCGGCGGAGGCCAGTTCGCGGAAGAGCAGGTTCAGATAGCCCGTCCCCGTGTCCTTGAGCAGGCCGTAGGTGGAGAGTTCATCCAGCCGCGCGGCTATCATGTCCTGGGAGCGGCTGCCGACCAGCATCTGGATGATCTTTGCGCGGCCAAACCGGCCCTCCCAGCCCGCTGCGGTCTTCTGGCTCATCCGGGCCACGCCGCTCAGCGCCTTCTTCACGATCAGCGTCTCCGCCTCCGTCGCCTCGCGCAGGTCGCGTGCGTTTCCGGATTTCCGGCACATGTCGCACGAGCCGCACGGCGCCGCGTCGGCTTCGCCGAAATACCCGAGGATCCACACCTGGCGGCAGTCGTTGGAGTAGGAGAAATCGATGACCGACTTCAGCTTGTCGCGGTCCCGCCGGTCTTTTTCCTCCAGCGCCGTCACGTCCAGCTCGATGTCCCTCGTCTTCACCTTCGGCTGCAGCAGCCGCGTGCCCTTGAGCCGCTGCCCGGCGATGTCAAACCTCTCCACATACCCCCGCCGTGCCAGCTGGGAAATGGCTGAGCCGAGCGCCATCTCGTTTTTCAGCTCCAGTTCCTCGTTGATCTCCTTCAGCGTCTTTTTGACCTCAAACTGCGCGTCGGATTTGTTTTGCAGGTATTGGTAGACCTCGCGGATCGTCTTCGCGCCGGGGTTGTTTCCCTCGATGAAAAATTCCTGCGTGCGCGTGTCCGCGAAATTGAAAAGCAGTTCGCACACCGACGGCTCCCCGTCCCGTCCCGCCCGGCCGGCCTCCTGGTAGTAGGCCTCCACGCTTCCCGGCAGCTCGAAGTGGATGACAAACCGGACGTCCGAGCGGTCGATCCCCATGCCGAAGGCGTTCGTCGCCACGGCTACGTCCCGCTTTTTGGAAATAAACAGGTCCTGCGCCCGGGAGCGCGCGTTTTCATCCATGCCGGCGTGGTAGGCCACGCTGGAAACGCCCCATTCCTTCAGCCGCAGCGCCACCTCGTCCACCCGCTTCCGCGTGGAGCAGTAGATGATGCCCGTCTTGTGCTCTGCGATGATGTCCCGGACCCGGCCATACTTTTCCTCGTGCCCTCCGGCGTGGGTGATGGTCAGGCTCAGATTTGGCCGGGAAAATCCCGAGACGCACTCGAAGGGCTCGCGCAGGCCGAGGTGCTTCAGGATGTCCGCCCGCACCTCCGGCGTGGCCGTGGCCGTGAAGGCAGCCGTCTGCGGGCGCCCTATTTTGTCCAGCGCCTGGCCCAGACGCAGGTAGTCCGGCCGGAAATCATGCCCCCACTGGGAAAGACAGTGCGCCTCGTCGATGGCGAAGAGCGCGATCTCCACCTCCCGCAGCGCCTCGGTGAAAACCCCGCTCCGGAACCGCTCCGGGGCGATGTAGACCAGCTTGAATTCACCCTCCTTCATCCGCCGGATGCGGTCCCGCTGATCATTCAGGTCCAGTGTGCTGTTGATCATCGTGGCCGGGATGCCCTTGCGCTGGAGGGCGTCCACCTGGTCCTTCATCAGCGCGATGAGCGGGCTGATCACCACCGTCACCCCCTCCAGGCAGAGCGCCGGCAGCTGGTAGCAGAGGGACTTCCCCCCGCCCGTCGGCATGACCACCAGCGCATCCCGCCCGCTCAGCAGGGCAGACACCACCTGGGACTGCCCGTCGAGAAACTTCCGGAAGCCGAAATGTTTCTCGAGAGCATCCAGCGGGTCCTTTGTCACTGAGGCGGCAGTCGTCACACCGGCCACCATAGCGAGGTCGCCGCCGGGCTCAACTTTGCAGCGCGGTCATCGGCGCTCTTGTACCACCGCAGCCCACGCTCGCAGTTCCGGCAAAGCCCCGGCAGGGGCGGAAGGTACCAGCCCACAGCTTCAGCTGTGGGTTTTCGGGCCTTCAAAATCAGAATATCCAGTACTTAGAGCTTGAAAGACATGAGACTCTTCCATGGGTGCGACGCGAACAAAGAGCATCAAGCTTTTTATGCCTTCAAGAGCCGCCTGCGAACCTTCCTGTTTGCGGTGGATGTAGAAGACGTTGGCCAGTGACAGGGCCGAGGTGAATACGAGCCAATGCCCGTCGACGGCTCTGGAGAGCAGCTCTGTCGCGTGGGTGTTCCACGGCTGGCGCTTGCAGAGCCAGTCAAGGAATACATCCGAATCCAGCCAGACAGCCTCAGACGGGGCCATGCTTTTCCAGAAGGGCTTCCTCAAGAAGCTGGTCGTAGCTCTTGTCCAAGGGGATGGAGACTGACCCGCTGAGCGCCTTGATGATGGATTTCAATTCTTCCGGGCTGCCTTTTTGACGAGGCTGCTGGTCGGGGTGTCTGAGGCGGAATTCATCCCAAGCCTGCCTGAGCACCACGACTGGCGCTGCCGCGACTGCGGCAGCGTAATCGTTAATCTCAGCGAAGAGCGGATCGGGGAGTTCGATGGTCTGGCTCATGAGGGGAGGAATTCTTAAACAGGCTGGACACTAAACCCTCCCCCCGGCTCCTTCAATGCGAATAAGCCAGGTCCCGCACCGGATCGATGCCCCAGCGGGCGGCGACGTCGGCGAGGTCGTCGTAGAGGCGCCAGTTGTCGGCCAGGTCGTCGCCGTCGTGGGCGGTGCTGGCGCCTTTGAGTTTCATGCAGCCGGTGTTGTCACCGATGCGGGCGATCAGCTCCAGATCTTCGTCGGAAAACTTCACCCGCTTCACTGCCGCCAGTTCGTCCAGCTTCGCTTCGATGGGTTTCACCCCGTCTCCGATTTCCTGCGTGAGTGTGGGCACCACATTTTCCACGGCAGGCTGGCTCAGGCACCATGCGCAGGCAAACTGCAGCGGGGTCAGCCCGTGCCGCTCGGCGATGGGGCGAAATTTCTCCAGCTTCGCCTGAGCCTCGTCCACCCAGCCCGCCGGGCGGAAGGAGCGGTGGTCATGGTGGGCAAAGGTGTGGCCCGGCCTCACGTCGTCGTGAAAGATGCCGCCGTAGTCCACTACGCGGGTGATCAGCTTCACCTGGTGCTTGGCCGCCGCATTCAGGGTGAACTTGCCCGGCCAGGGCTCCAGCGGGTTCAGGATGATCATCGACCAGTCCACGTATTCCTCGAACTTTTCCATGTTCTGGATGAGGTCCAGCGAGAAGCCGTTGGCCGGCCCCGGGGCCGTGCCGAGCAGGCGGGTCAGCCCCTCGTCGCGCACGGCGGCCAGGCCCTCCCAGACGGCTTCGCTCGTGTAGCCAGTACGGTCGGGATTGTGCAGAAGCAGGAGGTCAAACCGGTCGGTGCCGCAGCGTTCCAGGGACTTTTCAGTCGCCATTTTCAGATACGAGCCATACTCCGCCGGGCTGCGCAGGGCAGGATTGGTGAAACGCGGGAAGCCCTTGCTGCCCTCGCGCTGGCCGGTGTAAAAATCGTGACCAATGATGCCGACGAGGGCGTACGTGTCACGCTCGATCCCCTTCAGCGCCCGCCCGATGAGCGTGTCCGCCGCTCCGGAGCCGTAGACGTCCGCCGTGATGAACGTGCGAACCCCTTTTTCATAGGCCTGCTGCACCAGCGAGATGAAGTGCTCCTCCGGCAAGCATTCGCCGTAGTTCATGAAGCGGCCCCCGTTCCAGGTGCCGAATGATGTGGTATTGATGTTCATGGTGTTGTGTGTGGGTCAGGAAAGTTTGTGCAGGGCGGGCAGGCCCCGCGGTTCATTTTTTGCCGAGACGGTAGAGGTTCGCCTCCCCCCGGATGATCAAGCCGCCGTCCAGCGGGACGGGCGTGGCGTACGTCTTTTCGCCGAGCGAGTTTTCGGCCAGGATTTTGAATTTTCCGCCGGTCTGCAGTACCACCGTTTTCCCGTCCTCGCCCTGCACGTAGATGCGGCCTCCAGCGTGGATGAGGGAGGCGGAAACGCCCTTAAGCCCGGTGCGCTCCTGCCAGATGCTCTTCCCGGTTTTCGCCTCCACGCAGGAGGCCATGCCGCTGTCATTCACCCAGTAGAGTTCATCCCCCACGAGGCTCATCGTCGGTGTGCACGGGGCGCCCTTGCCCGCCGTCCACTTCACATGGGTGTCCGTCACGTCGCCCTTCCCGTCCGGGGAAATGGCGTAGACGTCAGGCGTGTCGAAGGCTGAACTCAGAAAGACGAGCCCCTGACCGTAAATCGGCTTCGGCACGATGGAGTAGCCCTCATACACGCAGCGCCAAATTTCTGAGCCGTCCTTCGGGTCCAGCGCCTGCACGAGGTCCGCTCCGGGGGAAATGATCATCTTCCGCCCGCTCACCGTGATGAGCGCATCCGTGGCGAAGGCAAATTTCTTCGGCGCCTTCGTCGGGCGCGCCACCTTCCACGCCACCTTGCCGTCGCTCGTGTTCAGCGCCACGATGAACGGGTCGCTGCGACCGTCGCAGTTGAACACCAGCTTGTCATCCACCACGATTGGGCTGCCGCCGTTGCCGTGCTGCGGCTCGTAGTTCAGGCCGCGCTGCGTCCAGACGATGGAGCCGTCCAGGTTCAGGCAGGCGGTGCCCTGGTGGCCAAAGTGAACGAACAGCTTTCCGTCCGCCACCACCGGCGACGGGCTCGCGTGGCCGTTCTTCTTGTGGATCGAGTCGGGCGCCTTCGCCCCGTCTTGGGTGAAGACCTCCTTGTCCCAGAGGATTTTCCCTGTCGCCGCATCCACGCACAGCGCCCGCAGGGACCGGTCGGACTTCGCCCCGTCCTCGGACCCGCGCGTCGCCACCGCCGTCGTCAGGTAGAGCTTCCCGCCCACCAGCGCCGGGGATGACCAGCCCCGGCCCGGGATCGGCGTTTTCCACACCACGTTTTTTGTCGCGCTCCATTCCAGTGGTACATCCTTTGCCGCAGACTGGCCGTCACCGGTCGGTCCCAGAAATTGTGGCCAGTCCTGCGCGGAGGCGCACGCCACCAGCGCGAGCAGTGAAAAGAGGGGTCGGATTGTCATCTTGGCCCCAAACTATCCGGCCCCGCGCCGTCGGCAATGCCGCATTTGCCCGCCAGGATTCCCCTGGCCCCCCTTCACCGCGCCTTCATCCGAAGTGGTCAAATCCCCGCCCCGTCAAATTTCCGCCTTTCTTCGCCGTCAGGCGTCCGACCACGGTGAGCGGCAGGCGGGGGAAACAGGCCCGCCATTTTTCCAGAAGCGCGGGCACGTGGTCCGGAGGCTGGGTGAGGAGGAGTTCGTAGTCTTCGCCATCGCGCAGGGCCTGGTCGGTGGTGCAGCCCTTGTTTCGAGGGATGCCTTCCGGGTCGATGTGCCAGCCGGTGCCGCTCGCTTTCGCCAGGCGCGGCAGGTCTTGCGCGAGGCCGTCGCTCAGGTCCATCATGGCGGTGGGTAAAAAGTGTTCGCCCAGCCAGCGGGCGGCTTCGACACGCGGCTGAAAGCTCAAATGCCACCCGGCCAGCGACCCGCCGAGCCGGCCGGTGACCAGCACCAGGTCGCCCGGATTCCCGCCGCTGCGGAGCACGCAGCGGTCCGCCTCCACGGTGCCGAGCATGGCCACATTGATCATGACCGGCCCGCCCCGCTTCAGGCTGGAGGTCTCTCCGCCCACGAGGCTGAAATCATGCGCCCGGCCTGCCTTGCGAAATCCCCTGTAGAGCCCGCGCGCCCACTGCAGGGAGCGATCCACCGGGGTGACCAGCGTGACCACGGCACTGGTGGGGCGTCCGCCCATGGCGGCCATGTCGCTCACAGCGCGGGCCATCGCCTTCCAACCCACGGCCTCGGGTTTCTCGCCGGGCAGGAAATGCACGCCCTCGACAACACAGTCCGTCTTGAAGAGCTGCCACACGTGAGGGTCCGCCGTCTCCAGTACGGCGCAGTCATCACCCGGCCCCACGATGACGCCCTGTCCCTGAGGTAGCCCGCGAATGAGCGCGGCCACCACTCCGTCCTCGCCGACCTCGGAGAGTCGCGCGTCCATTTTCTGCCTCACTGCCCGGGCTCGGGCAGGCGCGTGATGCTCGGGTCCTCGCGCAGCGGGGTGTGCACGTCCTTGGGAAAGGCGCCCTTTGTCTTTGCGGGGGGGGCGGGTTTTTTCGCCACGCCAGGCTCCGGGCCGACGGGACCGACGGGGAAGTCCCCAGTGGGATCAGCCGCAGGTTTGAATTCCGCGTCTTTTTTCTTGCCCTTGCCGAAAAAGCTGAAGCCGGATTTTTCCTCCTTTGCCGGTGCTGCCGCCACTCCTGCCCCGGCACCCGCTGCGCCCAGGCGCTTGAATTTCTTGTCGAAGAGGGGGAAAAGCTTTTCATCCAGCCCCTTCCAGATGACGACGATGTTGTCCTCCGGGGCGTTGTCGATGAGCTGGATGTCCACCGGGACGCGGTTCACCGCTGCGGCGAGAAACTGCTGCCTGTTGCCCACGCCCACGCGCTGGAGGGCATGCTGGCCGCTGGTGTCCAGCCAGAAGGCGGCTCCCCACGTCTGCCCGTCCTCGGCTTTGAAAGGGAAGTAGGCCTTGATGTCCTTCTGCGTGACGGCGGGCATGATGCGAAAATACCGCTTCTCTCCAAGCACCTCGTGCTCCATGACTTTCGTCTTTCCGTCCTCCTTCGCCCCCTCTTCATGAAAGCTGATGATGAAGTCAGGGGACTTCCCCCCCGCCATGAGGAGGGCGGCGGCGGCGGCGAGAAAGATGTGTGGGAGTCGGGCTTTCATGACAGGTGCAATTGAACCGGGTTTTCCCGGATTGTCCATCACGGGAATTTACCCAACGCACACCGCCGCTCGCTCTTTAGAAAAATCTGTCCATAAATGCATGCCATGAACTCTGTTTTCAGAAAATGTCTTTCGCTTCTGCCCGTGCTCGGCCTGGCCGCCAGCTCCGGGGCGGCTCCTGTTTTTGTTGAAGCCGAATCTTTTGCCCAGCCGGGTGGCTGGATGCTGGACACGCAGTTTGTCGAGATCATGGGCTCCCCCTACCTGCTGGCCCACGGCATGGGCCGCCCGGTGGCCGACGCGACGACCACGGTGAAAATCCCCGAGGCGGGCTCCTGGCACGTCCACGTGCGGACGAAGGACTGGGTGGCGGCGTGGAAGGCACCGGGGGCGCCGGGCCGGTTCCAGCTGGTGGTGAATGGCAAGCCGCTCGAAACGACCTTCGGCACCACGGGAGCGGACTGGCACTGGCAGTCCGGCGGTGCCATCCAACTGCCTGCCGGAGAGGTGACGCTGGCCCTGCACGACCTGACGGGATTTGACGGCCGCTGTGACGCCATCTGCCTCACCCAGGACGCCACGCCTCCGCCCGCTGCGGGCGAGGCCCTGCTGGCCTTCCGGAAAAAAGCGCTCGGCCTGCCTGCGGCGGCTCCCGAGACGAAGGAATACGACCTGGTCGTCTGCGGCGGCGGCTACTCCGGCATGGGCGCGGCCATTTCCGCCGCCCGCCAAGGACTGAAGGTGGCCCTGCTCCAGAACCGCCCCGTGCTGGGGGGAAATGGGTCGAGCGAAATCCGCGTCTGGGCCCAGGGAGGCACCCGGCGCGGCCTGTACCCAAACCTCGGCGAGATCGTCGATGAATTCGCCGACCGCGCCACTAATTCGCCCGGGCTGGCCGACGAGTATGGAGACGCGCTGAAGGAGAAGCTCGTCCGTTCGGAGAAAAACATCGACCTGTTCCTCAACCACCACGCCCGCAGCGTGGAAATGGAGCCCGGCGAGCGCAAGGTGATCCGCAGCGTGACCGCGCTCGACACCAAGTCCGGCAGTGAAACCCGCTTCCGTGCGAAACTTTTCAGTGACTGCACCGGCCACGGCACCATCGGCGCGCTGGCCGGGGCCTCCTTCACCATGCTGGAAAAGGGTCACATGGGCATGAGCAATATGTGGTACCTGACCGAGGGTGAAAAGGCCGCCCCGTTCGCCAAACCGGAGTGGGCCCTGCCCCTGGAAATGGGAGATTTCCCCCCGCCGAAGAAGAGCGAGAAATCCCCCACCGTTTTTCAAAAGGGCGAGTGGTTCTGGGAGGGCGGTTTCGACAAGCACCCGATCAATGATCTGGAACTCGTCCGCGACTGGAATCTGCGCGCCGTTTTTGGCGCTTTCAATGCGCTGAAAAACGGCCCCGAGGCCGCGAAGTACGAAAAGACAAACATCGAGTGGGTGGCCGGCATCGGCGGCACGAGGGAGTCCCGCCTGCTCCAGGGCGACGTGGTGCTCCAGGACACTGACATCATTCAGAAAAAGGAGTTTCCCGACGGCTGCGTGCCCACCACCTGGGACCTCGACCTGCACTACCCGAAGGAGCAGTTCGCAAAGAAGTTTCCCGAAGCCCCGTTCATTTCCATGGCCAAATTTGGCAAGGGCGTGGACCGGCAGAACGGCTACCCGGTGCCCTACCGCTGCTTTTATTCCAAGGATGTGGAGAACCTCTTCATGGCCGGTCGCTGCCTGAGCGCCACGCACGAGGCGCTGGGCACCGTGCGCGTCATGAAGACCTGCGGCATGATGGGCGAGGTGGTCGGAAAAGCCGCCTACCTCTGCATCAAGGAAAAAACCTCCCCCCGCGGCGTCTACCAGAGCCATCTGGAAAAGCTGAAAGACCTCTTCCGCCAGCCGGGATCGGCCCGCCGTGACTCCCTCGACGCCCCGCTCGTCGTTCCGCCAGGCACGCCTGAACTGCCGCACACTGGAAGCGGGCTGGATCCGAAAAAACTCGAAGGTCTCGTCCTCGACGACACGGCGGCGAAATTGACAGGCTCGTGGACCGAAGGCACCGGGCTCAAGGGCTACATCGGCCTGGGCTACCGCTATGCCAGCGCCGGCAGCGGCGCCTCCGCCAGGTTTGAATTCACTCCGCCCAAAGCGGGCACCTACGAGGTGCGCGTCGCCTGGCAGCCCCACGTGAACCGCGCTACAGCCGCCCCCGTCGAGCTGGCCGGAAAAACCTTCACGCTGGACCAAACCAAGCCCGCTGAACTCAAGGACGGCTTTCATTCCCTCGGCCGCTTTGACTTTCCCGCCGGCACCCCGCAGGTGCTGACGCTCGGCACGGCCAAAGCCGGCGGTGCTGTTCACCTGGACGCGGTGCAGGTGGTGGAGGTGAAATAGGCGGGGCCAACTCGCCGGTTGGCAGTCATCGGAGTTTGTGGCAGACTTTCGGCATGAGCACGCTCGCCCTCGACCTTCAGGCCACCCTGCGGAAACTCGACCCGGACTCTGCCACCAAGCTGGAGCGCCTGGTCCGCGACGCCATGGATCTCGCCGGGCCAAAGGACCAAGCGCCGGACAAGAAGGCCGAAGTCGACGCGAATGGCTGGCCGGTGGGGTATTTTGAAAGGACGTTCGGCTGCGCGGCGGGGGAGGAATGGGACCTTCCGGATGATCCACCACCTGAGCCTTCAGATGAACCATGATCAGTCACCTCCTCGATTCAAACGTCTGGATCGCATATCTGAAGGGCCGGGACATTACCTTGATGCAGCGAGTCAAGGCCAGGCGGCCCGAGCAATTATCTGTTTGCTCGGTTGTCTGGGCTGAACTGCTCCATGGTGCAGAGAAATACGACGCCCCTGAAAAGCGCAAGCGCCAGCTTGATGAGACAATCGGTGGTCTGGTTTCGCTGGACTTTGATCTCTCGGCAGCGCGCCACTACGCGCGGATTCGATATCAACTCGAACGCGCGGGATTGAGGATTGGCGGGAACGACCTCATGATCGCGGCCATCGCTCTCGCCAACGACCTGACCGTCGTCACAAACAACACAGGCGAATTTGCCCGCGTTCCGGGGCTCCGCATCGAGGACTGGTCCGTCTGAAATTCGGGGCGCCTCCCCGCCATCACGTGCCGCCTCACACAAACTTCCCCGGATTCAAAATCCCCTTCGGGTCGAGTGCGGCTTTGAGCCGGCGGTGCAGGTCCAGCGCTCCGGGTGAGATGGCGGCGGGGAACCAGGGTTTCTTTGCGAGGCCGATGCCGTGCTCGCCGGTGATGGCGCCGCCCATGGCGATGATCCGTGAAAAGAGGCGGTCCAGCGCGGCGTCCGCCTTTGCGCGGATATCGGGCTGGTGAATGTCGGCCACCATGAGGTTCACGTGGATGTTTCCATCCCCGGCATGGCCGAAACTGGCGATGGGGATGCCCGTCTCGGTCTGGAGCTGCTCGCAGAACTCCGCCAGCTCGACCAGTTTTCCCCGCGGCACGACGATGTCCTCGTTGAGCTTCGTCAGGCCGGTGGCGCGCAGGCTGTAGCTGAATTCCCGCCGCTGCGTCCAGAGCTGCTCGCACGACGTCTCGTCCAGCGCTGGCGTCACGGTGAGCGCGCCGGCCTTGCGCAGCAGCTTTTCCAGAAGCCCGATCTCGTGCGCCACGGACGCAGCCTGGCCGTCCACCTCCAGCATGACCAGCGACTCCCCGTCCGGGATGCGCCCCGGCCCCAGGTAGTCCCGCGCAGCCTGCAGGGTGAACTTGTCCGAGATCTCCAGCGCCGCCGGCAGAAAGCCCGAGCCCAGCACCTTCTGCACCGCCGCAGCCGCCTGGGCAAAGGTGGCAAACGATGCCGAGAGGGCGGCGCGAGCCGGCGGGTGGGGGATCAGGCGCAGCGTGGCCTCTGTCACCACGCCCAGCATTCCCTCGGACCCGGTGAAGAGGCCGATCAGGTCAAAACCGGTTTTGTTTTTGTGGCAGCGTCCGCCCGCCCGCACCACCGTGCCGTCCGCCAGTACGGCCTCCAGCCCCAGCACGTAGTGGCGGGTCACGCCGTACTTCAGGCAGCGCGGGCCGCCTGCATTCGTGGAAATGTTGCCGCCCAGGCTGCATTCCTTCAGGCTGGCCGGGTCCGGCGGGTAAAACCAGCCGAGCTTTTTCACCGCAGCCTGGAGGTCCCCGGTGATCACCCCCGGCTCCACCACGGCCACGCCGTCTGCCACGTTGATCTCCTTGATCCGCGTCATCCGCGCCAGCGAGAGCGCGATACCGCCCCGCACCGGCACGCACCCGCCCACGTAACCCACCCCGGCCCCGCGCGCCGTCACCGGCACCCCGTGTTCATTCGCCAGCGCCAGCGTCGCGGAAACATCGTCCGTCGTCTCCGCGAAGACCACCACCTCCGGCGGGTGGGCGGCAAACCACTTGTCCGCACTGTGCACAGCCACTTCCTCCACCCCGCGCGACACACGCCCGGGGCCCAGTTTTGCGCTCAACTCCTGAAACAATTCATCCGCCGTCATCCCCGCACCCTAGGCAGACATCCCGTCTGCGCCAGTCTCCGCTCTGGGAAAGCCTGCGCAGTATGTTCAAGATTGACCATTTTGAATATTCATGCACTTTTCGGCATGAGCAGACTCGCCATCGAAATCGACCCGGCCCAGCACCGCCAGATCAAGACTCTGGCGACCTTTGCCGGCATGACCATCAAGGACTACATCCTGTCCAAGGCACTGCCGTCCAAACAGGACGTTCCAGACACCACCGGGAAGCTCCTGGGTTCGCCCCGGAACGCCGGCCGCTTGCGCGCCGCCCTTGAGAGCCCTCCCGAGTCGAACGTTGTGTTTGAATCCCTCAAGGATCTGGAAAATGCGCTTGGAATTTAGGCTCCAAGCCTTTGAGGATTTGCAATACTGGGTGCAGCACCAGCCAAAGCTGGCCCGGAAGCTTCTTCGATTGATTGAGGAAACAGGCAGGACGCCATTTCGGGGCACGGGAAAACCGGAGCCGCTGCGCAACGAACTGTCAGGATGGTGATCGAAGCGCATTGATGGGGAGCACCGGCTCGTCTACAAAGTGGAAGGAGACACTCTGATTGTCGCTCAGGCCAGGGGCCACTACGACTGAGCCTCCCGCTTGTCGCTGGCCGGATTTTCAGGCAGGGGGCACCCCCGCTTCCGCCTTGCATCAGGTCCAGTCCGGGGGTTGAGTGGTGCAAGTATGAGCCCGGCGATCTTCCAAAACCTCCCGTCCCCCTTGGCCTGCCAGGATGCGCTGAACCGTCGCGTCTTCCTCCAGAGGCTGGGCGGCACCGCGCTGGCGCTTCTGGCGGCTCCGGCCACCACATCGCGGGCTGCCGCGCTGAAGGGAACCCACTTCCCCGGGAAGGCGAAGCGCGTCATCTACCTGCACCAGAGCGGTGCTCCGTCGCACATTGACCTCTTCGACCACAAGCCCGCCATGCGCCAGCACCATGGCAAGGAACTGCCGCCGAGCATTCGCAACGGCCAGCGCATCACCGGCATGACGTCCGGGCAGAAATCCTTCCCCGTGGCTGCCGCCCAGTGGGAGTTCAAGCAGCACGGGAAATCCGGCATGTGGCTCAGCGACCTCCTGCCCCACACGGCGAAGATCGCGGACGACATCTGCCTCATCAAAACGATGAACACCGAGGCCATCAACCATGATCCGGCCATCACTTTCATTCAGACCGGCAGCCAGCAGCCCGGCCGCCCGTGCCTCGGTTCGTGGCTCAGCTACGGCCTCGGCAGCACGAATGACAATCTGCCCTCCTTCGTCGTCCTCATTTCCCAGGGCAGTGGAAACAAGACGGACCAGCCGCTTTTCTCCCGACTGTGGGGCTCCGGGTTTCTCCCCAGCAACCACCAGGGCGTGAAATTCCGCTCCCAGGGAGACCCAGTCCTCTACCTGGCGAACCCGCCCGGCGTGGATCGCGATGGCCGCCGCGAGGTGCTCGACGCCGTGGGCAGCCTGAACAGCCTCCAGCACGACGCCCTGGGTGATCCCGAGATTTCCACCCGCATCGCCCAGTATGAAATGGCCTACCGGATGCAGACCTCCGTCCCGGATCTCACCGACCTGAGCAAGGAACCGCAGAGCGTGCTCGACCTCTACGGACCGGAGGTGAAGACGCCCGGCTCCTTTGCCTACAATGCCCTCATGGCCCGCCGCATGAGCGAGCGCGGCGTCCGCTTCGTCCAGCTCTACCACCGCGGCTGGGACCAGCACGGCTCCATCAAGGCGCACCTGCCCATGCAGTGCCGGGATGTCGACCAGGCGTCCTCCGCCCTCGTCCAGGACCTCAAGCAGCGCGGCCTGCTTGACGAAACCCTCGTCGTCTTTGGCGGGGAGTTTGGCCGCACCGCCTACGTGCAGGGCAGCATCGACAATCCCGGCTACGGCCGCGACCACCACGGGCGCTGCTTCTCCATGTGGGTCGCCGGCGGCGGCTTCAAGGGCGGCCTGACCCACGGCGAGACTGACGACTTCTGCTACAACGTCACCGACGGCGGTGTCCACGTCCATGACCTGAACGCCACCCTCCTCGCCTCCCTCGGCATCGACCACGAGCAGCTCACCTTCCGCTTCCAGGGCCGGGACTTCCGCCTCACCGACGTTCACGGAAAAATCCGGCGCGAGCTGCTGGCGTAAGCGCCGCGATGGGGCGCTGCGCTCGGAGCACGGCGGCGGGGTGCGCGGGGCAACCGCGAATGGACGCGAAGAAACGCGAATGGAATGCAGGGAATTGGCGGGGTTAAACCGTGCTGACGTCGACGGCGGCAGCGAGGCAGCCTTTGGCAGAAAAATGGCCGTCTACTCGCTGGCGGTCGCCGTCCGGTTTTTGAGGAGTTTGATGCTGGTGTCGTTCGGCTGTTTCGGCCCCGGGGTGCTGCGGCCATTGGTGACGCAGGATTCGAGCAGGGCGGTGAGGCGGGTGATGATCTCCGGGTTGGCTGCCTGAAGGTTTTTGGTTTCGGCAGGGTCGGCGCTCATGTTGTACAGCTGGACTGCGGGCAGGCCCTGCTTGACGGCGGCGGGGTCGCCTGGCTTGCCCCAGCCGCCGGAGCCGGCACACAGTTCGAGCTTCCATGCGCCCTGGCGGATGGCGAACCGGCCTTGAATGCTGTGGTGGACGATGGACTCGCGCAGCGGGCCGCCAGTGGTGCCGAGCAGGGCGGGAAGCAGGCTGATGCTGTCCTCGCCGGCGGTGCCGGGAAGTTTGGCCCCGAGGATTTCCGCGCAGGTGGCCATGAAATCCGTGTGGCAGATGAGCTGGGCGCTGCGGCTGCCAGCTTTCACCCTGCCAGGCCAGCGGACAAAAAAGGGCACGTGATGTCCACCGTCCCAGATGTCCGCCTTGTAGCCGCGGAAGCCGGCGCTGGCGAAGTGGCCCCTGGCCTCCAGCTTGTCCGTCCCGGCGGCGGGGGAGCAGCCGTTGTCGCTGGTGAAGATGACGAGGGTGTTTTCCGCGAGACCGTTTTTCTCCAGGGCTGCCAGCACGTCGCCCACCACGGCGTCGGTCTGCATGACGAAGTCGCCGTAGTCGCCCAGACCGCTTTTCCCCTGCCATTCCGGCGAGGGCAAAATGGGCGTGTGGGGCGAGGTGAGGGGCAGGTAGAGGAAAAACGGGCGGTCTTTCCGGCCACGTTCAGCGTGTTCATCGATGAATCCAACGGCGCGCCGGCCCAGCCTGGGCAGCATGGTGGCGGGTTCGATGGCTTCGATGACTTTGTCGTTCTCGATGAGGCCGGACATGGTGCGGGCGTTCGAGCAGCCCCAGAAATAATCGAACCCGCGAGTGACGGGGCCCTCGATGATGCGTGATCCGGCGGGCAGGCCGCCATTTCCAGCCTCGCGCTTTTTGCCTTTCGCCTTTTTCTCCTGTCCTCCGGGTCCGGCGTCGGAAGGGGGCGGCTCGGAGCCAAAGCCGAGGTGCCATTTCCCGATGGCGGCGGTGGTGTAGCCGTGCTGCTGGAAAAGGGCGCCCACGGTCAGGCGGCCGGCGGCAATGAGGGGCGGATCGTCCACTCCGTCGAGCACGCCAGCCTGCAGGCGCGTCCGCCACGCGTAGCGTCCGGTGAGCAGTCCGTAGCGGGTGGGCGTGCAGACGGATGATCCGCTGTGAGCCTCCGTGAAGGTCATGCCCTGCGAGGCCAGCCGGTCAAGATGCGGAGTTTTAATCTTGCCGCGCTCCGGATTCAGGCACTGAACGTCGCCGTAGCCGAGATCATCCGCGAGGATGTAGACGACGTTTGGTTTCTGCTCCGCCGCGTGCCCACCCTGCCAGGCCAGCAGGAGAGTGAGAAAGGCGAGGGCGAGCCGGTTCATGGAGTCTGCTTCGATGCCGGGGCGGCGGGTTTTTCTGCGACGCCGAGGAAGAAATTCACGATGGGTGACGAGTCCTCCAGCCCGTGCGGGTGGTGGTTCACGCCGGGCTTGGCGATGGTGGTGATGGTGCCGCCCAGCTTCTTGTAGCGCTCGGCGACGAGGCCGGTGTTTTCCTGCCAGGGGACGACGTCGTCCGCATCCCCGTAAACGTGGAGCAGGGGGACGCCGGCTTTGGCGAGGGGCTCCAGGCGGTCGACTGGGTTGTTCGGCCAGGCGAGGGCGGCGGCCTCGTCGGCGAATCCATGGGCCTTGAGCAGGTTTGCCACCTCGCCGGGGGCGCCTTTGCCTTTTCCCTTGCCCATGGGCCAGCTTTTGAAATCACAGACGGCGGCATCCGCGTAGATGCCGCCCACCTTGTCCGGATTCGCGATGGCCCAGTTGTACACGTAGAGCCCGCCGCGGCTCAGCCCGACGAGGCCGGGCTTCGGGCCGAAGCTGTATTTGCCGGTCAGCTCGGCGTAGAGGGCGTTCCACTTTTCCACGGCGGCGGGCGAGCCAAACTGGTTTGGATACTGCATGTAGACGGCATGCCAGCCCTTGTTGAGTAGGGCGATGTCCGGGGCGGGCTTGTGGCCGAAGAATTCCCCGTGCCAGACCCACGGGCGGCCCGGCGCTGCTTCCTTCGGCACGACCACGGTCACCGGCTGTCCGGCCACGGTGACCTTGTAGCTGTCGAATCCATTCCACGCCGACTTCTCACCCGGAAACGGGGCCGCGCCGCCCGCGACCAGGGCGTGCAGTTTCGTGGTGATGTCTGCGGCCTTCGCCTGCGCCTCGGCGATGGGCAGGCCCTTTGGCACACCGGGGCGGATGTGTCCGGTCTCACTCAGCCAGGCGAGTTTCAGCAGGTTCTGCCGTTCGCGGACGAGTTTCAGGACTTCCGGTTTCACCACCACGCCGTCCAGCCCCCAGGCCGCCAGGACGGGCGCGGCCATGATGCGGTGGCCCTCACTGCCGGGGTGGACGCCGTCACCGGCGAGCTTGAAGGCGGGGTCCTTCGCACGCCCGGCCTCCAGCGCGGCCTTCATGGGGCTGTGCAGGTCCAGCACCTGCCAGCCCGCAGCGCGCTGGGAAACGAGCCAGTCGCTGTATTTGTCGAGCACCTCGTTGTACTTCACGGCGGCGTTTTGCGGGCTGGGGTCGTAGACGGGCGGGGTGAGGTGGATCATGCCGGCTCCGGCGGCGGCCACCTTTTCGCGGAGACGCTTGATGCCGTCCTGGTATTTGGCAAAGCGGCCTTCATCGAAGGGCAGGTAGATGCCGCAGTTCATGCCGTAGCAGGCGACGACGAGGTCCGGCTTCACCTTTGCCAGGATGCGGTCCAGCCGCTCGTGCAGGTCCGGCCGGGGAAAGGCGCCGCCCGCATGCCCCTCCTCGCTCAGCCCGGAGACCGTCTCACTGGACAGCCCGAGGTTCAGCACCTCGCGGTCATTTCCACTCTGGACAAGCGCGGCGTCGATCACGTCCACGTACTCTCCCGCGTGCGTGATGCTGTCGCCGAGAAACAGGATGCGCCTGGCCGCCGGCGGTCCCGCTGCGGCGGAAAGGGTCAGGGCGAGCAGACAAGCCAGGAGCCCGGAGAACAAAGTGGGGTGCTTCATGGTCACGATCCTACGCAGGGATGGCGGGAGGCAAATGCTTATTCTTGGCGGGAGGAATGTCTGCTGCATCAAAGTTGTCATGTATCAACCTCGATTATTTGTTCTGTCACGCCCCAAGCTGCTAAAAGTTTCTTTGCAATTCGCTCATTCCAAGTCCACCATCACAAACTTTCAGCACGGAACCTTTGCGCCATCACCACAATGAAGCCTGCCTACCCCTTACTTCCTCACCATTCCCAAATTCTTTCCCGGCTCTGGGGAATGCCTTGGATCGCCCTGCTTCTGTTTTTGTCCGCCTTCAGCGCGGCCACTTCTGCGGCGAATGACCCGCGGCTGCCGGGTGAGGACTTTACCGCCTTCTCCTACCAGGCCCCGGTTGCCGGTTACCCGGGCTATGTTCAGCACGGCATCTCATGGCGGCCGGAGCGCTACCGCCTCTACACGCTCGAAACCATGGAGAACGCCGACACGCTCGACAGCGGCCCCTGGGTGCCCGTGGCCACGGCGTATGGCACTTCAGCCGCAGCGGACCGCATCATGAGGGCGGACCTCTTTACCGTGGCCCCGCCACCACCGACGAGCGGACCGCCTCCTGCCGCACCGCCGGCCCCCGCCGCCCAGCGCTTCGCCCTCATTTCCCTGTGGCGCACCTCGAACAATCCCGCCGCGCCCGCCCTCTGGGCCCAATGGACCAGCCCCTCCGGCACCGTTTACAACAAACAAGTCGCCTCAACACCGGCCAGCCTTCCCACTCAAACCTACGTCTCGGCCTCGCTCGAAGGGACCGCCACCCCGGCAGGCCAGACTATGCCGGTGCATTTCTCGTTTTTCATCATGCTCAGCAAGGACGTGGGTGCCGTCCCCACCCCGGCCACTGGCACGATTCTTGACCCAGTCGAAAATGCCCTCTGGTCCGCCTTCACCGCCGCCCTGCCTGGCCTCAGCGCGGCGGCGGCCCCCGGCACAGTCACCCCGGCCCCGCCCGCCGCAGGCGTCAGGCGGAAATACTGGCGCGTCAAGGAGTCCAGCGACACCGACGGCGACGGCTTGCCGGATCAGACCGAAGTCGAACAATATGGGACAAGCCCTTTCAACAACGACACCGACGGCGACGGCGTCCAGGATGCCGACGAAATTTCCCGCGGACTCAACCCAAGACTCCGCGACACGGACGCCGACGGCCTGACCGATGGTGCTGAGTTGGCTGCCGGCACCGATCCACTCCGACTGGACACCGACTATGATGGCATCAAGGACAGCATCGATGGAGTTCCCGCCGCCAACGGCACACCGAACCCGAACGGCAGCATTCAAGGGACGGGTCCTTTGAAATTCGATTTGCCAAAACTCAGCCTCACACTGCGCTGGCGGGACTCCAGCATCACCGCAACGGGCAATGGCCCGTTTTCAGCGAATAATAACTCACGACCGTACAAAGTAGTTACCACCTTGTCGAAAAGCGGAGACCAGGCGGACGCCAAGCCAGTCACCACCAGCCCACAGGTCGAAACCTTCATCACCGCATTTCCCAGCCCGACAGGCACCGCCTTGGTTTCGGACAACTGGGGCCCTGCTTACAGCATTTACCCGGTCACCCCCGCTGCCACCGCCGCCATTACCAACAAAACCATCCTGCGCGCCGAGTATTCCGAGACCCGCACCTGGACCGCCAACGGCCCCACCGTGACCACCCATCAGCGAGACATCGTCGTGGGCCTGGTCGCAGACCGGCCCATGCCCGTCACGTGGTACGTGAAGTATAAAATATGGAGATACACCCGCTCGGACACCCCTGCCAACTATGCCGCCGCCAAAGGCGGGCTCTGGAGCATTCCTGCAGCGGAGGAGTCGACCGGCATTTTGACAATCGACAAAAACGCCACCGTGGCCACCGGCGAGATGTTCGCCGGCGGGCAGCCCGCCTTCAACCCCGCTGCAGCCGGCCTGGCAGACCCCACTCAGGCTCAGGGCTCCCTCAACCAGGAGATCGTCCTCGTCGCCGAACTCGCTGGCGGCGGAGCCCCCGTCACCGTGGAGGACCCCGACGCCGACGGAGTTCCGACACAAGCCGAGGGCTACACCGGCACACGCCATGACAGCGCGTACAGCGCAAGCTTCGGCGTCACCGATGGCGACTTTCTCACGCCAAACCTTTATGCAGGATACGACTGGGCTCCCGCTTCGCGTGATGTAAGGTACTATTACAATGCTTCCGATCCCCTCGCTCTGGGTGCCGGAGCCGCCAAGTACCTGAAACTCGACATGGACCGCCCCCCGGAGCACAGCGACAAGACAGTAGGCAATGCTCTCGACCTCGGCGCAACACTCCAGTCCCGCATCTCCACCGACCTGTCCCTGCCCGCCTCCTTCTCCAAAGCCCCACCCATGAGCCGCGAGAGCGTGCACAACCCCGAGCCGCGCGACGCCCGCGCCTTCATGCGCTACGAGCTGGGCAGCGCCACGACCACCGGAGGCCAGCCCCAGAGTGCCTGCGGCGACCAGCAGCGCGTCTGGAGCCGCCTCGCCGCCAACCCCACGGCAGCCTACGACCGCACCTTCCTGCGCGTCACCAAAGTCTTCAGCCCATCGCCCATCGCTGACATCATCAAGGTCGAGCCCTTCACCTTCAGCTACACCACCGCCTCCAACCTCTCCTCCAACAAAGCGGACCTTCTCGCCGAACTCCCCGCCACCACCAACACCTCCAGCCCGGGGACTTGGGTGGTGGATGAATCGCTCGCTTCGGTAGAATTCCAGCGGGACGAGGACGAGGCCGACGGAAAATGGCAGCTGGCAAAAGGCCAACTGGTGAAAGCGCTGCCCGGCCAAAAAATCAATCTTCGACTCAACCCCAATACTCTGCCTGCCGGTTTGACGGTGGCGGACTATCAATGGGTGCTGCCAAGCACGGTCTTTAAAGATTTTGAGGCAGATCAGTCTCACGGCAAACTGACTCCTCTGCAAGCCGCCGACAAAGCACAGGCCGAAGTTCACTTCTATTTTGCTGACAGCGGCTCGAAAAGCATCGTTTTAAAATGTAAAATAAATGCTAAAGCATTTGAATTCACCCTGCCAATGGTGATTGAAAAACCAGCAACGACATTTTTTCCAATGCAGGGCGTGACAAAATTCGACTCTATGCAAACTCCGACAAAAATAGGATTGTTCGCAGGAGCGTTAATGCTTGGAGGCATGGACTTTATCGGAAAAGTTAGTGTGCCCGCAGGCTGGCCCGAAGGAAAGTGGCACTGGCTTCAGTTGACAACAACTGGACGAACCTACGTTCCGACCAGCGGAGTTCCACTGCATTGGAGTTTGAATGGTCAAAAAGTGCTCGATACAAACTATCCGTACAATCCGCCTCCCTTCGGCGGACATCCGGGAGTAACTGGCGGTTATGCTACAAACACTCAACAATTGACTACTGATGCCCCATTCATACTACTAGCGGGTTTGCAAGCCACCACCATCATGGATTATTTCGAAATGTTCATTATGTTTTTGCCTGATGGAAAGGCCTCCAGATATGTGCCAACACTCAGCGTCCAGTGGACATGGGGAGGTTCAGCCACCCTGACGGGGGCTGCTTGGTCGCTGACTTCGCCGAACCAGACAATGGGGACTGCGGTGGAAACGGCTGTTCACCCCGAATGGACTACCAATGCTGCCCTTGGAACGCGAATTCCATAGGGACCAAAATCAAAAAATTATGCCGCCCCTCGTTTACTTGCTGCTCGCCCTCCTAGCCTTAGTGCTAGGCACATCACAGGGGGCTAGCCCCCCCCTCCCCCTCCCTTCACCAGAGAGCGCCACGACATCAGCCGACGGGTTGGAACTCACACTCCGTATGGCCAAGGTTGGGGAGGGCGACCCCGGGGAAGTATTCTGCGAGCTCCACAACACGACAACTGCGGCTATTGGCTACGACCAAACCGGGCGGTCGTTTGGGCTTTCGATCAGGCTTTTAGACCGCAACGCCAACCTGCTCACTATGAATGCCGATTGGGAGAAAATGCACTCACCCGATGCTCCGTTTGCTTCCGAAGGGAGGCATAGTTTTGAAAAAATCGAACCCGGAGCAAGCCTCACTTTCAGCATCCGGCTCGCTGAGGCTTACGGCGATGCTTGGAAACAAGGCATGCGGCTCGAGGGTTCCTGGAGCCCTGGCTTCGATGGTTCTGGTGCCCAGCTCACCAAGGGCCGAGGCCTGAAGGCCACTCTCTACCTCTCGCGGGCTGCGGGGCAAAACGGCCCTTCGGTCAACCCGCCCGCCGAGGCCCCCCTTTCAGTCACGCCACAGGCTGGCCAGAAAGGCCAGTCGTCCACTTCCAGACCGCCTCCACTCAAGGCCCCGGTAGTACAAATTGAAGTGCCACGAACGTCAGCAGCAGAAAAAAGTTTTTGGCCACTCTGGGCCGCAGCGGCTGCCGGCCTCGGTGGGTTTGTTTGGTGGCGGACAAGAAAGCGCAGGAACGACGAGGAGTGAGCAGGCTGGATTCCCCGCTCGTCACGCAATGTCAGCAACGTCTCGCTTCGCCTTCCCGAAACCAAAACGACCCGGTCGCCCATGGAATCGGGCGGCCGGGTCGCGGGTGGGGAATGGGTGGTTTGTGTGTTTCAGCGCGTGGGCGGGGAACAGAGGGGCGGGTCATGCGCTGACGGTGATCTCCACGACGGGGCTCCACTGGCCGACGGGTGCCTCGTCTAGGATCCAGATGGCGCGGTATTTCCACTTTTGCCCGGTGGGGGGGAGCTGGTGGGTGTCCGTATAGTCGGGCTGCGTGTCGATGGTGAGGAATTCCCAGCCGTTGCCGCGGTCCACCTCGATGCGCAGGGCCTTCACAACGCCGCGGGCGGAGCCCCATTTCCAGCCGACCTCCACACGGGTGCCTGACATGGACAGGGTGATGACGGGCATGAGCGTGGCCGGGTCGGGGCGGACTTGTTCAGGGCCGTTCACGCCGAGGATCTCGGCGATGGCCTCG
>JANOAS010000394.1:0-9251 GCA_031411255.1 bacterium
TCGCCCGGCGAGACGAGCCGCAGTTCGGTCGGTCCTTCCAGGACGACACGGGCGCCGGTGAAAAAGTCCACCAGCGCGGAGCCGGATTTCAGGCGCAGGGTCATGGGCGTCAGGACGGCTCCGGCCTGCAGCGGGTCTCCCTCCCACTCGGCATTGTTCAGGCACGCGACCACTGCAACTCCGCTGGCTGGCGCCTCGACGACGGCGGTAGAGGAAGGACCGACAGGGGACGGACGCCACCAGAAAAAACCGAGCACCACCAACGCCGCCGCTGCCGCTACCGCGATGGCCCACCATTTTTGGGGGGCTGCGGCTGCGGGACGGGGCATCGGCACCACGCTGTCGCGGCCTGCAGCCCATTCAGCGAGACCTGTTTCCACATCGCAGTGCAGGAACCACCACTGGCGGGCGGCGGCGCTGCCCGCCAGCAGGCTTTCCAGTTTCGCGTGCTCCTCCGCCGTGATCGTGCCGGCCAGGCGGGCGGAAAAGAGGTCGCTTAATTCCTTCTGGTTAAACTCAGCGTTCATGCCGCGCCCTCCTGTGCGAGCCGGCGGGCCACGCACTCCGCCAGCGACCGGCGGATGATGTTCAGTTTGTTGTAAAGCGTCTGCGGGGCCCGGCCCAGTTTTTCCGCCAGGAGAAGGAGGCTGCCCTCCTCTAGGTAGGCGGCCTCGACGAGCTGCCGGCCGGCGTCATCCAGCTTCTGGAGGCAGTGGCCCAGAGCCTCGTGGCGGGGGCCGGTTCGGGCGAGGTCGGCGGGGCGTTCGTCGGCCAGGGTTTGCATGAGCGCTTCGCTGAAATACAAACGCGAACGGGCTGCGGCACGCTGGAAGTTTTTCGCCTCGTAGAAGGCCACCGTGCAGGCCCACGCGGTGAAATCCGTGCCCGGCTCGAACGAGGAAAACTTCCGCCACAGGGTGAGGCTCGTCATCTGGAGGACGTCGTCGGCGTCATGCCGGTTGCCCAGGAGGGAAACCAGGTAGCCCCGCAGCAGCCGGTGGGCGGCGCTGAGCTGGCGCACGAATTCCTCGTGGCGGGGGTCGGGTTCCTGTGATGGATGCGTCATCACAGGGAGAATGTCACCTGCGGGGCGGACTTACCGAAAAAAAACGATTTTCCTGCCCGCACGTGTAGGAAAACATCGTGCCTCCCTCAGCGGCGGGCCGAGGCGAGGAGGCTGCCTTTGCCGGATTTCCCGTTGGCGGCGAGGTAGGAGCCGAGGCCGCGACCAATGGCACGGGCGATTTTTGACTGGTATTCGCCGGTGCTGATGCGGGCACGCTCGGAGGCGTTGCTGAGAAATCCGTACTCGACCAGAGCCGCCGGACCCTCCGTTTTCCGGAGGACGGCCAGGCTGCGTTTCTTGATTCCCCGGTTCGGGGACTTGGCCGTGGAGCTGACCTCCCGGTGCAGTGAGCTGGCCAGGCTGCGCCCGGCGGTGCCTGCGTAGTAGGTTTCCACGCCGCGTGCGCCCTTGTTGAGGTCAGCATTGCAATGCAGGCTGATCATGAGCGCGCCGGGATACTTGTTGGCAATGGCTGCCCGCTGGTCGAGGGAGACGTAGCGGTCGCTGGTGCGGGTCATCACCACTTTGTGCCCCTTTGCGCGGAGTTCTTCGGCGGTGCGTTTCGCGAGGCTGAGGGTGAGATTTTTTTCAAAAATTCCGCACCTGTGGCACCCCGGGTCCTTCCCGCCGTGCCCCGGGTCAATGATGACCACCTGCCCTCCCCGTGCGGCAGGCAGCGCTGCGCTGAAAAGGAAGGTGATGATGCCCAATAGAGTGAGCAGATTTGGGCGCATGGTGGCTGGTGTTGTTGTGGCCATGGGAAGTTTTTAATTCGCAGAGGTAATCTATCAGGTTTTCTAAAATTTCCTAGGAAAAAACGGTTAGGCTTGTCATCGCACGGGGAAAGGTGGATTCTGCGGGCCACAAATTTTCAAAATCAGAAATCCATGCCCAGCCAACAGCGCGCACGTTCCTTCCACCGGCCTCAGGCACTCGTCGTCGGGGTGCTGCTGGCGACGGTGTGTTTTCTCTCGGCGCTCTCCGTCATCACCTCGCTGGCCTGCTTCCTGATTTACCGGAAGGACCCGAATGACTGGCTGTCCGGCCACCAGGGCTGGGGTCTGGCGTTTGTGGCCTCGGTGCTGGTATATGCGTTCTTCAAGATATGGCGCTACCGACATGCGCTGAACACCTCGTGCCCGCTGTGCCACGGGACGTTTTTCATGGAAAAGGACTGCCACATGAACCGGGATGCCCGGCGCATCGGCTTCTTCAGCTACTCGACGACGGTGATTCTGGACCTGCTTTTCACGGGCACGTACGTCTGCATGTATTGCGGGACGCCGTTCCGGCTGAAAAAATGAAACGAGCAGGAGCGGTCCCGGGGCTTGGATTCAGGTTGCGCGGGAGGCGAAACGGGGACTCAATCGACGCCGTGCATCATCTGGCCTATGTGTTTGAGAGGTTTCCCACCTTCACGCAGACGTTCTGCGTGAGGGAAGTCATGGAGCTTGAGCGTCAAGGGATCGAGCCGCTGATTTTCAGTGTGCGGGACACCCGGGATGAGGTGCCGCGTCATTTTCCGGAGGAGCTTTACCAGCGGGTGCACTTCCTGCCGGAGGAAAAAAAGCTGATCGAGTGGGTGAAGGTGGCGAAGGAGCGCAACGAGCTGCCCCAGCAGGTGGTGCTGAGCCTGAGGCACTGGGGCGAGCGTCCGGACAAGATGCGGCTCTATGAGGCGGCGTACATCGGGCGGAAAATGATGGAGGCGGGTGTGGCTCACTCGCACTCGCACTTTGCGGGCATCGGTGCGCGGGTCGGGTGGTGGTTGAAGTATTGCTACGACTTTACCTTCAGCTTTACCGGACATGCGAATGACATCTTTGTGAGCGCCGGCGTGGACGTGAACCTCGACCGGTTGATGGCGGATGCGGACCTGGTCGTCACGGTGAGCGACTACACGGCGGGGGATTTGAAGCGGCGCTTTCCGGGGGCGGCCGGGAGGGTGGAGCGGGTTTACAACGGGCTGGAGATTGACCGGTTCCGTGTGGAGCGGAGGACGACGCAGCCTCCGCTGCTTTTCGGCGTGGGGCGGCTCATCGAGAAAAAGGGATGGGACGACCTGATCACGGCGTGTTCGTTTTTGAAGCAAAAGGGGCGGGCGTTCCGCTGCGTGATCGCGGGGGAGGGGCCGCTGGAGGAGGAGCTGCGGGCGCAGATCGCGCAGCTGGGGGTGGGGGACTGTGTGGAGCTGGCCGGGGCGACGCGGCAGGAGCGGATCATCGAGCTGCTGGGGGAGACGGAGATCTTTGTCCTGCCGTGTGTGACGGAGAAGGACGGGGGCAAGGACAACCTGCCCACGGTGCTCATGGAGGCGATGGCGGCGCGGGTGCCGTGTGTCTCCACGCGGCTGGCCGGAGTGCCCGAGATGGTGGCGGAGGGGGAGACGGGGCTGCTGGTGGATGAGCGGAAACCGGCGGACTTCGCGCTGGCGGTGGAGCGGCTGCTGGATGATCCCGCGCTGCGCCTGCGGATGGGCGAGGCTGGACTGAAACGGGCGCAGGCGCTTTTTGCCAAGGAAGTGACCACGGCACAGCTGGCCCGGCTCTTGGTTTCGCACGGGCTGGTGAACCATGACGCAGCCCTCGCGGCGGGGGGCGGGCTGGGCGGGGCGTATGCCCGGCAGAGGTTGAAACGGGCGGCGCGGCTGCTCCGGTTCAAGGGGCTCCGGCACCGCCGGCAGCCGGACTGGCTGGAGTGATTGATCGCCCCTGATGCATCTCCTGCTCCCACTTTTCGCCGCGGTGCTCTACGCGGCCAGCTCCCTGGTTTTCAAACGCGCGTTTGAGGAGGGGGCCAACACGCGCCAGAGCTTTCACTGGAGCAACTGGATCGCCGCGGTCGCCTTTCTGCCCTTCCTTTTTCTGGAGCCGCAGCGGGTGGACTGGACGCTGGTCTGGCAGCCGGTGCTGGTTGGGTTCTTTTGTTTGCTGGGCACGCTCTGCACCTTCGCCGCCATCCGGCGGGCGGATGTGTCGCTGGTCACTCCGCTGATGGGGACGAAGGTTGTCTTCGTCGCCGTGGCCACCACGCTGCTCGTGCATGAGCCGCTGCGCCCCTCGCTCTGGGTGGCGGCGGCGCTCACCACGGCGGGCGTGCTCGTGCTGGGCTGGCGGGACCTCCAGGCGGGGCCGCAACGCCGGGCCTCGGCCATCCTGCTCACGCTCGCCAGCTGCGCGCTTTTCGGCGTAGCGGATGTGCTGCTCCAGCATTACGCGGCAGGGTTTGGGAAGTTTGCATTCATGTCCTGCCTCACCCTGGCGGTGGCGCTTTTTGCGGGGGTGTTTCTCCCGTGGGAGCGGGCGCCGGTGCTCAGCCTGCCGGGAAAATCCAGGCGCTGGCTGATGGCGGGCTGCCTCATCCTCTCGGTTCAGGGCGCGATGATGGGCATCTCGCTCGGCTTTTTCCACGACGCGACGGCGGTGAACATCTGCTACAGCACACGCGGCTTTTGGAGCCTTGTCCTCGTCTGGTTTGCCGGGGCGTGGTTTGGAAATGTGGAGCGCGCCGCCACGGACCGCGCCACGTTTTTCACCCGCGCGGCAGGCACGGTCCTGCTCACCGTGGCCCTCGTTCTGGCCATGCTCGGCTGACGGTTTTTTACTTTCATTTCACCCTCACCCCTCCACTTTTCCCGCCATGCCCCACCTCGCTGCAATGCCCAAAGCCTACATGACCGCCCTCTGCAAGGACGGCACCATGAGTCTCGCTGAATGGATGAAAATCGCCGCCGGCCTGGAGCTGGACGGGGTGGAATGGTATGCCGGATTTCTGGAAATGGAGGACGAGCGCAACTGGCGCCCGCTCCTGCGCAAGGCGGATGAGCTGGGCCTGGCGATCCCGATGATGTGCTGCTCGCCCGACTTCACCCACCCGGATCCGGAGTTTCGCGCCGCTGAGGTGGAAAAGGAGAAGCGCTGGATCGACATGAGCCACGCGCTCCGCGCCAGGTATTGCCGCGTGCTCTCCGGCCAGCGCCGTCCGGAGGTCTCGCGGGAGGACGGCCTGCGCTACGCGGCCGAGGGCATCAGCGCCTGCCTGGACTATGCGCAGGAGCGGGGAGTGACGCTCATCATTGAGAACCACTACAAGGACGACTTCTGGAGCCACCCGGAGTTTGCCCAGAAAATGGACGTCTTTTGTGACCTCGTCGACCGCATCCACCACCCGGCCTTTGGCGTGAACTATGACCCGTCAAACACCATCCTGGCCGGGGAGGATCCGCTGGAGCTGCTCCGGCGCGTCGTCCACCGCGTGGTGACCATGCACGCCAGCGACCGCTACCTCATCGAGGGCACCATCGAGGACCTCCGCCGCGAGGAGTCCGGCGTGGAGGGCTACGTGAAGCGCATGCGCCACGGCCAGGTGGGCAAGGGGCTGAACGACTACGATTCCATCTTCACCCAGCTGAAAAATGCCGGGTGGCGCGACAACTGGATCAGCATCGAGGACGGCGTGGACGGCCTGGAGCAGCTGGCGGGCAGCGTGGAATTCGTCCGCCGCAAGCTCGCCGAGCACTGGCCCGACCGGACGAAGCGCCTCTGCCGGACCGGCGGGTGCTGAGGGTTGTGCGAGACCTGGAGACTATTGAGATTCATGAAACCAAAAACCCTGATTTTAGCAGCTGCCTGGATGGCCAGCCTTGTCCTGGTGTATATGCTGCCGAGGCCTGACGGCTTGGGAGCTAAAATCGCGGAGGTGACGCGACTGGCGGGCGGGACGACCAGTGCGGAAGCCAGCCAGGCGGGGACAGGGGCGGTGGGGGCGCCAGCCGGGGGAGGCGGGGCGAAGGGATGCGTGCCGGCCGCTGGAGGGAATTCCCTGAAGGACATCATGACCAGGGTGCGGGGGATGCTCCGGGGTTCCGCCATGGTGAACCCGTCTGGCGACTTCAAGGCGATGACGCTCCTCGCGGAGATTCGCGACCAGGACCTTCTGGAGGCGCTGAAGATGGCGGAGGAAACGGCGAATCCGCAGCAAAAATTGCTGATTCTCACGAACCTGCTCAGCCGCTGGGCCCGGACAGATCCACAGGCCGCCATGAAGTATGCGGAGGAGAAACTTTCCAGCCAAGGGACGCTGATTCAGATGGGAAAAATGGGGGTCGTCACCACCTGGGCGGAGCAGGACCCCGAGGCGGTGTGGGCCTGGTATCAAAAGCAGGGGACGGAAGGCGCCGGTGGCAAAGGAGGGATCATGGACCGGGAGGTGGCGTTGATGGCGATTTTCAGCAGCATGACGGGGCGGGATCTTGACTCGACCTTCAAGAAATATGCCGAGCTGGCCACTGTGGAGGAGCGGCAGGCGGCATTTACTGGCATTGCCCAGGCGGCGTCTGATGAAAGCTCCCGGAACCGGGTGATGGAGGAGCTTGCCAAAATCAAGGACACCGTGGAACAAAAGGAGGCGCGGGAAGTCTTGCTGAGCCAGTGGGCGCTGATGGAGCCTGAAAAGGTGGCGGCCTACGTGGAGGGGCTGACGGCGGACGAACGGAAGGCGTCGGCCGGGGCGGTGGGACAGGCACTGATGTTGTCGGATCCGAAGATGGGGGCGGAGTTCATCCTGAAAAACGGTGATTCTGACCAGCGTGCAGAGAACTACGCGACAATCATTCAAACGTGGGCCCAGCAGGACCCAAATGCTGCCGGCCTGTGGCTGGGAAAACAGCCGCAGGGGCCGGAACTGGACGAGGCCCGCAGCAGCTTTGCCGGGTTTGTGCAGGAGCGCGATCCGGAGAGCGCCATGGAGTGGGCAAAGACGATCACCGGAGAAATTCAGCGGGCCACCCTGGTTTTTGGTGTCTACGAGTCATGGAAAAAGACCAATGCCACTGCTGCGGAAGCCGCCCTGGCCAGGAGCGGCATCTCCGCAGAGATGCTTGAGCTGGTCCGGAAATCGGCGGAGCTATAGCCGAACCGCCGGAACGGCTGGGGACGGCAACAAACGGAGAGGCCGAAGCAAGCGCACTGCCGGAGGGTTGTCCGGTGCCATTAGACACGATCCGAACGACGCCGGGGGTTGGCCGGTGCCACTAGACACGAGCTAAACGACGCTGGGGGTTGTCCGGTGCCAATAGACACGCGTCGAACCATGCCGGAGGGTTGTCTGGTGCCAATAGACGCGAGTCGAACGACGCTGGGGGTTGTCCGGTGCCAGTAGACGAGAGTCGAACGAGGCTGGGGATTGTCCGGTGCCATTAGACGCGAGTCGAACCACGCCGGAGGGTTGGCCGGTGCCAGTAGACGCGAGTCGAACGACGCTGGGGATTCCCCGGCTCCAATTTCGGGCGGATTTCCGTTCTCCGGGTTTCACCCCGCCAGAGCGGCCAGCAGGTCGCGCATCTCGGATTCCACGCCGTCCGGCTGGTCGAGGGTGGGGGCTATCTGCGCCTTCACGTGCTGGCGAAACTGGGAGCGGAGCCGGCTCAGGGTTTTCCGCAGGGTGGAGGCGTCCGCGCCGCGTGCCAGGGCCAGAACGGCCAGGCTGCCGTGCGGGGGCTCGCCACCGATGAAGGGCTGGAGGGCGGCGAATTCGTCCGCGCGTCCGGCGGCGGTCCACTCGGCGGACAGGGAATTCATGGCGGCCTGAAGGACGTGGAGCGCCCACTGGCGGTCAAATTCCCGGTCGGGCGGGAGCCGGGAGTCATCGCGCGGGTCCACACCGGGCGAGGTCTCCGTGCCCCGGCCCAGAGGCACCGTCACCACGCTCCCGCCGCGCTTCTGCCTCGCCTGACGTTCGGCCTCGTGGCTCAGGTGGTGCTTCAGAGCGCCCAGCAGGTAGCTGCGGAACCTCCCGCGTCCCGGCTCCGCCCCGCCGAGCGCCGGCGTCTCCAGCAGCCGGGCAAAAAACCCATGCGCCGCCTCCCGCGCCGCATCCTCGTCCCGTCCGCTCCGCCGCAGGAAAGCCACCACCGGCTCGTAGGCCGAAGCACACAGCTCGCTCAACGCCTGCCGCCCCGCCTCGCCCCGGTCCGAGGCCAGCCGGACGAGCGTCCACCGGGTGGTGTGAAAAGAGGAGGTCTCGGAGTTCACGGGGCTTTCTCGGCAGGGTTCTGGGCGGCCTTCAGTTCCAGCTTCCGCACTTCCACCAGCGTTTCCTTTGCCTGGAGTTCAGCGCTCGAAATTTTGCCGGCCTGCACGAGGCTTTTAGTGAGTTCCAGCTGCCTCTCCGCCGCCGTCAGGCTGGCCTGGGCGACATTGACCGGATCCTCCGTGAGCTTTGCCCTCAGGATTTCCGCGGCATCCTGGGCGGCCCAGAGTTCCGCTGTCGAGGTGAGGCCTGCCTCGTGGCTGGCCTCGGCCTGGCGGGCCGCGGCCTCGGCGCCTGCCAGCTGCACACGAAGGATGTCCAGGCTGGGCTGACCGGAGGCCTTCGCTCCCAGCCAGGCCCCCACCGACTTGGTGAGGAACTCCACTCTTTCTTCGTTTGACTGGCGGGTTGACGCCACTTCGCCGCTCATCTGGATGATCCGTTTCATCGGCCCATACAGCCCGCAAGCGAAAAGGGTCGCGATTCCCGCCGCCGCGAGGAGCACCACCCCATTCCACAACCAGAGCGCCGTTTTCCCTTTCCTGGCCAGACTGCGGCAGACAAAGAAGTCCGCGACGCAGGCGAGGAGGACCACGACGAGCCAGGGGAAAAAATGGCCGCTCATCCCGACGATCCACCGGGTGACGGTCGGGAGTGGGGTGTCATCGGACAGCATGTCCTGGAAAATACGGTGGAATTTGGGAACGACGGTGCCGAGGACGAAGAGGAACGCTCCACCCAGAAACCAGTGGATCGCGATGACGAAGTTGGGCGACACCGGGCCGCCGCCGTCCGCCGGGTTGGGGCTCGCGGGTTTTTCCTGAGGGAGGCTCCGGCTGAGGTGCCGTATGCCGAGGACCAGTCCGGCCAGTGAGGCGATGACCACCAGGAGTTCGATGGCCGAGGGCACGGGAAGCCGGAGACGGCTGACAGAACGGGATGCGCTCCCGGCTGGTGAATCGGCGTTTTCTACGATTTTCAGCAGCAGCCCGGCCAGCGGCAGCCCCACGGCTGCGACGGACCACCAGAAGGCGTCGCGCACCCGGCGCATGATCCAGCCAAACTGGCAGGACAGGGCGATGCAGCAGACGGGGATGACCCAGAAAAAGGGGCTTCTGCTTCCCATCAGGCTCAGCAGTGGAAAAAACGTCAGCGG
>JANOAS010000395.1:0-22812 GCA_031411255.1 bacterium
GCGGAATTCGGAAATGTTGTTTCGGGTGTCCAAATAGAGTGTCATCCTCAACTTATTGGCACAGTACGGTCAAAAGTACAGTATGGTATTTATAAACATGATTATGAACATTATGAATCGTACAAGATGTCTATTGATCGCATAGCCGACGCGACGGGCGCGGTAGTAGGGGACTTTTGATTGGTCCGAGCTGCCGGGTTCCGCGTAGGGAGGATCAAGCTCCACGAAATCGCGGTTGAGAAAAACGTGCAGTGGGGCGGAAAACTTCTGCTCCGAGCCAATCGGAACCTCGATGGTTCCTGCCCGGGGGGTGATTTTCTCTTTTCCATACTCGCTTTCCACCTTCACCTTTAAGGGCGCGAGTGATGTTGTAAAACTCATCTGGCTCCCAGACACTGTGCCGGAAGGGTTCACGCCCTTGACCCGGAAGTAGTAGGTTGTGTTAGGGATTAGCCCGCTCACACTGGCGCTCAGTGCCGTAGCGGCGCCCCCGGTCGCTTGCAAGGGCGTGCCGTTGGCGGATTGGCCATAGGTAGTCGTCGTGCCGTAGTCGAAGGACACGAGGGTATTTTCGTTGCCGGCATTGACCGTCCCGTTCAGGGTCGCCTTGGTAGCGGTGACTTCTGTTGCCGCTGAGGTGGTGACTGTGGGCGCGGCGGCCCGCAGCGGAGCGGCGGAAATCACGGCTGCGACAAACACGAGGGCGGTCAGGATTTTACTAACAATATTTGTATTCATGGAATGAGTGCGGGAAAAGGGTGGCCGGGTGCGGGAAATCATGGTGCGGAGTCGAGGGTGGCGACGGTGCTGATGCGGCGCAGGGCAATGGTTCCGGTGACGGTGAGGTTGGATTTGGTCAGGCCCGAAACCACCTCCCGGTAGGTTCCCTGGAGGACTCCCGGCACCGGCTGCTCCGCAGCGAACGCAAACGTCATGGTGCGGGAGATTTTCGGACCTTTGGGAAGGTTCTGGTGAAAGGCGTGGCGAAGGGGATTGCTGCGGTGGAAGGGATCCAGCACCAGCGGATTGGCCGTGGTCACCGTCTGGCCGGAGCCAAGGGAACCGGCCATGGGCCAAGTGAGATCATAAACCTCCTTGAGCGAGGGCGGACGGGTGGAGCGGGAGACGAGAAAGTCAGACAGTCCACTTGCGGTGAGGCCGGGATAGGCGGGATCATTGAGCAGCGCGGACTGGCTGGTGGCATCGAGCTTGCGTGGCATGTCATAACTGGTGGCTTCGATCCGCAGGCCGACCCGTTTGCCATTGCGTTCCTTCACGCCTTCGAAAAATGGGATTTTGGCCTGGTCAACGACGATCACCGGAACGGGGCTGATGGAGGGATCGGCAGACTTGGTCTGCATGATCGTGACCTGCGTTAGGAGTTTCAACGCCCCGCTGGAGTCGGCGTGCAGGAGCACGCGGAGGGGCGCGGAACCGGCGGTCGGCTGGATCGGGCCGCCATCCACGACCATGCTGGTGGCGGCATTGACGCTGACATCGCCAATCCAAAGTCCCGCCACGGAGGGCGGGCCGGGCGGCAACTGAGTGGCGGCCAACTGAAGGTCGTCCTTGAGGGCGCTGACCGGGAGCCAGAAAGCGCCGCCGGCTCCGGTCGTGAGCCGGTAAAGGTTGGTCCGCCCAGCCAGTCCGGTAGTCCAGTTGCGCTGCGCCCCCAGCGTAAGAATAGCCGATTTGCCCGGAGCGACGGCTTCACCGAGCGGGGCTGGCGCGGGCAGCGGGTCCAGCGAGGAATCAACGAGATTTCCCAAGGCATAGCCCAGACTGTTGGGCACCGGCCTTGCCACGCGGAGCGAAAGGAGGCCGGCACCGGAATCCAAGGCGGTGAGTTCCAAGGAGGGGGTGGCGGAAGCCCCGCTGAGGTTGAGGTTGGTGAAGACGATCTCCTCCAGATCGAGGTGCAGCGGAGGGGAAGCGGGCCCGGTTTCCACTGAGACAACGTCCCCCGGACCTGCGAAATTCAGCGTCCCAGTCACCGCGTTGGCAAAGTCCACCGCGACTGGTCCCATGTAATTGGACACGCCGGCGGAGAAGATCCAGTAAGCCTGGCCGGAAGTCATGAGTTCTGCTCCGGTCACGCGTTGCCAGGCTCCGGTGGCCCCATTGAGGCGGAAAATCTTGTCAACGGGATGCTTGCCGCTGGAAGGGCCGAAGAAACTGGCGAAGCTGGGAGTTCCCTGCAGTCCGAAGCCAACGAGGTTGAAGCGGTCCGGAGTCCAGGTCGGGCGGAAGAATCTGGCCTTGCCGGTAATGGGGAGGCCGAATACGGCGGTGCCAGAAGCGACCTGAACGAGATAAGGCCGATTGCCGTTGATCAGGGGTAGGGAGTTGGGGACCGCCCCGGGGTTTCGTTTCCAAGTCTGCCACTCGTCCTGGTTGAAGGTCCCGACAGTTCCGGGATCAGTGCCGTAGAACTCCGCCAGTCCCGCCAACGGCTTGGGCGTCGCGACCTGCTGGATTGCTGGGTGGTTGAAAACGGTCTCGGGAGCCTTCGGCCGTCCGTCCGTGCCGACGGGTTCGACCTCGAGCCAGACGGCGTTCCAGCCTGCGGTGAGGGGGACGTTTTGCAGGGCCGTCTGGGCCCCGGCGTAAGGGGCGGTCAGAATGACCGCAGTAACGGCAGCCATCGCGGCACGCAGAAGGAAATGGGATGAGCGTTTCATGGGAAGTGGTGAGGAAGGTAAATCAAGGTTGACGCAGGACGAAGCGCAGTCGGACAAACTGCCTGCTCGCAGGCGAGGCCGGAATGGAAGCCACCGTCTGTTGGGTGGTGGGGGTGGTGGAAATAATCTGTTCGGTGACTCCGGTCGCAGTCCAGTTGACAAGGTCGGTGGACCACTCGACGATGTAGTCTACATTGGTCGCAGCGAGAGCTTTGGTGTAAGTCAGAGTGAGAGTATTCCCGCTGAGCACCCCGGCCGGCAGAGTGCCGGTGAAGGGGACATTGGGGTCCAACCCCAGCGCGTATTTGGTCAGGTTATCCACGCCATCATGGGTGGGATTGGCCAAGGGGTCGGAGAAAAGGGGGTTGCCCGCATTGGCTCCGAACATGGCTTGCTGCCAGAGGACAAAGGGATCCAGGCCGACACCCGTGAGGATGATATCGTAAGAGGTCTCATCGGCGTCATTGCTGGCGACATGCAGGGTGGCCGTGCGGGCTCCTGCGGCGGATGGTGCAAAGCGCACCGTGAAGGTGGTGCTGCCCGTTTGCGCGACCACCGGAGCTACCGCGCTGGCGGTCACGCTGAAGTCTGACGCGTGAGAACCATCAATGGTCACTGCGAGGCCCGTGAGGCTGGCGCTGCCGGTGTTTCGGACCGTGAAGGTCAGGCTGGCATTGACCCCCACCGTCAAAGACCCGAAGTCCTGCGTGCCCCCATCGGGGAGGGCGGTCTCGGCGGGTTGTTCGATGGTAATTTCGGGCTCCATGACCAGAGTCAGCGGAGCACCGACGGTCCTGCCGCCTGCGTTGGTGGCGATGGCGCGGAAATACCACATGCCCGCAGACAAGTTAGTAGCGGGCAGGGACACCGGAAGAAAGGTGGTGCCAATAAGGCCGGTCGCTGCCTGCACGAACGCTCCGGTGGAAGCGAAGTGGCGGATCGTCGAGTGCCCGGATTCTCCAACGGCCACGGTGCCGGGGGCGATGAGCGCGAGTGACACCGGGCTGTCGAATTGGGCGTCTGAACCCAGTCCATCTGCGGTGCCCTGATTGGATCCGGCCCGGGTTGTGACGGTGCCGTTCGGAGCGATCCTGCGGATGCGGTGGTTGCCCTTGTCCGCGACATAGAGCGTCCCGTTGGCATCCACCACCAGACCAGTCGGGCTGGAGAAGCGGGCGCTGGTGCCACTGGCATCCAGGAAACTTGCGGTCGTCCGGGAGCCAGCGAACGTGCTGACCGTTCCGTCAGCGAGAATTTTGCGAATGGCGTGGCTCGTGGTCTCGGTCACATAGAGGATGCCGTCAGCACCCACGGCAATCGCCGAGGGGCTGCTGAACTGGGCGGCAGAGCCCGCTCCATCAGCGAAGCCCGCGGTCCCGGTGCCGGCAAACGTGCTGACGGATCCATCCGGGGCCACTTGGCGAATGCGGTGGTTCAGGGAGTCCGCCACGTAGAGATTCCCGCCAGCATCGATGGCGAGGCCCTTGGGAACATTGAACCGGGCACCTCCGGCCACGCCGTCGGTAAAGCCGGCCCCGATGCCTGAGAACGTGGACACCACTCCGTCTGGCGAGATGGCCCGGATGCGGTGGTTCTTGGAATCGGTCACGAACACGGTGCCGTTCGCCCCGACGGCCACACCCATCGGTTCGTTGAACTGTGCGCTGAGGGCCGGCCCGTCAGCGAAGCCCGCCCCGCCGTTTCCGGCCAGGGTGGTGACCACACCGGCGGGAGTGATTTTGCGGATGCGGTGATTCAGAGTATCGGCCACGTAAAGGTTTCCGGCGGTATCAGCGGCCACGCCATTCGGTTGATCAAACCGTGCGGCGGGACCTGTGCCATTGGCAAAGCCGGCACTCGCACCGGCCACCGTGCTGACCAGCACCCCATCGAAGAGGGGATCCGGGGAATACTCAAACCACACGGTGGTGGCGCTGTCCGCCGGATTCACTGCAGCGTTAAGCGTCGCGCTGCCGGCTCCGAAATTATCGGCCGCCAGAGTGGTCACTGCGGGCGGATCAAACACCTGCCCGGTAATTGGGAACGAGAAGTTGCTGTGCTCCGGGTCGTCACTGGCAATCAGGATGTCGCCAGCGAAGACACCCGCTGATGCGGCAGTCAGGGTTACACTGAAGGTGAGGGTATCGCCCGGGGCCACGGTTCCAATGCCTCCGGTGCGGGTGTAGCTTCCCGGCACCGTGATGCCGCTGACAATAAGGGGCCATCCGCCGGAGTTGATGATGGTAAACTGGCGGGTGACGGGGACACCGATCGGAGTGGTGCCAAAATCCACCACCCCACCGTCCGCCACGGCAGCGTTGCGCGAGTTGCCCATGCTCACGGTGATTCCCGGTTCGGCCGGGGTCGTGAAGCTGAGGATTGCTCCCAGGGCCGGATCAAGGGCGTTCTGGGAGTTGCTGGCGCAGATGCGGTAGTAGTAAGTGGCACCGGAGAGGAGCGTTTTCGGGATGAGGGCGGTGACCGGGGTTTCGGTGGGGCTGTTGATGGTCGGCCGGGAAATCGTAAGCAGGTCACCACGGAACACTTTGCGGATGAGCGGGCTTCCTTCTTCGGTGAGGAACACGTTGCTGCTCCCGGGCTGTGCGGCCACGCGGACCGGACGGGAAAACTGAGCGGCTGTGGCCGGATAGAGGGAGCCGGATCCAGGCGAGTCCACGACTCCGGCAATGCTGGAACCAGCAATGGTGGTGACGGCACTGTCGAGATCGATCCTGCGGAGGCGATGGTTGTCGCGGTCGGCCACATAAACGTTGCCGGTGTCGTCAACGGTCACGCCGGACGGGGAGGCAAATCGCGCCGTCAGGCCGGGACCATCGAGGAATCCGGCGGTGCCGGCACCCGCAGCGGTGAGCACCCAGCCATCGGCATTCACCACGCGGATGCGATGGTTGTCGCGGTCGGCGACGAAAACATTGCCGAGTTCATCGACCGCCACTCCGGTCGGGTTGCGGAAGCGGGCAGTGGTCCCTGCGCCATCGGCGAAACCGGCGGTGCCGCTGCCGGCCAGGGTGCTGAGAGCCCCTCCGGAGACGACCCGGATGCGCTGATTGCCCCGGTCCGCCACATAGACGCTGGTGCCGTCTGCGGTAACCGCGATGCCACAAGGGAACAGGAGTTTCCCGGCCGTGGCGGTTGCCGCATTGGCGAATCCGGCCACGCCTGAACCCGCGAGGGTGCTGACGACACCTGCCGGAGTGATTTTGCGAATGCGGTGGTTGAATTCATCGGCGACATACAGGTTGCCATCGCTGTCAACGGCCACGTCACACGGATGGTCGAACAACGCCTCCGCGCCGGGGCCATCGGCGAATCCGGCGGTGCCGGTTCCCGCGAAAGTAGTTATATCGCCAAACGGAGGGATCTTGAGAATCCTGTTGCTCGCCCGATCGGCGGCATAAATGTTGCCAACGCTGTCCACGGCCGTGCCCATGGCGGCGGGCTGGGAATCCTTGTGGGTGCCGACCATCAGCGGGCCGAGGAGATCCGGGTCGGTGGAATACTCGAAGAAGGATTCGGTGGCTGTGCTGTAGGAATTCACCTTGCCATTGATGGAGGCCGCATCGCGGGTAACGCCTGTAGCGGGGGTCGTCACCACGGTCGGCACCGGAATGATGCCAAAACTCTGACCCAGCATCTGGAAGCTGCCATCTGCCGCCACCCAGCGGAAATAATAAGGCATTCTGGGAATGAGCCGGAGCGAGGCGGAGACGAGGTCGGCGCTGAAATTCAAGCCATAGGCATCCTGTCCAGTGAAGGTGGCGTCGAGCGAGAGCGGCAGGGTGACGCGGCGCAGCCGGTGGTTGTTTTGATCTGCCACCATGATGTCCCCGTTGGCGTCAAGGCAGAGGCCGGTCGGGCTCCTGAACTGCGCGCCATTCCGGGTGGCGCGCCCATCGATCATCCCGGCAACGCCTGTTCCGGCGATCGTGGTGATTCTCCACGGGTCGGTGGGGGCGATCGGCCGGGCCACCCGACGGATGACGTGGTTCCCCTGGTCAGCCACGAGGAGATTGTTTTGGGCATCGATGGTGATCCCGGAGGGATTCCTGAATTCAGCCAGGACTCCAAACCCGTCAGCGAGGCCGGCCACGGGCACGCGCACCGCATCATTGCCAGTTCCCTGCAGCGCGCTTCGTCCGGCCACGGTGCTGACGAGGTTATCCAAACCGATCTGGCGGATGCAGTGGTTTTCGTGGTCGGCGACAAAGATGTTGCCGGTGCGGTCCACGGCCACGCCGAAGGGCGACGCGAACTTTGCGGCCGCCCGCGGACCATCCACCAGGCCGGCGGTGCCAGTGCCGGCATAGCTGCTGACCACCCGCTCGGGGGTGATCCGGCGGATGCGGTGGTTGTAGGTATCCGCCACGTAGATGTTGAGAGCCGCATCGAGGGCCAGTCCGTGTGGGTGGTCGAACATTGTGAAGGTTCCAGTCCCGTCAAGGAAACCGGCGACACCGAATCCCGCCACTGTGGAGACCGTCCATGGCAGCCCCGGAGCGCCCGGCCGCGTCAGCTTGCGGATGATGTGGTTGAGCGTGTCGGACACATAAACATTGTCGTCCGGGCCGACCGCAACTCCGGCGGGTGCCGCGAACGCAGCCTGGGCCCCGTTCCCGTTAATCAGGGCGAAACTCCCAGTCCCAGCCACCGTGCTGATTGTCCCGTCCGGGGCGATCATGCGGATGCGGTTGTTGCCGGTATCGGCGATGAAAACATTGCCTGCGGAATCCCGCGCGACATCCGAGGGGAAACTGAAGGTCGCCGTCAGCCCGGCACCATTGAGGGCACCCGTGGCTCCGGTTCCCGCTGCCGTGGTGACTGCCGAAATGAAATCCCGGTCGGTCGAAATTTCAAAGCGCAGGCTTCCCGTGTCGCCAATTCCCAAGGGCGACCCGTCAGCGAATCCAATGGCTTCGGGCACTCCGCTGGCGAACAGATCAAGACCCGTGGCACTGAAATGCGCGGAACCGCTTTCGACCGCGCCGAGATCAAGCCCGCCGCCGAGCACCCGGGCGAACCCGCGCTGGTCGGTGAAGGGCGTCGCGGCGGTGACCACCCCGGCATTGATCGCCGGACTGTCGCCCGGAAAGGCCATCGTCTGCGTCGGCCCGCCATTGTCAGCCAGCGTGCCGAGCACGGGATTGGCGGTGAGTGGCGCGGGGCCGGTGACCGTGCTGGCCGCGTCACTGGCGACGGCCTGAACCAGGTTGGTGCCGACATAAACGAGACTGGCTCCCTGATTGTAAATATCCGGTCCGTTGCCGGCGGTATTGTTGGCGATGATGCTGCTTTCAAGGCTGAGCGTGCCGAACTGGTTCCAGATGCCGCCGCCGCCGTTGTCCGCGCTGTTCCCGGCGATCGTGCTGTTCCGGATAACGACAGGGTTCCTGAAGCATTGGATTGCACCACCGGCAGCAGTTCCGGTGTTTCCGGACAGGGTGCAGTTTTCGATGGTTAGGGCACCAGTGGCGAAAATCGCTCCACCTTCGAGGGCTCGGCTTCCGTTCAGCGTGCAGCGACGAAGATTCACCGCTGAGGTGGCGCCGTCGCTGTAAATGGCCCCGCCCCGGCCGCCGTTGGCAACCCCGTTGGCAATGGTGCTGTCCACCATGGTGAGAACACCGCTGTTCAGGAGGCACCCGCCCTCCGGATCCACTCCATTGGTGATCGTCATGCGCTGGAACGCCACGTTGCTGCCGGCCTGAATGTTGAACACCCTGCGAGCGTTGTTCCCGCTCACGGTGACTCCGCGCGGCACGATTTTCGCCCCGATGCGCAGCGGATCATCCTCGGTGGTCACAGTCCCAGTCGCATCGACCAGCGTCGAGGCATCCAAAAAAATCGTGCGGCCGCCGCTGACGAGGAGTTCACTGGAGGTGAGGGGGAGGGTGATGCTGTTGTTGGTGTAACTGCGGTTGAAGAGAATCCGCGCCCCTTGGCTTGTGGCCGCCGCCAGGGCCGCCCGCAGCGAGCCCCCTCCACTGTCATTCGAATTTGTGACCAGAGTCACCACTCCAGCCTCGAGAGCCCCCACGTCCGCTACGGCGGTGCCACCGCCTCCGGGCGTTTTGCCGTCAAGGACCCGGACAAATCCCGACCCGCGCTGATCGGTTGTCAGACTGGTGCTTGTCGCTGTGCCGGCATCGATGGCCGGGCTGCCCGCCAGCAGCGGCATGGTCTGCGTCGGCCCGCCGTAGTCACCCAGGGGCGCGAGTAGCGGAAGGATCGGCAGGCTTCCTGTGCCCGCCTGATTGCGGTCGTTCGCCGCTCCGGGCAGGCCGGTCATTCCGGTGCCATCGCCGATCAGGTTTCCTTTGGAAGTCGCGGTCACCCCGCCTTGCAGATCGTTGCCATCGACCGCCCGGTTGCCGGCGATCAGCGTGTTCGTCAGGTTGAGTTCCGCGTCCGACCAGGCCCCTCCGCCTTCGCCGCCTGCGGAATTGGCGGACAAAGTCGAACTCTCCAGAGTTGCCGTTCCGCCGGACTTGCAAAACCCGCCGCCATCGGTGCCCGCCGCGTTACCCGCGATCGTGGCATTGGTCAGTGTCAGGGAACCCGCCGCCCACAGGCCGCCCCCGGCCGCTGCGGCCGAGTTGCCCGAGAGGGTCGAAGCCGCCACGCTCAGGGTCCCGCCATTCTTGAAGATGCCCCCGCCCCCGGTCCCGGCGGCGTTGCCGGCAATGGTGGATACGTCCACGGTCATCGCTCCGTCCGACCAGATCCCGCCGCCGGCTCCGTCCGCCGCATTGTCCGTCACCTTCGAGTCTGACAGGCTGAGCGTGCCCGTGCTCCGAATCGCTCCGCCCGACCCGCTGGCCGTATTTTTGGTGAACGTCGAATGGCGCACCGTCAGTTCCCCCGCGCTCTCAATGCCCGCGCCGCCCTGACCCGCTGTCGTGCGACCGTTGGCAATGGTCATATTGTTGAGGTCCACCTTGCTCAGCGCGTCGACCGACATCACCCGGGTGGTCCCGTTCCCGCTCAGCGTCACACCGCCGGACCCCCAACTGGAGTCGAGGTGCAGGATCCGGTTGTTAACCATGAGCGGCGTGGCCAGAGTGATTGTTAGAACGCCGGGCACGGTGCGCAGCCGGACGTTGTCAAAGTGACCCCGGCCGCTGCCCCTGACCCCGAGGGAAATGGTAATCGGTGTGCCCACCCATGAAGGAACATTCACCGTGTTTATCACCATGGCTGGTGCTTCCACGAAACTCCCCGGAGCGGCGAGACTAAAGGGATTGACAATCCTGACGGCGCCACCGGCGCTGGAAAAGAGTCCGTAGGTGGAACCGTCCGGGAACGTTGCGGGAACCGTCCAGCCAGGCCGGTTGCCCACCGCCACTTCCAGGGAATAGATGGTCGCCGGTTCCCAAACGACGCCGCTCAGTGTTTGACGAACCGAGACTCCGGATTCCATCCCGAGGTGATTCAAGCCGGCGGCGGCGAACCCGGGAATCCGCTCGATGAAAGCATCGGTCGGCGCCCTCGGTGCCTGGACGGCCCAGGGGGAAATGTCGTTTGTGAACGCCCCTTCGGCCTGGGCCGGAGTCTCGAAGCTCGGATTGCCGACAGGAATGATGCGGCCGGGGTTGCTGTTGAAGACGGAGCGGTCGAACCGGATCCACTCGTGCCCGGTGTCCGGTCCTTCGACGATGCTGCGCAGCGATCCCGATCCGCTGTCCGCCCCCGTCGTCACGGTGGAAATGCCGACCTCGAACGCCCCGATGTCGATGCGGGTGACGTTGTCACCGTCTCCGTCGTCCACCCGCAGTCGCCCCCGCTGATCGGTGGACGGCGTCCCTGCGGCCGGCGCTCCGCTGTCAATGGCGGGGCTGCCCGGCAGCAGCGGCATCGTCGCTGTCGGACCGCCGTAATCGCCCAGTTCCCGGAGCACGGGATCCAGCGGAGCGGCCGTCGTGCCGGTCAGCGATGGGGCGCCAAAGACTGCTTCCAGGCCTTCATTGACCCCGATCAGGTTCACCCCGGTGGCGGTGACGGTCCCGCCGGCCAGGTCGATGTCGGGGTGGCTTCCGCCCGTGTTGACGGCCACGAGGGTATTTGTGATGGCAAGACTGCCACCAGTGGCCTGATGAATCCCGCCGCCTTTTCCGGCGGAGTTTCCGGAGAGAGTGGAACTCATGAGCGTGGCGGCGGCGCGGTTGCTGATGGCCCCGCCGACGCTGGCGGCCGCCGTGTTTCCGAAGAAAGTCGCGTTGGTCACACTGAGGGTGCCCTGGTTCAGAATGGCCCCGCCCGCCCCGGAACCGGCGGAATTCCCGAAGAAGGTGCACCGGCTGACGAAGACCTCGCCGCTGTTCAGAACTCTCAGCGCCCCGCCGCCGTCAGCTCCTCCGTTGCCCGCGGTAATCGTCAAGCCGTCCAGCGTCCCGTAGTTGTTGAAGTCGAAAACCCGCGTGGCGTTGTTGCCCGAAATGGTGACGCCATGGGCGAGGGAAGAGGCGTTGATATGCAGAGCCCGGAGGCTGCTGATGAGCGGGGAGTTGACCGTAATCGTGGCCGCCGGGCTACCGTTGAATACCGCCGGGTCGAAACGGACCCACTCGTGCCCGGTGTCGATCGACATGATGCTGCGCAGCGATCCTGGCCCCGTATTCGCCGCCGTGGTCACGAGGGTGGTGCCGACCTCATAGGCTCCGAGGTCGCGGATTTGGGTGCCATTGCCGTCCCCGTCGTCCGTCCGGCGCCGCCCCCGCTGATCCTGTAATTCCGATGTGAACACCGTCGCCGCGTCGATGGCCGGGCTGCCGGGAAGCAGCGGCACCGTCTGCGTCGGCCCGCCGTAGCTGCCGAGCGGGCCGAATTTCGGGTCGCCGGTCAGCGGATTGCCGAAGTTGCTGTAGGGGCCGCTGAGATCGCCAATGAAGTTGCCGCCTGAAATCGGAAAGGCCGTGGAATTCTCCTCAGACCAGCCATCAGGGGCGAGCGGAGCGGTATTCCGGGCGATAATCGTGTTCGTCATCGACAGGTCGTTCAGAGCCCGGGCATAGAGCCCCCCGGCGCTAACGGTGGCGGAATTGTAGGCAATGGTGGTATGAGCAAGGGTAATCGCCGTGCTCGGCGGCCCGGAATAAACCCCTCCCCCGACAGACGCGTCGTTGTTGGCCACGGTGCTGTTTGTCAGGGTCAGCGCTCCGAGGTTCTTGATTCCGCCCCCTTGTCCTCCCGGCGCATGATTGCCGGAAACCGTGCACCGCCTCACACTTAGGGTGCCGCTATTCAGAATGCCCGCACCATTGGGGTTGCTCCCCGCGGTGATCGTCAGACTGTCGAGCGTCGCGGTGCTGCCGCCGGCGATATTGACGACCCGAGAGGCGCCGTTGCCGGAGATGGAAAGTCCCGCAGACAGCGTCGAGGCGTCGATGGCCAGCGTCCGGGTCAGAATCCCGGGGAGGACCGCATTCGTGAACGCATAGAAGTGGAAAGTGGCGGCCGTGGTCGGAGCGACGGTGATCATCTGGCTGGTGCCGCTGGCGATGAATTCGTAATCAATCCGGATCCCGTTATTGTCCCCATACGTGTCCTGATCCAGGCTGCGGCTGGTTCCGCCCGCCGAGAAAGTGACGACCCGAGCGCCGGCCGCTTCCCAGCCGACGCTGAAGATGCTGGTCCGGTAGCCCTGGCCGGGCGTCAGGCCGGTCAGGGTCAGCGTCGCAGGAGAGCCGCCGAAAACGAAGTCAGTCGCCAGGGTCCTGCTGCCGGTCCCGGCTGTAATGTTATTCAGGTCGTTATTCAACACCCCGGTTGGCCCGGCCAGCGTAAAGTTCCCCGCGGACGGATTTCCACCCGGGACTCCCGTGAAGGGGACGCCGTTGATCACCGGGGAACTGGTGGAGCCGAGGTTGTAGGCGTGGGAATAGGTCAGGGAACTGGTGATCCCCGAATCCGCATCGCCTGTCCACGGCGAGACCTTCCATGTGCCCGGGCGCACGGGCATTAGATTCACGGGCAGTTCACCGCTGGTCAGGGTGATAGTCTGGCCGCTCAGGGCCGGGGCGAAACGAACGGAGGTGTCCGTCGCCGTGGCAATGCTCAGCGCGCCGCGCAGAGATCCCGCCCCCGCATCGTTGTTATTCGTCACCATCAGGACGGAAGAAACCTCGACCGCCCCGAGGTCGGGCGCCGAGTCCATCACCCGCGGCCAGCCGCGCTGGTCGGTCGTCAGGGCCGTGGCCGCTCCGGCATCCGCCACCGGACTGCTGGTCAGGGGCGGACACGTTTTCGTCGGTCCGCCGTAGTCGCCAAGGAGGGCAAGTTTCGCATCACCAGTCAAAAGCGTCGCGCTCGCGGTGAGGCCGGTGCCAATGAAGTTTACGCCGTTCCTTGTAAGGAAGGCGCCGTTGCCGACATCAGGAGCGGACGGAGCACTGTTCCTCGTGATGATCGTGTTGGTGAGGGTTGTTGTCACGCCCTGATGCCAGAACCCGCCGCCTCCAGCACCGGCCGAGTTGTCGGTGATGGTCGTGTGGTTGAGAGTCGCCGTGGCCTGGTTGAAAATTCCGCCCCCATTCTGAGCCGAGTTGTTGGCGATGGTGCAGTTGTTCACGGTGAGGACCCCGGCCTCATTAAAAATCCCGCCACCCCAATTTCCAGGTGCGTTGTTGCCAAACAGGCTGCACCGGTTGACGGTCAGCGTCCCGTTGTTCCGAATGCCGGCACCGGGCCCGGTCCCCCCGGTAATTCCCAGGGCGGTCATCGTCACTGTCTTGCCCGACTGAACCAGGAACACCCCTGAGACATTATTGCCGGAAATAGTTAGTCCATTAGGCAGGGCCGAGGCATCAATGTTTAGACTCTTGGTAATAACCAACTGGCCGGTAGCGCCAAGGACAATAGTTTGGCCGTTGAGCGGGTCATCGAAGGTGATGGTTTCCCCGATGTCCGAGCCGGCGATGGCCTCCCGAAGCGAGATAAAGTTGACGTCGATGCCGTCGTTTTCATCGTTTTTGGTGGTCACTTCCAGACCGAGGCGGACCGTGAAATTGAACACTTCACCCGGATAGATCCTCCCGCCGAGGGCCGTGTCGACCCGCCAGTGATACGTCGTGCCGGGAATGAGGTCCGTGGGTTGCACGTAACCGGAGGTCCGGACACCCTGGGAGGCAAGGCTGCCCGGACTGGTCCCCAGGAACAGCGTAAAGCTTCCGCCAGCGGCGCCCGCCCAGGTGAAAGTGGGTCTCTTCGACGCCCGGTCCGTGCCCTGGACCGGAGAGATCCCGGTGATGGACGCCTCCGCAGCCCCGATGTCCCTCGCTGTGCCGATCTGGCGCGGCAAACCGCGCTGGTCGGTGGTAGCAGCGGAAGCGCCTGCCGTATTGAGAACCGAGCTGCCGGACAGGGGCGGCCGCGTTTTCGTCGGCCCGCCGTAATAATCCAGCGGGGCGAGTTTTGGATCACCGGTCAACAGCGTCGAGCCGGCGGAGAGGCCGGATCCGGCTGGATTGCCGATGAAATTGACCCCGCTGGGCGTCAGGACGCCCCCCCCGGCATTCCAAAGGTCCGGATAAGCCTGCACAGCGGTATTCTGCGCGAAGATCGTGTTCGTGATCGTCAAGGCAGAGTTGTCTAAATACATGCCGCCGGCTGCATAACCGGACGAGTTCCCCGTGATCGTGGAGTGGGTGATGGTCGCCGTGCCGCGAGAATATATCCCTCCGCCATAGCTATTTGCGGAGTTGTTAGCAACCGTGCAGTTCGTTACATTGAGCGTCACGCCGGGCACGAGGTATTCACCATTGGCGATGCCACCACCGTCAGAGGCGGTGTTGCCGGTCACGGTGCATCGGTTGATGTTCAGAGTTCCGAAGTTGTTCACGCCTGCTCCCCGGTAAGCGCTGCCCCCGGTGATCGTCAGGCTATCGAGGGTCACGGTGGTTCCTGCGGCAATATCGAAGACCCGCGAGGCGCCGCCGCCCGAGATCGTGATCCCGGTCGGGAGGAGACTGGAGCCATCAATGGTCAGATTTTTGCTGATGAGCAGCTGCGTGCCGCCCAAAAGGATCGTCTGGCCGTTGAGGCCAGCCGCAAACGTGATGGTGGAGCCGGGAATGGCGGTATCGATGGTGTCTCTGAGGGACCCCGGGCCGGAACCGCTGTTGTTGGTGACCTGAAGGGCAAAATTGGACTCAACGGCACCGATGTCTCTGGCGCCACCCTGAGGGCGGCTGATGCCGCGCTGATCAGTCGTGACCGCTGAAGCGGCTGCCGCATCAAGAGCGGGGCTGCCCTGGAGGGGCGGCATTGTTTTCGTCGGTCCGCCGTAGTCGCCAAGCGGAGCGAGTTGAGGACTCTTTAAACTGCCGGCGGTCCCGACCAGCGGTCCAGCAGGAAAAGCCGCAGACGCGGAAGCGTTGTCACCGATCAGATTGGCTCCGGTGGCAGTGATGGTGCCCGTCGTGTGTTTGGCGATGTCGGGACTGGTGCTGGCCGGTGCCGTATTTTGGGCGAGGATGGAGTTGCTGATGCTGGCGCTTCCGCTAATCACCCGCAAACCGCCACCTGCCCCGGAGGTCGAAGTGCCGCTGGCCGAATTGTTCGTGATGGTGGCATGGGTGAGAGTCAGGGTGCCAAACGCATAGATGCCGCCGCCGAGCGTCGCGGAGTTGTTCGCGATCGTGCTATTTGTCACGGCCAAGCTTCCGCCGGCATGGTTCAGGATTCCGCCGCCGGATCCATTTGCTGCGGCCGAATTCCCAACCACGCTCACTCTCGCGAGATTCAGCGAACCGCTGTTCTGGAGGCCCCCACCACCGGGGATGCCGCCGACCACGACACCGCCCCCGTTGCCCCCGGTGATCGTGAGACTGTCCAGAGTTACAGTGCTGCCGCTGGCGATATTGAAAACGCGGGAAGCGTTGCCGCCCGAGATGGTGATGCCTTTTGCAAGACCGAAGCCATTGATGGTCAGATTTTTGTCGATGAGCAGTTCCGTGCCGCCCAGCGGGATGGTTTGGCCGCTGAGGGCGGAGGCAAAGTTAATCGTGGCCCCCGGCCATGCGATGAAGATGGCCTCGCGCAGGGATCCTGATCCGGAGGAGTTGGCGTTTTGCACCGTGATCGGCTGGGAGAGGTCGAATCTGCGGAGCCGGACATTGTCGAAGTGGGACCGGCCGGCGCTTTGTGACGTAAGGAAAATACTCAAGTTGCCGCCGACCCTACTCGGATCGCTCACGACACCCGGGATGGTTACGACACCCGGGGCGGCGGTGCTGAAATAGAGTGGAGGCGCGTCCACAAAGGTCCCCACAGGTGCCAAAGAGAACGCATTGGCGGTTTTATAGGCACCGGTGCCTGCAAAACCATAATAAGACGCGTCCGCAGTGCTAGTCCAGCCAGAGCGGTTGCCCACCGCCACCTCCAGAATATAGAGGCTGTTTGATTGGAAGGGGCTGGCCTGATCCTGAATGACGTAAACTCCGGAGTCCATCCCGAGATGGTTGACTCCATCGGAGGCGAAACCGGAAATCCGCTCGATGAAGGCATTCCCCCCGGTGACAGGCCAAGAAGGGATGGAGTTTGTATAGGCCCCAACCCCGAGAGATGGATTCTCGAAGCTGGGATTAACAATGGTCTGACCCCAAGCCGGGGCAAGAGCCGCAGTGAAAACGGCGAGCAGCAGGGCGAGGAAGCCGGGAAAGCGCAGGTTGGCGGGCGAAGACATGGTTCTCATGGGAAAGTCAGGGTGTGGAAAGCAGAGGAAAGCGGGCGGGCGGTGCGGGGCAGGTTGGTGGAGGTCCTCTGGCAGGGGCCAGAGATCTGGAATTCATGAAACAAGCGGCGAGGCAGCGAGGTCGGGTTGGAGTGAGGCCGATGCTGCATCCGCGTGGCGCGGTGGGCGCGCTGGGCACGGTTAAGAAGGGCAGGGAGGCACTGGAACCTGACGCAAAAACCTGCCCGCAGGGACGCAAACGGCCCGCCGCTGGAAAAGGGCGGTGACTCCACGGATGAAGACGGATGGCAGGTCATGGTTGAGGAGCGCGGCGTTGGTGAAATGTGGCGGCGCTTCGGGGCTGTACGAAATTTTCCGGAATCCATGACGCGCGAACGGAAAAAAAATTCTCCGAACCGGAAAATTTCCGGATTTTGCCTGTGAGCGAGGTCCCGCGGCGGATCAGTTCGGGGCCACGCCAGTGCCGGTTAGTTCGATGTCGAAGGAGCCCTGAAAGGGATCGTCGCTCTGGACCTGGAGCGTGGTGGACCGGAGGCCCTGAGAGCCTGGAGTGAAGGTCACGGTGAACGTGAGCGTCCCGCCCGCCGCCACGGTGGTGGGCAGGGAAAGGGGAGCGACGGGGAAATCTGGCGCATTTCCTCCGACAGCGCTGACTGAGGACACCTGCAGCGGCCCGGCACCGGCATTACGGATCGTAAAAGATTTCGGAGGGGCAGTGATTCCGGGAGTCCCGGGGCCAAAGTCCACGCGGTGCCGCAGCAGGGCGACGACGTGAGCCGCACCCGCAGCGATGGACTCCACGCCGCGCAGCCAACCGGGGATGTCGCACTGGCCGCGATTGTTCTGGCCCCAGGCCGTGAGGCGTCCGTCGCTCTGGAGTGCGATGGCGTATTCTCCGCCGCGTCCGGTCCAGATGGCCTGCACGTCGGTCAATCCTGACGGAATTGACACTTGGTTGGCATTGTTGTCCCCCCAGCCGACGACGCGGCCGTCTTCGCGCAGGGCGATGTTGAAATAACCTCCGGAGGAGATCGCTTTGAGCCCGGTGGCCCAGGGTGGGTTGGCATTTTCCCCCCTCCCACTGCTGCCCCAGACGGCTACAGTGCCGTCTTCTTTGAGCGCGATGACGTGATCCCCACCTGCCACCACGCTTTTGATGCCTGACAGGCCCTTTGGAATTTGCCTCTGCCCTTCGACCTTGCGGCCCCAGACGACGACCGTGCCGTCTTTTTTCAGAGCGGCGTTGTGAAAGCCGCCGGCGGAGATGGCCACCACGTCTTCCAAGCCCTCTGGAACAACGCCCTGCCCGTCGCTGTTTCTTCCCCACGCCACCACGGTGCCGTCTTCCTTGAGGGCAAGGGAGTGGAAGACACCTCCGGAAATGGCCTTCACGCCGCTCAAGCCCGGCGGCACCGTGGACTGACCAAATTCGTTCCATCCCACGGCCAGCACAGTGCCATCCTCCTTCAGGATAACCGTGTGGTGGACTCCGGCGGTGATGGCGCGGATTGGCGGCAGGTTCTCTGGAAAGGTTGTCTGGGCAAACCGGTTCCAGCCCCAGGCGAAGAGGCGGTGGGGGCTCAACCGGGAACCCTCGGGCTGCTCGATGGAAATTTGGCCGCCATCAGGCACCCTCGTGACGGCTTGGAGGATGATCCCACTGAGCACCGGCTGCGTCTCCACCCCCGGAGTGGTCACCGATGACCCGTCGAGGCGGATCCGGACGTCGCTTTCCCGGGCCGTGAAGTGGTGCGAAATAGCGGAACACCTAGTCGTGAGCGGAAATCCCCCCTGGGCATTGGTGACACTGAATTCATCCACGAGCAGCGCTCCATTGATCTTCACATCAAAAACCCGGTTGGTGGATTTCCTTTCCAACTCCTGCACGCCTTCGCTGAAGAGCAGTTGCAGGTGGTAGCGTCGGCCAGGAGTCAACCCGCCGAGCGTGACGCCCAAAGGGCCTTTCGCGTTCCCCCGGCCGATGCCGTAAAAGAGTTGCCCGAGGGCCCGGTCGTTCGGGGCCGACCCGAAATCAGGAGCGCTGACCCAGCCGGAACGCATGTAGTTTTCGATGTGGACCACCGGACCGCCCACCGATGTAAAGTTCAATTCCCCGATCTTTCCGAGACCATTGATGGTGCCAAGATTGATGGCATGGAGGGCCGGAGCGGAAAGGTCGAGCCCCTGACCCGGCTGAGCGCCGGTGACCACTAGGATTTCGGTGTCGGGGGCCAGTGATTTGAAGATGGCGGTGCTGGGCGCGGTCGGAGGTGGGGCAACCGAGGCGGGGAGGGCTGAAATGGCAGGGCTGGGCGCAGAGACGCCACCCGCCTCCGGCACGGGATTACGGGACCACCACAGCAGCGCAGCGGCGGCACAAATGGCGGCAGTCGCTGCAGTGAGCCAGCGGCCCCGTGATTTCCACCAGGGCGGTTTGGATTCGGCAAAAGGGGCGAGCAACTCCGCGACCTCGGTTGCGGTGGCGGGCCGGTGGTTGCGGTCGTGGGCCAGCATGCGGTCGCAAATTTCCGCCAGACCGCGCGGCAGGTCGGGGATGAGCGTGGCGAGCTTCGGCGGATCGGTGGTGGCCATGCGCTGGATCCGGGCGATGAGCGACTCATCACCACCTTCACCACCTTCACCACGGGGGGGGCGACCGGTGAGCAGCCGGAACAGCGTGGCGCCAAGCCCGAAGACATCCGCTCTGGCATCCACCTCTCCGGGGGTCTCAATGACTTCCGGGGCGGCATAATCCGGGGTGCCGCAAAAGCCCCGCATACCACCCCCGCCATCCGTGGCGTTCTCGAATTCGGACAGGCCAAAGTCGAGCACCTTCACGGGACTGAGCGCGACGACCCGGGTGCCCTCCGCAGTGGTCGCCACCATCATGTTGCTGGGTTTCACGTCCCGGTGCACGAGGCCGCGGCCGTGGGCATAGGCGAGAGCGAGGGCGGCCTGCTGCACGAGGCGGCACGCTTCGTGCGGGGGCAGCGGCCCCCGGCGACGCGAGAGGGTGGCCAGATCCTCCCCGTCCACGAATTCCATGACGATGAACCACCGGCCTTCCCGCTCCCCGGCATCGTAAGCGCGAACGATCCCCGGGTGGTCGAGCTGGCCGACGGCCGCAATCTCCTGTTCAAAGCGCGAAACCACCTCGCGGGAGTGGGTCAGGCGGGGGTCAAGCAATTTCAACGCGACGGAGCGCTGCAGCCGCCGGTGCTCCGCGCGATAAACCGCGCCGAATCCGCCGTGGGCGATTTTCCCTTCGATGCGCAGTTCAGGAAAGAGGGAATCGAGTTCCCCCTCCCCGAGGCCGGGGTCCTCCGTGGCGAGTTCCAAGGCGCAGCGCAGGCACTTGGAGCCGGCGGCGAAATCCGCAAAGGTGCTCCCGCAGCGCGGGCAGCATCCGGAGGGCATGGAAAAGTTTGGCACCAGGGTGACGGCGGGATTCATGTTGTTTTTCTCCGCCACATGCCTTTTACGAAAAATTCGCGAGCAGATAACGCAATTCGTCCTCTTCGTCGGCCCGCGAGCCGACGGTCTCCGCCACCCGGGCACGGATCGCCCCGGCATAGCGGCGGCGCATCCGCGACATCGCGGTCCGGGCTGCCGCCTCAGTAACGCCGAGGCGCTGCGCGGATGCCGTGACGTCGTCGGACATGACAGCCCCGGCGATGCGGGGAAACAACTCCGCAAAGAGGGCAGCCTTCCCCTCCGCACCAAAGGCGTCCTTCAACTGGCGGCCCGCGCTTTCGATGACGGCGGCGGCCCAGGCACGGTCAAAAGCCGCATCCGGAGAGAATCCACCACCGGCTTCCGCCTTCCATATCCGCTCCGCCAGGGCCACATCCAGCGGAACCTTCTCCACCGCACCGCCCCTCTTCTGCGCCTGCTCGCTGCGGTGAAAGTCGCGCTCCAGATTCCTCAACGAAGAGAGTATGAAAGTCCGGAAGCGCCCCTTCTCCGGATCCGCTTCCGCGAGCAGCCGCCCCTCCATTAACCTCAGGAAAAACTCCTGGACCAGATCCGCTGCGTCCTCCTGGGTGCGTCCCGTGCCGCGCAGAAAAACATACAGAGGCAGCCAGTATGAGCGGCACAAACCGTCGAGGGCCTCGAGCTGTTCGGCTGACGAACCACCCCGCGCCCGCACCACTTCGCTCCAGTGGGTCTGGCCGAAACGCAACAATCTGGATTCGGTCACGGCGTCCATACGACAACGGTGGAAGGCTTTGCGGGTTTTGCGGGTTTTGCGGGTTGGGCAAGGCTGCTGGTTTGCTCCATTCCGGCCAAAGCAAGGGCTGGCATTCCGCCCCCCTTTGAATTTGCCTGCTTTTGATCAACCCCTATTCTACCACGGCAAGCGGCACCTTGTCCAGAGCTGCGTCAGCGATTTTGCCAGCCCCAACGCCAGCCCTGCGCCAATTCTGCCAGAGGAGCCGCCATGGAACCGCGATGGAACCGCCGCCCCCTGCCAAAGTCCGGCAACCGGCCCCCCGGATCAGGAGAGCGGACTTTTTGCGGCGCCCCTCCGATCGTCTCCGCCCTTGCACCGCGGCACTCCCGGCGGCACAGTCTGCGCCATGGCGATCAAAATCGACCCCAGTCTGCACACAGAGAAGAAACCCTCATGGATCAAAGTCCGGCTCCCCAGTGATCCGGTCTTCTGGTCCACGAAGGCGCTTGTCTCCGACCTGAAGCTCGTCACCGTCTGCGAGGAGGCCCAGTGCCCGAACCGCTGGGAGTGCTGGAGCCAGGGCACCGCCACCTTCATGATCGCCGGCGACCGCTGCACCCGGGCCTGCGGCTTCTGCGCGGTGAAAACTGCCAAGCCCTTCGCCCTCGAGGCCGACGAGCCACAGCGCGTCGCCACTGCCGTGAAGCGGATGAAGCTCAACCACGTCGTCATCACCGCCGTGGCGCGCGACGACCTCGCGGACGGCGGAGCGCAGCATTTCGTCGAGGTTATCGAGACCGTGCGCCGGGAAAATCCCGGCATCATCATCGAGATCCTCGTCCCAGATTTCAATGACAAGGACGACGCCCTCCAGCTCGTCATGCAGGCCCGCCCGCATATTTTTAACCACAACCTCGAAACCGTCGAGCGCCTCACCCCGCTCGTCCGCTCCCGGGCCCAGTACCACCGCTCCCTGCACGTGCTGAAGCGCGCGAAAGAGATGGCCGCCGCCTCCGGGCAGAAGTGCGCCACCAAGAGCGGCCTCATGCTCGGCCTGGGCGAGACCGAGCCCGAACTCTTCCAGGCCATGGACGACCTCCTCGAGAACGGCGTCACCGTCCTCACCCTCGGCCAGTACCTGCGCCCCAGCCCGCAGCACCTGCCCGTCGTCTCCTACGTCCACCCGGACACCTTCGAGTCCTACAAGGACATCGCCCTGAAAAAAGGCTTCCGCCACGTCGCCTCCGGCCCCCTCGTCCGCAGCTCCTACCACGCGGCGGATTTCCGGCCCGAGCTGGACGCCTGACGCCCGACAGGGCAGAAAAGCGGTGCAGTTTCGCCTACTGCCGACCCGCAGCCCCGCGCCAGGTTCCCCGCCGCCATTCCCGGAGCATGACCCCGTGTCCCCCTGCCGAGGCGGGGTAGCCCCCCTCCGCAGGCCGCCAAATAACACACCGGCGAAGCCGAACTGCGCGCCCTCCTGACCGCCGACGATCCCCGGTGGGAAATCTTCGGCCTCAACATCCCCGCCACCCCCAGCCTGCCCGCCGGCATCACCGCCCTCACCGTCACCAGCGCCGGCCCCGGAAAAGAGCTGCTCCAGTGGCCCTACGCCACCCGCATGGAGATGACCCGCCTCTTCCTCCAGCGCGTCGGCACGGATGCGGATTTCATCAACGTCGCCGACTCCCGCGATCTGGAACACACCCTCAAGAACCTCACCCCCGGCGCAACCATCAAAGTCTACGCCGCCCCCCATAACGCCGCCGGCGACGGCCCACCGTCCCCCGTCGTGACCAAAGTCGTCGGGGCGTAGCGGAAAGCAAAGTGCGCGGGGACCGGGGGCGTCGGGGCATGGAGGAAATCCAGACCGCGCCCCCGGTCGAGTGCGCGCAGCGTGACACGGACATTCCTGTCTGTGTCCCTCAGGCCCGCGAAGCGGCATCCTCTGACTTGGCGCAAGGAGCCGGGGGAGGCGTTGGCGTTCCCGTCAGCTTCCCCGAGGCCGCCGCCTTTAGCGGCGCGGTCCCTTGTCTGCAGGTCCGGAGGGCCGTCGGAAATTAGCCGGTGGCGCGAGCCACCGGTTCACCGCACCCGCAGCCGCAAGCCCCGGCAGGGGCGTCGGAAACGCGCGACGGCGGGACCGCCCCTCCGTCACTTCCCACGCCCCCTGCCGGGGCGGCGCGGATTTCCGGCCAAAATCCGGTGGCTCGCGCCACCGGCTAATCTCCGACGGCCCTCCGGACCTG
>JANOAS010000396.1:0-5939 GCA_031411255.1 bacterium
AATGCAGACGACATCCTCCTGAGCAGCTTCACCGTGGAGTTTCGACCGGCCACGAATTCCCTCACCATCAAACTGCCCGCGCTGCTGGCTGCCGGAGGGTATGATCTGCGCATCAGCTCCGCCATCACGGACACCCGGGGAAACGCCCTCGCGCCCAGGGCCGGATTTTTCACCGTGCTGCCCGGCATCGACACGGACCGCGACGGACTGCCGGACAGCGCGGAGGCGGCTTTGGGCACCAATCCGCTTCTCGCCGACACCGACCACGATGGCATCCTGGACGGGAAAGAGGACAATGACGGCGACCAGCTCACCAACGCCTACGAACTGCTGCTGGGAACCAGCCTGACGAATGCCGACTCCAACGGCAACGGGACACCTGACCGCAACGAGGATCCAGACGGGGACTTGCTGACCAACCTCAGGGAATACGCGCTGGCCACGAATCCAATGCGTGCCGATACCGACCAGGATGGATGGTCGGACAGCGTGGAACTTGACGGCGACTCCGATCCGCTGGATTCCACGAAGAAGGACGTCTTCGGGAAAGGCCTTGCATCCACCAGCGGCCCTGGAGTCAGCGTCCTCCGTTTTGCCGTGGATGGGGGCACCGGCCTTGTCTCAGCCACTTCCGGAGAAACCCGGGTCCTCCGTTTCGCGCCTGACGGCGCGGCCAATATCATCATCGCCACTCCACAACCGAAGGCCATTCGCCAGCCCTAGTTTTCCAGCCCTCTTCACCATGAAAATCATCCACCATACGACCTTGATCCTCGCGGCTTGTGCTGTTTCCGCGCGTGCCGATTTTTCCAGCGGCAGTAACGGCTCCTACGGACCGCTCACCGTCCCCGCAGGCCAAACGGTAACCCTCCAGATTCCGCCGGACGGGATTTTCCACTGCACCACCATCACCTTGGGCGGGACGACCGGCCAATCCACTCTCAAATTCATCAAGAACGCCGCGAACACACCCGTTTACCTGCTCGCGACAGGTGACGTCCAATTTAACGTGTGCGCCATAAGCATCCCCGGCGGGGCGGCGGGCACTCCTCAAGGTGGTGCGGGCGGACCAGGTGGATTCGATGGTGGCCGGGGAAGACAGGGCGGCGATTTGGAGGCCGATGGGGAGGGGCCCGGTGGCGGGAGAAACGGGGAGCTTGGCACCAACTCTGACGCGGCATTGCGGGTGGGGAACGGGGTGTATTTTTCGAATTCAATTCCTACTTGGACGCGAAATGGCACACCTTACGGCAACAGGCTGCTGTTGCCCCTCATCGGCGGGTCAGGAGGCGGAGGAACAACGGCTGGCTACGGCGGCGCTGGCGGAGGAGGCGCTATTTTGATCGCATCCACCACCAGAATCAAGGCTGTTGATGGGGCATTCATAGACGCGCTAAGCGGACCGCCCGTGACGGTGAACAATCGCTATGTCGGCGGCAGCACTGGCAGCGGCGGCGCAGTCAGGATTGTGGCGCCGATTATTGAGGGAGTGTTCCGCATTTACGCGACCGGGGACGGACCAAACTACATTGGACGCATACGCTTCGATGGGCTCGACACCAGCCGGGTCACGCTTAATTTGTACAACGGCTGGGAGGGACCTGGCGTCAACTTTGGCAACAACATGGTGGTCTTTCCGCCTGAGATGCCAAAAATTGAGCTTGTTTCCGTGGCGGGGCAGGCAGTTTCCTCCTCGGGCCCCCAAACTGTTACGATTGCTCCTGGATCGCCGGTTCTCCAGCCAGTGCAGGTGCGGCTGACGAATTTTCCGGCCGTGGCTAAACTAAAAGTGGTGCTCTCTCCTGAGAACGGACCCCGCACGGAGCAGAACTGGGACGTGAACATTGACGCCGGGGGTGCAACCACGACGGCTTCGACCAACGTTACCTTTCCCTCGAATGTTTTGACCCGGGTGTTTGTCTGGACGCGGTGATCGTCGGGAGCAATTTCCTGACACGATTCACCCGGAGCGGTGCGAGTTTTCTGCACCGCTCCGGGCTCAGAGGTGTCGGCTGGAGATCGGTTAATGAGCGATCACTTGGCTGCGGTGGTCACGGGAGTGACCGTGGTGGCTGAGCCCGGCATGGCGGGGAGCTGGAGGAGCAGGTGGGCGGGGTGGGAGTCACCGGCGGCGCCGCTGCCATTGATGTAGGTGGCCGGGAAGGTGCCTCCCCAGCGGTCGATGTAGGCGTGCTGGTTTTCGAGTTCCTTCAGTGACAAGATGGTGGCGGCGCTTTTCCCCTCGGAGAGGGCGGTGTTGATGGCGCGGATGCCTTCGGCCTCGGCCTGGGAGCGGGCGAGCTTGGCTTTGGATTCGGACTCGGCCTCAAGGACGACGGTTTTCGCTTTCGCCTCGGCCTGGGTGGTCATCTTGAGCGCCTCTGACTGGGAGGCGGACTCCGCCTTGGTGCGCGCGGCCTCTGCGAGGGCTTTGGCTTCGAGCTGGATGGTTTCGTTCTTTTTCTGCTGGGCCTCGAAGTCGGCCTGGGCGACAACTTTCTGCTGCTGGGCCATGACGGTGGCGTCGATGGCTTTCTGGATCTCGGGGTTCTCATAAACCATGCCGCCGAACATGGCGACGGTGGTGATGGTGACACCGCGCTCCTTGAAAAAGCTGGTGAGGTCTTCGCGCACGGCGGTGATCATTTCTGTCTTTTTACTGCGGAGCTGGTCGAGGTCATACTGGGCGGCGACTTCGCCGGCGACCTGCTGGATGCGGGCGCGGGCCTCGCTGTCGAGGACGGTGGTGATGCTGCCGTTCGGGCTCATGTATAGGAAGCGGGCGGCTTCTTTTTCGGGGACGAAGGCGGTTACGCTGAAGCCCATGGTGAAGCCGACGGAGTCGCGGCTCTCGATCCAGATGGCCTCATTTTTACGCGAGGTTCCGGTGTTGCTGGTGGCGGTCCACTCCCGGGTGACGGGGGCGCGGTCAACCTTGATCAGGCGGTGGCTGGCGATCCAGGCGCCGTCGCCCAGGCTGCGGCCGGTCTGGTTCCAGCGGTGGGGGATCTGGACGCGCTTGGCGGCCACTTTGTGCTGCTCGAGATAGGCCTCGGAGTTGAACTTGGCCTGGTCCTTTGAGTCCTCCTCCAGGGGAATGAGGAAGGCGGTTTCATTCGGCTGGATCTCGGCGTGCTCGGGACGGTCGTAGGGCTTGACGCACGAGGCGAGGGTGGCCGTGACGAGGATGAGGGCGAGGTGGCGCTGACGGAACCGGCTGAGCAGTGAGCGGATCTCAAAGCGCAGGCTGTGAAGCCAGAACCCGGTGAGCACGAGGAAGGCCGCGAGGGCGATGACGTCGGGCACGTGGTGGGTGGACTGGACGAGGCGCTGGTGGGCGGCCTGCTCCAGGGTGGGATTGAGCAGGGTGGCTGCGGGGGTGTGCTCGAAGGTGGGCTGGGCGGACTGGATCAGGGCGCGGGCGCTCCAGAGGATGCCCGAAGCGGCGAGCCAGATGGAGGTGTTGGTGAGTGAACGTTTCATGGATTGTAGCATTGGTGTTTGGAAAAAATGGAATTTAAAAAGTGAGTGCTCGCGGGATGCGGGCACGGAACTCCCCGGAAGGGGGAGGCGGATGGGATGACTACCGGCGGGGTTCGCCGGCGCGGGGTTTGAGCTGCGCGTCCTGCACTGTCACGATCATGACGGGAATGCGGACGAGCTGAACGACGGCCAGAAGGCCGAGGATCCACCAATCGGGGTGGTTCATGGTATGTGGTTCTCCAGAAGGACCGGGGGCACGCACCGGTACTCTGCCACCGTGGAGGAGGCAGTCACCCGGACACACGCCACCGGCGTGTTTGCTAATGGGTGACCATGGACATCCGGCACACGCCGGGCGTCAGAGGATCGCCCTCCCAAATGCCTGCGAGGTTAGCTGCCGGGCTGGGCCTTGGAAGTGGCCCCTCGAGCGGTTGCCCGCTCTTGTTAGCCCCGTCCACCGGCTTTTGACCAGTGGATTTAGTGGGTCCCCCGTGTCTCCACCCAGGAAGGGGCGGTGACTTCGGCTGCTTGTGGGTGAAGCCTCGCATGAGCCAGAAAAATGTCAATGGCCCCGCTGATTTGTTGATTAGGGAAAATAATGCACAAAAAAGAGCCATCGGAAACGCCGATGGCCCTGTCGAAGAGAAATAGAATGGAGATCTAGTCGCCAGCTCCGATGAGGCTGAGAAGCTTGTCGCTCATCTTGACGAGGCGGACGGCTGCCTTGGTGGGGAGCTTGTTGACCTGGTCGAAGGCGGTGGCGGCCATCTGAAAAAATTCATTGAGATTTTCAAGACGGCGGCGGGTGTAGGCCTCTTTTTCGCCGAGTTTCTCCGCCTCGGCGACACAGTCCTGGAGGAGGGCGAGGGTGGGGTCAACTTCACGCTTCTTCCTCTCGGCCATTATGATGCGGAACATTTCGGCCACGTCCTTGAGTGATTCAAAGTGGTCGCGCCGGTCGCCGAGGACGTGGATGACTTTGACGATGCCCCAGTTTTGCAGCTCTTTGACGCTGGTGCTGACGTTGGAGCGGGCGAGGTCGAGGGCCTCGCAGATTTGTTCGGCGTTGAGGGGATTTGGGGACAGGTAGAGGAGGGCGTGGACCTGGGCGACGGTGCGGTTGATGCCCCAGCGGGTTCCCATTTCCCCCCAGTGGAGGATGAATTTTTGTTCGAGCGGTGAGAGGGCCATGGTGTTGGAAAAATTTTCTGGTGTTTCGGTCTCTACAGAATGCGCGGGAATGGCAGGCTGGCAAGTGATTCGTGGGCAGGGCTGGGGACTTGGGGCTGGTGGGCTTGGGGGGTGAGGTCAACCGCGAATGGACGCGAATAGAAACGAATGAAGGAGGAGGAAAATGCCGGAAGTGGCGGGGGCGGGAAATGAGGTGGCGGGGCTGTGGGCCCGTGGTCAACCGCGAATTAACGCGAATAGAAGCTAATGAAGGCAGGAAGAAGGAAAATGGAAAGGAGGATGCACTTTTTTGCGGACCGGTGAACGGCTGGAAAATGGGGTTGAAAGCTGGAGTGGGGTGGGGGAGAGGAGGGGGGATGACGAATCCGTGGATACTGGCGGCCCGGCCGAAGACGCTCCCTGCCTGCGTGGTGCCGGTGTGGGTGGGGGCGGTGCTGGCGTGGCGGCTGGAGGGGAAGGTGGAGCTGTGGCTCACCTTCTGTACGCTGGCGGGGGCGCTGGCGATCCAGGTGGCGGTAAATTTTTTCAATGACGCTCTGGATTTCAAGAAAGGGGCGGACACGGCGGCGCGGCTGGGGCCGGTGCGGGTGACGGCGTCCGGACTGGTGACGCCGCGCCAGGTGCTGCTGATGGGGGCGGGGGTGCTGGGGGTGGCGTGTCTCTTTTCCCTGCCTCTCATCCAGGCGCGCGGGTGGCCGATGCTGGTGATCGGGGTGCCGTCGCTGTATTTTTCCTACGGCTACACGGGCGGGCCGGTGCCGCTGGCGTACAGGGGGTTGGGGGAGCTGTTTGTGCTGCTGTTTTTCGGGCTGGTGGCGGTGGCGGGCACGGTGTTCGTCATCACGGGGCACTGGCTGGGGGAGGCGGTGCTGGCGGGGTTTCAGGCGGGGCTGCTGTCGACGGTGCTGATCGCGATCAATAATCTGCGGGATGTGGCGGAGGACGCGGGGACGGGAAAGCGGACGCTGGCGGTGCGGCTCGGGGCGGGGTTTGCGCGGTGGGAAATCACGGCGCTGTGTGTGCTGCCGCACGTTCTGGGTGTGGTGTGGTGGGGCTGGTGCGGCTGGTGGGCGGGCGCGGTGCTGCCGCTGCTGGCGCTGCCGCTGGGGCTGAGGATCGCGGCCGGGGTCTGGAGGACGGAGCCGTGGCGGGAGTACAATAAATTTCTCGCCATGGCGGGTGGCCAGTTGCTCGTGTGGGCGGGCCTGCTTACTGTGGCGGCTCTGCTATGAGGAAAGACCCCATCCATATCTGCCCCTACACGC
>JANOAS010000397.1:0-4331 GCA_031411255.1 bacterium
GCTCGCAGCATCGGCGCAGACGAGGTTGGCCTTGCGGTCCAAGGCATACACGCGGCCTCCGGCGACCGTCGGCGTGCCATTTGGCTCGTCGCCCCCGGCGCAGGTTTGCAGGCTCCAGAGAATTTTTTGAGTGGCCGCATCGATGCAGACCAGCCCGTTGCCGGTTTCCGCTCCGCCCAGCTTGCCCTTTCCCATGGAATAGATTTTCCCACCTGCGACTGCCACCGAAGTCATCCCCTGGCCGAGCCCCTCCATGCGCCAGGCCAGTTTCGGCGGGGCCTTGATCCAGTCTTTCATCAGCCCTGCCTCCGTGCAAATGCCATCGCGGGCCGGGCCGCGCCATGTTGGCCAGTCAGCGTGCGAAGTCACAGCAAACAGGGTCAGGGCGAGGGTGGAGCACAGGAGGAAGTTCATGAGTTGTTTTTTACTCGAACTCCCCGCCAGTGCCAAGGAGCAAAAGCGCAGTCAGCAAAAATCGCGTCCTGCTCTCACCATCTCGGGCGGGTTGCCCCTGGGGCGGGATTGGGGCAAAGGGGAGGAGGGGCTGCCAGGCGCCAGCTGAGTTTCAGCGCGGCTTCGGTGCGTTTGCGGCCGCCACAGGCGCCGTGACGCTCCTTGAGGCGTAAGAGCCGGCTATCCTCCTCCTCGCCCAGTCCGTCGGGGCTGGAGACGGGTCTTCGGCTGCGGCCGCCCCTGCCCGAAAGGCCCTCTTCGGTGAAGCCCGCCTTCCATTTGCGGCCAGACGGGGGGCTGATCCTCCCCCCGACAGCGCTCATCGCCATCGGTTCCTGGCTCGTCGAGGCCGGCTGCTGGTAACCCTGACGGCTCCCGCGTGGTCGCCTGTGCTTTCTGATCAGGCCATCGACTGCATGCCAGAGACGGCCTGAGGCAAAACTCCCCGGCTGGCGGGCGATCCGGGCTTGGTGGAGTGCTGCTTTGGGCATGATTAGAACCCTGATCCTGACCCCGATGCCTCCGCGCCTTAAGTTCTGGTCCTCAGTTTCCCCCGTCTCCTCCTGTTCCAAACCATTCAGGCCTCCAGCAGAACAGGCTCGCAGTACGACTGTTGCTTAACTCGCTCAAATCGCCCGCATCCCCATTCCCTTGCCCAAAAATTCCTTTGCCCATCTGCCCCGTCACTTGCCGCCCGCCCCAACCGGCTCCCGCAACTTCCGCAGCGAGTGCAGCCCGTCCCCCCTCGGCAGCCCGGCCAGACGCCGTGCCCCGTCCTTCCGCCCTTGAGGAAAGTGTCCCCGGTTCTTCTGAAACACACTCTCCACAAACGCCCGGCTCCCAATCGCCGCGCCGTCAGTAAAATACCTCACCCGGCACCGCAGATACTCCGCTCTCGTCATCTTCCCGCGACGTTCAACCACCTCCGCGACCTTTTCCTTCGAGATCCCCTTTTTCCTCCTCCCCGGCTTCCGTTCGTCAGGCCGCTCGGGCTCCACCGCCTTCCCGAAAAGCGCCACCCGGTACTCCGCCATCACCTCGCCCAGTGGGCGTTCCGGCCCATCGGGGCGCATCGCCCGCCCGATGACCTCCATTCCCTTCAGCGCCGGCTTGATCCCCGCCACGGCCTCCCCGTAGCCGCTCCAGTGGTAGTCTTTCGGGTCACCCACCAGCCCGGCCCGCACCGGATTCAGATCGATGTATGCCGCAATCGTCGAGAGCGTCTCCCCCGTCCCCTCGACCAGCACGCTGTGCAACCGCGCCTCCCACAGCGTCCCCGTCCTCCGGTGCCGCGTGTTGAACCACTGGGTGAAACGCTGCTTCAGTGCCTTCATGAACGCGCTGATGCTCCACATCCGCTTGAAATACCCCTCCCGCAGATCCTCCGCCGCCGCATCCTGCCCCAGCTTCCGCCAGTGCCCCAGCCAGTTGGCCAAATTCGCGCCCTCCGCCTCCCCCAGTGACTCCGTCACCAGCCCCACCAGAGCCTCATCATCAGGCATCACCTCCGGCCGCTTCGGCACCCCGACCAACAGGTGAAAATGGTTGCTCATCACGCAGAACATCACCACCTGCACCCCGCAGAACCTCTCGTACATCCGCATAAACCGAATGAACTCCTCCTTTTCCTCCTCCCCCAACAGGAACTGCCGCCCACACACACGGCTGATGCAGTGGTAATAGGCAACATCAAGGTGCTCGGGAGCGGTCATGCGGGCGCGTCTCATGGGGGGATGATCGGCAGGGGGGAGAAAAGTGCAAACTTTTTCCCGTATAGGGTCTGTCCCCTTGCGCCATTCGGCGAATCCCGCGACCTACACCAGGGGCACGGCAATTGCCAGCAACGCGCCCGGCAGCGGTGGTGGCGCAGTGGTTTCCTACTCAGTTTCGCCCGCGCTGCCTGTGGGCCTGAGCCTGAACCCCGGCACCGGCGTCATCTCCGGCACGCCCACAGTGGCCGCCGCCACCGCCAGTTACACGGTCACTGCGACCAACACGGGCGGATCAGCCACTGCCTCGGTGAGCATCACCGTCAATGATGCAGCGCCCTTCGGGCTGACCTACTCGGCCAACACCGCGACCTACATCAGGGGCACGGCGATTGCCAGCAACACACCGGGCAACAGCGGCGGCACTGTGGTTTCCTACTCGGTCTCGCCTGTGCTACCGGCCGGACTGAGCCTGAACCCCGGCACGGGCGTCATCTCGGGCACGCCCGCGGCCATTACCGCCAGAGCCAATTACACGGTCACCGCGACCAACGCCACCGGGTCCACGACCAGGGCGGTGAGCATCGCCGTCAATGATGTCGCGCCCTCCTCGCTGACCTATTCCACAAATCCCGCGACCTACACGGTGGGCACGGCGATTGCCAGCAACACGCCCGGCAGCGGTGGTGGCGCGGTGGTTTCCTACTCGGTCTCGCCCGCACTGCCGCCGGGACTGAGCCTGGACACCAGCACGGGCGTCATCTCCGGCACGCCCGCAGTGGCCGCCGCCACGGCCAGCTACACGGTCACCGCGACCAATACAGGCGGACCCACGACCGCGGCCGTGAGCATCACGGTCAATGACGTCGCGCCGTCGTTGCTGACTTACTCCGGGAATCCCGCGACCTACACTGTGGGCACGGAGATTGCCTACAATACGCCGGGCAGCAGCGGCGGCGCGGTGGTTTCCTACTCGGTCTCCCCGGTGCTGCCGGAGGGACTGAGCCTGAACACCAGCACGGGCGTCATCTCCGGCACCCCCAGCGTGGTCGCCGCCACGGCCAGTTACACGGTCACCGCGACCAACAGTGGCGGATCCACGACCACGGCCGTGAGTATCACGGTGAGCCTCAATGGCCCACTGACCGCGATCTACACGACTGGCAACGAAGTGCCGCGCACGGCGAATGGCTACAACGCTGCGGGCAATACGGTGAACTTCACGCTCAACTATGCGCCCGCGGCGGGCACGCAGTTGATGGTGGTGAAGAACACGGGCACTGGCTTCATCAGCGGGACCTTCAGCAACCTGGCACAGGGGCAGGCGGTGGTGCTGAGCTACAACGGGGTGACCTACAATTTCGTGGCCAACTATTACGGGGGCACGGGCAATGACCTGGTGCTGGTGTGGAAGGGCACGCGCGCCTTTGCCTGGGGCGACAATAGCGCCGGCCAATTGGGCAACAACAGCACAACCACCAGCCGTGTGCCGGTGGCGATGGACCAAACTGGCGTGCTGGCGGGCAAGACCGTGGTGACCGTCGCCGCCGGTTTTTGGCACAGCCTGGCGCTGTGCTCGGACGGGACCGTGGCCGCCTGGGGCTGGAATGACTACGGCCAACTGGGCAACAACAGCACGACCGACAGCCCGGTGCCGGTGGCGGTGACCAACAGCGGCGTGCTCGCGGGCAAGACCGTGGTGGCCGTTGCTGCGGGAGATAGGCACAGCCTGGCGCTGTGCTCGGACGGCACCGTGGCCGCCTGGGGCAGCAATTCGGACGGACGGCTGGGCAACAACAGCGGGGCTGACAGCCTCGTGCCGGTGGCGGTGGACCGCAGTGGCGTGCTGGCGGGCAAGACCGTGGTGGCCATCGCTGCGGGTTATCTCCACAGCGTGGCACTGTGCTCGGACGGCACCGTGGCGGCCTGGGGGGGGGTGGCGCCGGCCAGCTTGGAGACAATAATGCGAGCTGGCCGCTTAGCCCGGTGCCGGTGGCGGTGAACCAGACGGGCGTGCTCGCGGGCAAGACCGTGGTGGCCGTGGCTGCGGGTTATTACCACAGCACGGCTCTCTGCTCCGATGGCACCGTGGCGACGTGGGGCTCCAATGACTTCGGCGAGCTGGGCAACAACAGCACGACGCGAAGCCCGGTGCCGGTGGCGGTGGAC
>JANOAS010000398.1:0-19152 GCA_031411255.1 bacterium
CGCGTCGGCATCAACACCACCCAGTTCCTCCCGGAGACCGCCCTCGACGGCTTTTTCCTGAACCCAGCCCTGCCCTTCACCTTCGAGGTGCGCGGCACCTATGAAAACGGCGTCCTCCTCATGACAGTCACGACCCGCCAAGGCGCGAACGAGGCCTCCTTCTTCGTCACGGATTCCGAGCCGCTCGCCGTCGGGTGGTTTGGCTACCGGAACCGCACGAACGGCGGCGCGCTCGCCGTGGACTGCGATGACTTCGTCCTCCGCCGCCTCTCCACCATCCGCTTTGCAACGCCTCCCCTCGCCTTTGCCCGGGCCGGCCAGCCCTACAGCGCCGCCGTCACAGCACAGTCAAACGTGCGAGCCGCCGTCACCATGACCGCCCAGTCTCTGCCCGCCTGGCTTTCCTTCTCCGGCGGTGTGCTCACTGGCACCCCGGCAGCAGCGGACTCCGGCACCCACAGCATCACCCTTTCCGCCACGGATGCGGAGGGCGGCGCCACCCAGGAGACATGGCACGTGTCCGTCCTTGAGCCAGCCTCTGTCATCATTAGCGAATTCCTCGCGGAAAACGATTCCGGCCTGAAGGACGAAGACGGCGACCAGCCGGACTGGATCGAGCTTTTTAATGCCGGAGACACCGCCGCAGACCTCGCCGGATGGTGGCTGAGCGACGATCCCCTCGTTCCGCAAAAATGGGCCATCCCGGCCGGCGTCAGCCTCGCTCCAAAGTCGTTTCTGGTCGTCTTTGCTTCGGAGAAAAACCGCACCACATCACCGCTGCACGCCAGCTTCAAGCTCGGCAACGCCGCCGGCGGCAGCCTCACCCTCGCCAGTCCTTCGGGTACGGTTGTTTCGTCCTTCCTCAACCACCCGGAGCAGCGCGCTGACCACAGCTACGGCGTCTACGGCAGCTATACCCCGCGCGGTTACCTGCTCCACCCGACGCCCGGCGCACCCAACGATCCCGACGGCTACTCGGGCTTCGTGGCGGACCCGGTTTTCTCCGTGCGGCGCGGCTTTTACACGACACCGCAGAGCGTCACCATCACCTGCGCCACGCCGGGCACCACCCTCGCGTGGACGACCAACGGTTCCACGCCCTCCGCCACCAACGGCACGCAGAGCGCGCTGCCGCTCACGCTCGCCATTTCCTCCACCACCGTGCTCCGCGCCACGGCTCTCGCCCCCGGTCTCGCACCGAACGGACCGGACACCCAGAGCTACTTTTTCCCCGAAGACATCCGGTCCCAGGGCACGCCAGCCGGCTGGCCCACGGGCAAGGTCAACGGCCAGGTCCTCGACTACGGCATGGATCCCGACATCACCAGCACCGTCACCCCGCAGCAGATGAAGGACGCGCTGACCGCCATTCCCACCCTGTCCCTAGTCACGGATCTGCCGAACCTCTTCGACCCCGCCACAGGCATCTACGTGAACCCGTATGGCCGCGAGGATTACTTCGAGTGCCCGGTGTCCGTGGAGCTGGTCAATCCGGACGCCTCTCCTGGATTCCACATCAATGCGGGCCTGCGCATCCGCGGCGGAGCCAGCCGGGAGGGCACCGTGCCAAAGCACAATTTCCACCTCTATTTCCGCGGTGACTACGGCGCATCCAAGCTGAATTTTCCGCTCTTCGGCGACGAGGGGGCGGACTCGTTTGACCGCGTCGACCTCCGCACCGCGCAGGTCATGGGCTGGGCCAAGGACGCCTCCACCGCCGCCACCTACAACCGGGACGAGTGGAACCGCGCCACCCACGGGGCGATGGGCCAGCCCTACACTCGCAGCCGCTACTACCACCTCTATCTGAATGGCGTCTACTGGGGCATCTACGGCACCCAGGAGCGGGCGGACGCGGACTTTGCCGCCTCCTATTTCGGCGGCAGCTCTGCGGACTACGATGTCATGAAAACCTACGTCATCCCCCACCGCGTGGAGGCGGCGGATGGTGATGCCGCCGCGTGGACCCAGCTCTTCAACGCCGCCAGCGCCGGCCTCGGCACGGATGCGGCCTACTTCGCCATTCAGGGGCGTGACCCGGCCGGCCTCCCCACCGCCACGCCTCCGCTCCTGGATGTGGACAACCTCATCGACTACAACATTCTTCGTTTCTACGCGGGCGATGATGACGCCCCGGTCAATACGGGCGTGGGCGGCGGCGTGCCGAAAAATTTCTACGCCATGCGTCCGCACGACGGCCGCTTTGGCTACCGTTTCCTTACCCATGACGCGGAGAGCTGCATGCGGAGCACCGCCCCCAATGTCGACGTTACAGGCACCATCACGGCGGGAAACACCCTGTCGTATTTTAATCCCCGCTGGCTCTCGCAGCAGCTCGCGGCCAGTGCCAGATACAAGCTCCGCTTTGCCGACCGGGCGCAGAAGCACCTCTTCAACGGCGGAGCGCTCGATCCCGCCGTCGCCACGGCCCGGTGGCGCAGCATCGCCGCCGAAGTCTCAGGCGCCATCTTGGCCGAGTCCGCCCGCTGGGGCGACGCGAAGAGCGCCACACCCCGCACGGTGGCGGACTGGACCGCCGCCGTCTCTGCGGTGGAAACCGGCTTCATCGCCACGCGCCGTGCCACCCTCATCTCCCAGCTGAGGACGCGGGGGCTCTTCCCCTCCTTAGATGCCCCTGCGTTCTCCGCCGCCGCCGGCCTCGTCCCGGCGGGCACTGCGGTCACCATCACCGCACCGGCGGGGACCACGCTGTTCTATTCGACGGATGGCTCTGCCGTGGATGCCACCTCCCCCGCCTACACCGTCCCCGTCCCCTTGAGCGGCACGCTCGTCACCCTGCACGCCCGCGCCCGTCTGAACACCACCGGGGAATGGAGCGCCCTCACCGAGGCGAAGTACGTCATCGGAGCCGTGGCCGCAGCTCCGGGAAATCTCGCCATCTCCGAGATCCACTACAACCCGCCTGGCCAGAGCGACGCCACCGAGTTCGTCGAACTGGTCAACCGTTCCACCTTCCGCCTCGACCTGGGCGGAGTTCGCCTCACCAATGCCGTCGTCTTCGCCTTCGGCAGCGTCGTGCTGGAGCCAGGCGCACGCATCCTAGTGGTCGAGGACGCCGCCGCCTTCGCCGCCGCCTACGGCCCGGCGCCTGTGGTGGCCGGCCAGTGGACGGGCCAGCTGAACAACACATCCGACACCCTTGTCCTCCTCTCAGCCGCCGGGGCGGAAATCGAACGCGTGTCCTACCAGGAGGCCGGAGCCTGGCCGACAGCCGCAGACGGCCTTGGCTACAGCCTCGTCCGCATCGACCCCGCCTCCTCCGCCGGGCCAGCCACCAACTGGCGTGCCAGCACCACCACGGGGGGGAATCCAGGCAGCTCTGACACTGATTCACTCTCCGCCTGGCTCGCCGGCCGCAGCCTCACCGATCCGCTCGCCGACCCGGACGGCGACGGGAACTCCGCCCTGCTTGAGTTCGCCCTCGCCCTGGATCTACCGCTTCCCGCCGCCCCCATGGTCGCCTCGGACCCGCCTTCCATCACTTTTCGCCGCCGCACCGCCGCCGACACCGTCGCCCTCACCGTTGAAATGAGTGACGACCTCGACCACTGGGACTCCGCCATTCCCGGCAGCACAGCCGCCCCCGTCACCGCTCGCTCCATCAGCGCCCCCGGCACGGAGACCCTCACCCTTTCCCTCCCCGCCGCCATCCGCCGCTACGTCCGCCTCCGCGCCACCCTCCGGTGAACTGCCACTACGCAGCCCGCAGGCGGCGCAGGGTGGCGAAGCACAGGTGACAGACGGAGGCCGCCGTCCACGCCGGGCCGATGAGGCCGACAAACGGGATCGCAAAGGCTCCGGTGAGCACAATGCCAAGCAGGACCATGCGGCTGCGGGCGGCGCGGATGACAGCACGCTGCTCGTCCGGCGGGGCAATGCCTTCCAGCGCGTCGTTGACAAGCGTCCTGACGTTGAGGTAGCCGAAAAACCCGACGCCAACGAGAATGTTCAGCCCTGGGACGAGCAGGCAGGGCAGGGCGCAGAGGGCCAACGCGCCAAATTTCACCGTCCGCTTGAGCGGTTCAAGCGCAGGGGCAGACGTCTCGGACGGAGGAAACGCCGGGTAGTGCCGGCGGACGTGCTGCTGAACCTGCGGCATGAGGAACAACTCTGTGCCGACCCGCACGGCGAGGAAGACACCCATCAAGACCAGCAGGAGGAGAAAAATGCCGGACGCGACAGGAAACACCGGACCCAGCAGAGCCTGCGCGCCCTCCGCGAGCGGAACACCGGAAAGCTTGCTCTGTGCGCCTGCCGGCAGCAGCCCGGGAAAAAGCACAAAGACGCCCAGCAGAGTCCACGCCGTGGCCCAGTCGGAAAAGGCCCGGGCCCACTCCCACCCGGCGAAAAGCAGCAGGCCGCAGAGGGCCATGGCCCCCACCCACAGCGCGAGGGAGACAAGCAGGATCCGGGTGGAGAAGACATCCCGCAGGCCGCGCAGTGCGGCCGAGGAGGCGTCCTGGCAGGCACCGGGGAAATTGGACTGAGGCCGGCTCAATTTGGGGACGCCGGAGCGGGTTTGGACGCTCCAGGTGCAGCGGACGGCTTCGTGGCAGCCTTTTTGCCAGGATTGAGCAGGTCATCCAGTGCTCCGCTCTTCTCCTTTGGCTTGGCGGCCTCTTCCAGCAGGGCTTTCAGCTCGGGGGATTGGGCGGCCTTCGCTTTCGCCAGTTCGGCCTTGTAGTCAAACTGGGGCTTCGAGACCGCAGCCTTTATCTCCAGAGGCTTGTCCGTTCCGGCCATGGCCTTCATGATCTGCTTTTCCTGCGCCGGACTGGGCGTGCCGCCGGTGACCTGGAGACGCAGCAGCGCGTCATCATTGAGCATCAATTCCATCGCATCGCAGATCTGCTTTCCGCCCGTCTCAAAGGTTGCGAGGTTGCCGGGGGCTTCCGTGAATCCTCCCGCGTCCTGGATTTTGCCGGAAGGCTGGATTGTCATCTTTATTTTGAAGCTTCCGAGCATTCCCCGCACCATCGCCACGCCGACCTGGCCCTGGGCGCGCTCCTCCGCCATCTTCTCCTTGATGGCTTCCTCGGTCGTTGGCCGCTCCTTCGTCTCGTCGCTCTCCGACATTTTTGCCAGATCCCGTCCCCCCACGCCGGCGAATTTGAAGATTTGCACGCCCCCGGCTGTTGTCATCTTCACCGTTGGTTCGTTGTCCTGACTGGTGGCTGCGCCTGCTTTTTTATTGTTCCCGGTCTGCACCTTGAGCTTGTTAATGTCAGGAAAATAGCCGCGGAGCATGACCTTCGTCTTCCCGTTCGCAGCCTTTTCCGTCCGGTAGTCGGTCCAGGCTTCCACACCCTTTGCTTCGCGGATCGTACTGGTGGCCATTCCCCGGCCCATCATCGCGGACTCGTCTCCCCCGGCGGATTTTCCTCCTCCCAGCAGTCCCCCCATCAGGCCTCCGGCCTCGGCACTGGAGACGATGACGACTTTTCCGCTGCCGTCTGGATTGACAATGAGTGTCGTTTCCTGCTCCACGCAGCCGGGGAGCATGAGGGCAGCCGCAAGGGCCATGACCGATGAAGGGATGAATCTCATAGAAATGTGGGTTGGTTTGAAGCGAGTATGGGGAGATGTCCACCACTCGGCAAGCACGGATTCGGCAAAATCCGCGGTGAAATGCCGCTGGCGGGCTGGCTGTTCCGCGCTCCATTACCCCACCGCGCCATGATCAAAGACCTCCTCACCACCGATTCTCCGCCCTCAGAGCCCATCACCGTCCGTGCCTGGGTCCGCACCCGGCGGGACTCCAAGGGCTTCTCCTTTCTTGAACTCAACGACGGCTCCTGCCTGAAAAACCTCCAGGCCGTCATCCCCGCAGACGCGCCAGGCTATGACCGCGTCCAGGATGCGGCCACCGGAGCCTCCGTCGCAGTCGAGGGCCGCCTCATCGCCTCCCCCGCCGCCGGGCAGAAGTGGGAGCTGGCCGCCACGAAGCTCGAAATCATCGGCATCGCGGACGAGACCTACCCGCTTCAGAAAAAGGGCCACACCACGGAGTTTCTCCGCTCCATCGCCCACCTGCGCCCGCGCTCAAACCTTTTTGGCAGCGTCTTCCGCGCCCGCAGCCGGCTCGCCTTCGCCGTGCACCAGTTCTTCCAGGAGCGCGGTTTTCACTACGTCCACACCCCCATCATCACCGCCAGCGACTGCGAGGGCGCGGGCGAAATGTTTCGCGTGACCACACTGCCCCAGGGCATTCCCGTGGACGATGCGAAGGACTTCTTCGGCAAAAAAACCTTCCTCACCGTCAGCGGCCAGCTGGAGGGCGAAACTTTCGCCTGCGCCCTCGGCCGCATCTACACCTTCGGGCCCACCTTTCGGGCGGAAAACTCGAACACCACGCGCCACGCCGCCGAGTTCTGGATGATCGAGCCCGAGATGGCCTTCTGCGACCTCATGGAGGACATGGCCACCGCCGAGGCCTGCGTGAAATACCTCGCCCAGGCCATGCTGGACCGCTGCCCGGAGGAGGTCGAGTTCCTCGGCAAATTCGTCGACAAGGGCCTCGTCGAGCGCCTGAACTTCGTCACCACCCGCCCCTTCGAGCGCATCGCCTACACAGATGCCGTCGAGATCCTGAAAAAATCCGGCCGCAGCTTTGAGCACCCGGTCGAGTACGGGCTCAACCTCCATTCCGAGCACGAGCGCTGGCTGACCGAGGAGCACTGCAAGGCGCCCGTCACGGTCTACAACTACCCAAAAGAGATCAAACCCTTCTACATGCGGCAGAACGACGACGAAAAGACCGTCGCCGCCATGGACCTCCTCGTTCCCGGCATCGGGGAAATCGTCGGGGGCAGCCAGCGGGAGGAGCGCTTGGGCCGCCTCCAGGCCGCCATGGCCCACCACCAGCTCAACGAAGAGGACTACTGGTGGTACGTGGACCTGCGGAAATACGGCACCGTCCCCCACGCCGGCTTCGGCCTCGGGTTCGAGCGCCTGCTCATGTTCGTCACCGGCGTGTCAAACATCCGGGACGTCATCCCCTTCGCCCGCACCCCGGGCAGCGCGGAGTTTTGACCCGGCTCGGCGGGCTCCGTTCCTCATCCAAGCCTCAAACAATGAAAGCCGGCTTTCAATCTCGTGGGGAGATTGAAAGATAATGACGTTTTTCTTTCAACCACTCGCTGCCTCCAAATCCTCCGCTCGAGCTGGATGGTGAGCTGGGTACTCTTCTCGATGCCGCCTCCACGGCAGTGGGCAGGCTCGACGGCATTTCGCTCGTACTGCCGGACCCCGAGCTGTTCATTTACACATACGTCCGGCAGGAGGCAGTTCTCTCGTCCCAGATTGAGGGAACGCAGTCATCCCTCTCCGATCTGCTCCGCCACGAACTTGGCGGAGCGCCCGCAGCCCTGCTGGACGACGTTGCCGAGGTTTCCTGCTAGGTGGATGCCATGCAGCACGGCCTGGAGCGCCTGAAACAGGGTGATCCACTTTCACTCAGACTGGTGAAGGACATTCACAGCCGGCTCCTCGCGCACGGACGCGGCAGCGGAAAGCAGCCCGGTGAATTTCGGCGCAGCCAGAACTGGATTGGCGGCAGCCGCCCGGGGAATGCCCGTTTTGTCCCTCCACCTCCGGACATGATCATGGAGTGCATGGGAACGCTCGAAAAATTCCTTCACAACGAGCCCGTGCGCACCCGTCCGCTCCTCAAGGCGGCACTGGCACACGTCCAGTTTGAAACCATTCATCCCTTCCTCGACGGAAATGGCCGCCTCGGCCGGCTCTTGATCACCTTCCTGCTTTGCGCGGAGGGCGTTCTCAACCAGCCACTGTTGTACCTCTCCCTTCATTTCAAACGCAACCAGGCGGAGTACTACCGCCTCCTGCAGCAGGTCCGCCTCACAGGGGACTGGGAGGAGTGGCTCAGATTCTTCTTCGAAGGCGTGATTCAGACCTCGGATTCGGCCACCCGCACCGCGCGTCGGCTGCTGGACCTGTTCGCAAATCACCGTGCCCGGCTTTCAGCAGAGCCAGCCTCCGTGCTGCGGCTGCACGAGCGGCTCCAGAGGCATCCGGTTACCTCTGCCGGGGCCTCCGCCATTGAGCTTGGAGTCTCCCACCCCACGGCACTCAAAGCCCTCCGCACACTCGAACGACACGGTATTGTCCACGAACTCACGGGCAGCGACTACCGCCGCCTGTACTCCTACACGGGCTATCTCGATCTGCTCAGCGAGGGCCTGGAGCCCGGGCGGTGATCCTGCCTTTGCGTTTCCTCCCCGGCATGCCTTGCTCACCTCACCGGCGGCCGTGACAGATCCCACAGGCGCACGCTGGTGGAGATGGTGGCTCCGGTGCCGCCGCCGCGTGTGATGGGGAACGCCTGCAGGCTGGGGGAGTTGGCGAGCCGGTCGAGCAGGCCGTTCCACCCGCCGGGGCGCAGGTCGAGCGGGAGCGAATCGTCCACGACCAGCCAGCCCGAGGCCGGCAGGGCCGCAGCCGCTGCCGGAGGTGTGAAGGGAACGACGCGCCAGGATGGCCGCGCGGGATCACGCAGTGCCAGCGCCACCTGGAGTGCACCGGAGCCGGATTCATCGGAAATCACGTGCACCTGTGCCGGGGCCGAAGCCACCGCCGCAGCCACGGAGTCGAAACCCGCGAATGTTTTCCGGGGAATGCGGAAAACAAAAGCAATGGAAAGAACCGCTGCCGTCATGCCCATGAGCGCCCCGCCCCGGCGGCCAGACCAGGCCAGCCCGCGCGCCCCCAGCCAGACGATGCACGGTGCCACCGGGAGCAGCAGGCGCGGAGCCAGCGTGCCGGGGTTCAGGGCCGAGCAGGCCAGCGCCACCAGAGGAAAAACCAGCACTGCCGCCCAGAAGGGATCCAGCCCCCGGCGCCCCCGCCGCAGCAGCCGGACCACCCCCATGAGCGACGCAGCCACCAGGCACAGCCCGAACTGCTCCGCCCCCTGCATGGTCGCATAGCGGGCCGCCGCACCCGGCTGGAAGGAAAGGGAGCGGAAATCCGGAATCCCCGTCATCCAGCCCGCCAGCCCCGCCCCGGCCACCGCCGCCACGGCCACGGGCAGCCAGCTGCTCCCGCGCTTCATGATTTCCCCGCGCCCGCAGGCCAGTGCCACCAGCGGCGGGAGGAGGACAAAGACAAGCGCCGTCTCCGGCCGCACCAGCAGCGCCAGCCCGGCCCATGCCGCAGCATGCCCCGCCGCCTGCCATGAGGGATGCCGCACATGGCGCGAGAGCGAGCCGATCACAAACAGGCACAACACGGCGAAGAGGGCATCCGGCGAGATGATGGACACATGGTGCTGCACCATCGGCAGCAGGCACAGCACCACCCCGGCCACCAGTGCAGGCCAGAAGCCCAGCCTCGGCCTCAGCGCCGCAAAGGTCAGGAAGGCGAGCACCATGCCCAGCACTGCGGAGAGCCCGCGTGCCGCCATCACCGTCGGCCCGGCCCAGCGCAGCCACACCGCCTCCACCACGTGAAATGCCGAGACCTGCTCCGGCCCCGCCGCCGCCGGGTAGTGCGCGGCGAAGTCACTCAGCCACGCGCGCCAGTCCTGCCCCAGCCCTCCGCCCATCCAGTCCCGCAGGGCCAGCGCCGTCAGGAAATGACCAGGTTCACCGCCCACCACACCCGCCTCGCACCTGCCCACCCCGGACGCCCAGTGCAGGCCCGCCGTCACCAGCGTGATGATCACCAGCGCCAGTGGCCACGTCCAGCGCCGCCGTCCAACCGGCCGCGGTGCGTGTTCTTCTGGCGCGAGGTGCATTTTCTGATCGGGGTTGCGGGGAAAAAAGAAATCGCCGTCCCTCCTCGGGAGCAGCCACCGCTAAAGCGTCGCCCACATTCGCATTCGTGCAGGAAAATCAGTGGATTTTCCCCGCATCCTGCCTGTTTTAACCGGCATGACCCGTTCAGGACTTCTCGCAGCAGGCAATTTCATCGTCGATCACGTCAAGCTGATCGACTACTACCCAGGCGAGGAAATGCTCGCCTCCATCCTGCGCGAGTCCCGGGCCAACGGCGGGGGCCCCTATAACATCCTCAAAGACCTCACCAAACTCGGCGCCGCCTTCCCCCTTTCCGCCGCCGGGCTCATCGGGCGCGACCCCGAGGCGGACTGGATCCTCGCCGACTGCGCCGCCCACGGCATCGACACCGGAGCCCTCCAGCAAACGAGCGACGCCCCCACCTCCTACACTGACGCCTTCACCGTGGCCTCCACCGGCCGCCGCACCTTCTTCCACCAGCGCGGGGCGAACTCCCTCCTCGCCCGCGAGCACTTCGACTTCTCCACCACCACCACCCGTCTCTTTTACCTCGGCTACTTCATGCTCCTGGAGGGGCTCGACCGCATCGGGCCGGACGGCCGCAGCGGCGCCTCCCACGTCCTTGAGAGCGCCACCCGCGCCGGCCTCGTCACCGTGGCGGACATGGTCAGCGTGGAGCATGCAGACTTCGCCCGCTCCGCCGCCAGCTCGCTTCCGCATCTGGATTACTTCATCCTGAATGAAATCGAGGCCGGCAAACTCACCGGCACCACCCTGCGCACCGCCACCGGGCTCGACTGGGCCGCCACCGCCTCCGCCGCACGCTCGCTACTCGAGCTCGGCGTCCGCCGCGCCGTCGTCATCCATTTCGTCGAGGGCGCGCTCGCGGCGGAGAAATCCGGAGCCGTCTTCCGCCAGGGTTCACTCCACGTCCCGCCGGACTTCATTCAGGGCGCCACCGGTGCCGGTGACGCCTTTGCCGCCGGCCTCCTCCTCGGCCTGCACGACTCCCAGCCGCTGCCGGACTGCCTCCGCACCGCCGTCTGTTCCGCCGCCATGTGCCTCGGCGACCCCACCCCCAGCGGCGGCCTCAAGCCCGTCGCCGACTGCCTCGCCCTCGGCACCGCCTGGGGCTTCCGCAGCGTGCCCCAGTAGGGGAGGGGAGGTTATTAGTTATCAGCGAGGGAGATCACGAATCGCCAATTGGCAATCTGCCAAGCACCCCAAGCGCAGAGCCCCGACGTCAACTCGTCCTCCCCCGCCAATTCCCCAACTCCTGATTCGCGTGAATTCGGGGTTCCTTCATTCCTCAATTCCGAAATCCGCATTCCTCTTCACGGCCACGTCGTCAGCAGCCGCAGGCGGAAAAACCTGTCCCCAGCACCCACCGGCACCGTCCTCGTGGTCGTAGTTCCCGCCGGTGAAAAACCCGCGCCCACCGGAGCCCAGCCGCTCAGGTCATTTCCCGCCTCCAGCTGGTAGCGCAGCGCGGGGCTCACCGGCTTGAAGGTCAGGCTCACCGTGCCTCCCGCCTCGGAGACGGAGGATGCATGCAGGTAGTCGCGGATGTTCCGCGGATTGGTCCCGGCCAGGAACTCCGCCTTGTTGCTCTGCCCGTCACCGTCCGTATCGCGGGAGGCGTCAGCAGCCAGGGTGTAGTTGAATCCATTCTGCCGCTCCCAAAAATCCGAGACGCCATCAGAGTCCTCATCGTCGGAATTCACCGTCAGCGCCACCCGCGCACCGGAGGCCGCAGTGGCCGTCAGTTCCAGGTCAAAGCTCACATCACTGCTCGTGGCCGACGCCTGGTGCACCTCCACCGCCACCACATTTTCCCCGTCGATCAGTGCGGACAGCGGCAGCGTCAGCGCGGCGTAGTCCACCTCGCTCGGCGTTGATTGATTGTTGATCGTGAAATCAGAGAACCCCGCCGTGGGCGAAAGGTTCGCGTCACGGTAGACCTCCACCCCGTTCAGGTAGATCGCCGCCGCATCATCCCGCAGCAGCCGGCCCGTCAGCGCCTTCAGCAGTCCGCGATCCGACGTCAGCGTGAACCTCGCCCGGAAGTAGTACGTTGGGTAGACCGTCGTCCCCCCGTCCGGGCGGATCCGTGTTGCCTCCGGTCTTCCGTCCGCCGTGTCTCCGTAGCCCAGCTCGGCAGCCCCACCGTTCCAGGTCGAATCATCAAAGTCAGTGGCGCGCCATTCCGTGCCCAGATCAGTGCCGTCTGCCAGGTATTTCCACACGCTGCCCGTCGGCAGCAGCGGCAGGGAAACCGGAGTCGCCGAGCCATCACCCACCTCATAGGTGAAGGAATCCGCCCCGCTGTAGCCGGCCGCAGGTGTGTAGGTGAAGCCCCCTGTGGCAGTCATGGAGAGCGTTCCGTGCGCCGGCTGCGAGAGTACTGTGGCCGTCAGCGCAGCTGCGGCCGTGTCCACATCCGTGTCGTTCGCCAGCACTCCCGCCGCTCCCGTCGTGCGCACCAGCCTCAGGTCAAAGCTCACGTCCGAACTCGTGTCCGACTGCTGGTGCACCTCCACGGCGATCACATTTTCCCCCTCCACCAGCCACGCCGGGTCCACTGTGAAGTCAAAAAACTTCGCCTCGTCCGCGCCACTCACCGATGCCAGCGCCGTCGTCGTGCTGTCGATGACCGCCGGTTTGGCTGGCAGGTTGTCCCGCACCACCTCGTTTCCGTTCAGGTAGACCACCGCCCCGTCATCCCTCACCAGTGAAACCTTCAGCCCGGTTGTGTTCGCCAGCCCGGCCACGTTGAATTTCCTTCTGAAATAGGCCGTGCGGTGATTCGGCGTTGTCCCCGGACGGATGTTCGTCGCCTCCGGACGCCCGTCCGCCGTGTCACCAAACCCAAGCTCCGCCGGTCCCGAGAGCCAGGCCGCGTCATCGTAGGCCCACTCCCTCCACGTCGTGCCGATGTTCTGCCCGTTGTAGAGGTATTTCCACACCGCCCCCGCCGCCACCAGGTCCTGCGTCCCCGCCGTGGCTGCGGCAGGTACCGTCAGCGTCGAGGCCTGCCGCATAAGATAGCCGTCCACCACGGCCACCGGGGCGTCATTCACGGCACCCACATTCAGCGTCACCGTGGTCACCTCAGATTCCTCCGCCACATTCGCACTCACCGGCGCCGTGCCCACGATGAACCCGCCGGATCCCGTGAAAGCCGTCTTCACCGTGATGTCCGCGTAATTGCTCGCCGTGTTTGCCGGGTCCAGGAAAAACCGCCCGGAAAAATTAAACGGCAGCTTCAGTGTGAGGGTCGTTCCATTGGACGTGATCACCGCATTGGTGAAATCCTGGGTCGCCGTCGAGTCAAGCGTCTGCGGACCGTTCGGCACCTGGCCAGCCGCCGCTCCGCCCGCTGTGATGTCCACCACTCCGCGCATCCGGATCGAATTTCCCGTCTGGGTAAAGACACCGCCGGCCCCCACCGCCGCCACCGGCCCCGGCGTCACCATCGTTCCCGTCATCCAGTCCGGATCCGTGGCTCGCGTCTGCACTTTTAACGAGGCCAGGCAAAACCCAAAAACGCATCCAAACCCAAAATCGAGCGTGGCGGCATCGATCAAGTGCGTGTTCAGGTCGGTCACATGAATGTCGGAAAATGGGCTTCCCGACGGATTGATCGCTGCTGTCATCGTCCCCGACAGGCGGGAATCAGCAGTGTCTGTGTCAGCCCCCGCCGTCGTCGTCACCGTGGCCGTCACCCTCACCTTCGACTGCGCGGAGTCGATCGTGAACACCACCGGCGGCACCACCTTCCGAGCCTTGTAGGAAAAGGAGTCCGCCCCGTTGTAGTTCGCCGCCGGCGTGTAGGTGAAGGATCCGTCTTCATTCAGCGTGAGTGTTCCATGCGCCGGTCCAGCCACCAGCACCGCATTCATTGCGGTATTCCCGTTCAGAGAGTCATTCGACAGCACCCCGGCCGCGGCCGCCACCACCAGCGGCACATCCTCCGTCGCGCCGAACGTGTCAGTGGTGGTAACCGGCGGCAGCGCCAGCGCCGGCAGTGCCAGGCAGACCGAAGTACAGGCAAGGACTCGGGTGAAGGAAAGAGATCGCGTCATGGGGGGCATGGTTATTAATATTGGTTCGCCACCATCTAATCCACCCCGTCCCCTCCAGTCGAGAAAAATAGTTGCTGCTTGCGCTTTGGCGGGGGCGGGGCAAGTTCGGCGTCTTTTCCCTATTGTGAGCGAAGAACCTAACCAATCCCCCTCTGTGAAGAAACCTGCCGTACGACGCGGTTCCCGTGGTGGCAATCCCCGGAGGCCCGCACCAGGCCCCCAGGCATCCAACGCCGGCGAACTGGCCACTGAAACTGAAATTTCCGCCCCGGCTGACGCCGGAAACACCGCCGTCACCCTTGAGGTGCAGGCGGCTCCATCCAGCCCGGCTCCGGTCGAGGCGCCAGCCCCGGCCCCGGCCTCGGCCCAGGCACCCGCTGCCCCACCGGCAGGAGGTGACGCCCCGGCTACTGCGGAGGCCGCGCCCCAGCCCCAGCCCGGAGACCCGCGCCCCCCCCGTCCGGACCGCCCGGAACGGCAGGACCGCGGCCCGCGTGACCTGCGCGAACCCCGCGACCCGAGAGAGCCCCGTCCGCCACGCGACGGGCAAAACCGCGACAATCGTGGAGACAACCGCCGCGACGGCCAGGGCGGCGGCCAGGTCCAGGCCCCGCGCGAGGCACGCCAGCCCCACCAGCAGGGGCGGGATTTTGACCGCGGTCCGCGCCCGGATCGGGGTGGTGACCGGAATGATCGCGGGGACCGCAATGAACGCGGTGACCGGAACGACCGTGGTGATCGCGGCGAGCGCAACGGCGGCAGTGGAGGTGGCGGCGGTCTTGACCGGCTGCTCGATCCCCGCGAGCTGGGCGAAAAAGCGTGGCAAATCTACGTGAACGAACTCCGCGAGGAGGGCCTCGACCTCGTCGACGATGGCGATGCCGAGCGTCTCAGCACCCGCTGTTTCCGCCTTGCGGAAATCTTCCTGCGCCAGCGCCAGCGCCGCGCCCCCTCCACCGGCGGCGCCCCTGCGCCCCAGGCCCAGCAGCAGCCCCGCCGCGACGGCCAGCCCCAGCGCCAGCCTCAGGACTCCCAGGAAAATCGCGAATCCCAGGAGAACGCAGCCTCCTCAGGAGACCAGTCCCAGGAGCAGTCCACCGAGCACTCCGAGATGCCGGAAAACGCCGCCCACGCCCAGGCGGAGATCGAGCTGGCCGCCGAAATGGCAGCCCAGGCTGAAGAACAAAGCTGAACCAATTCCAAGAGGAGCGCGGCCCCACCGGCCGCGCTTCTTTTTTGCCCGCGATTCCCCTGCCATGAAACTGACCGCCATCCTTCTTTCCCTCCTCCTGCTTGCCGCCGGCTCCGCCACCGCCACGCCGAAGTACCCGCTCAAGCTCAGCGATGACAAACGTTTCCTCGTCGACGCGGCGGACATGCCCTACTTTTTCCACGCAGACACCGCCTGGCACCTGCTCTGGAAGCTCGACAAGGCGGAGGCGTATGACTTTTTCCATTCCCGCATGGCCCAGCGCTTCACCGCCATCCAGGTCATGCTCGCGGCGGAGGGCATGGACGCCCAGGCTGTGAACCGCGACGGGGAGCCGCTCTTCCTCGCCCCGTGGGACATCACGAAGCCAAACGAAAAATTCTTTGTCCACGTGGACGCGGTCCTGAAGTCCGCCCTCTCCCAAAACATGCTCATCGTCATGAATCCCGCATGGCTCGGCTGCTGTGAGGGAGGCTGGCGCGACCACCTGCGCACCCACGGGCCGGAAAAATGCCGCGCCTACGGAGAATGGCTGGGCAAGCGCCTGGCCGCCCACCAAAACCTGATGTGGCTGAATGGCGGCGACCGGGACCCTGGCGAGTACACGGAGTGCGTTCGCGCCATCGCAGAGGGCATCCGCTCCGCCGCCCCGCACCAGCTCCAGACCGCCCACGCCGCCTCCACCCACTCCGCCATGGATGTCTATGCGAAGGAGCCGTGGCTCGACCTGAACACCACCTACACCTACGATCCCGCCCACCAGGGCGCCTGGACAAAGCAGTTCCAGGTCTACCGCAACTGCCGCGTGGACTTTCTCCGCGAACCCAGGAAGCCGTTCTTCCTCGTCGAGTCCTGCTACGAGGGCGAGCACGAGGCGCCCCCGTCCAAAATCCGCCGCCAGGCGTGGTGGGCCATGCTCTCCGGAGCCTGCGGCCAGGCCTACGGGCACGGCGCCATTTGGAAATTCAGCAAGGGCTGGGAGGAGGAGATGGACGCAAAGGGAGCCCGCCACCTCTTTCACCTTGCCGGATTTCTCCGGAACAAGCCGTGGTTCGAGCTGGTCCCGGACCACGCCCACAAGTACGTGACCGACGGGCTCGGCACCTACAATGACGGCTCCACGCCCGGCGGGGACGACTTCGTCACCGCCGCCGCCACGGCGGATGGGAAGCTGCTGGTCGCCTATGTGCCCTCCCCCCGCACGCTCAAGATCACCGTCTCCGGCCGCGTCCGCTGGTTTGACCCGACCAATGGCAACCACGCCCCGGTCGACGGCGTGACCGAATTTTCCTCCCCAGAGCGCAACAGCGAGGGCGACGGCGACTGGGTCCTCGTCGTCGACCAGCCGGACGATCTGTAAGCCGACAATGCTTCTTTCCCTGCGCCTGCGGGATTTCCGCTGCTTCCCCGCCCTCGCCTGCGACCTCGGCGCGGGAGCCACCCTCTTCATTGGTGACAATGCCCAGGGCAAGACCTCCATCCTCGAGGCCGTCTGCGTCCTCCTCCGCCTCCAGAGCCCCCGCACCACCACCCTGGCCGAACTCGTCCGCTTCAGCGCCCCGGGCTTCGGCCTCTCCGGCGACCTCGACGAGCGCCGCCTCCACTACGTCCACCAGGCCGGGGAAAAAGAGCTGCGCCTGGATGGCGAGCCCGTCAAGCGCACCGCCGACTACCTGGCCGCCAGCGGTCTCATCGTCTGGATGGGCAATGAAGACCTCCAGCTCGTGCGCGGCTCCGGCGAGCCCCGCCGCCGCTACCTCGACTTCCTCGGCTCCCAGGCCTTTCCCGAGTACCGCGCCGAGCTGTTGGCCTATGAAAGAGCCCTCCGCGCCCGCAACCGCCTGCTCAAGGACGACCGGCCCGACTGGCGCCAGATCGAGGCCTACACCGCCGTCCTCGTCCGCCACGGCACAGGCCTCACACAGCACCGGCGGGAGCTTTCCTCCCTTGTCCAGCCCTGGGCTGCCGAGGCCCACCGCCTCGTCAGCGGGCGGGACGAGGTCCTCTCCCTCGTCTACGAGCCCTCCGCCGGCGACGACTTCGCCGCCGCCCTCGCCGCCACGCGGGATGAGGAACTCCGCCGCCGCATGACCGTCGCCGGCCCCCACCGCGACGACCTCGCCCTCCACCTCAACGAAGCCCCCGCCGCCCGCTTCGCCTCCGAGGGCCAGCAGCGCACCATCGCCCTCGCCCTCAAGCTCGCCCAGGCCCGCCTCCTCGCCGACCTGAAACAAACCGCGCCCCTCCTTCTCATCGACGACGTCTTCGGCGAACTCGACCCCCACCGCCGCAACGCCCTCCTCCGCGCCCTCCCCCCCGGCTCCCAGAAGCTCATCACCACCACCCACCTCGACTGGATGGACGACTCCCTCGCCGGGGCAAAAATCCACCACGTCCGCAGCGGCGCTCTGGGGTAAACGCGGAGCCATCCTCCCTCGCGCCCCGCCGCATTGCTGCTGCATGGGGGCAAGACCAACGATGGTTAAGCCGATGGTGGCTTGATTGGTATTGCGAACGGGTTTAGATGTCCATCCCGTCCCCTGCCTGCAAACTTTTCATATTCGATCACAAACCGATGGCCAGTGCTGCTCAGCTTAAAGCTCTCCTGCAAAGTCACGCCGATGGCGATGACTCCCGGTTTTACGCGGTCGGGCTTCAGCTGGCGGCTGCGGAGGCCCGAAAAGGGCACGCTGACCTTGCGCGGGATTTGCGCGACATCGTGGAGAAGACCCGCGCTCGTGAATCGCAGCGCGATGCCCGTGCGAACCTTCTGCACATCGCGCAGCCCCAAGGCGAAGTGGCTGACTTGCTCACGGTGCGCCAGCCCGAGGCCCGGTTGTCTGATCTCATTTTGGATGATGCTGCGGGCACGCACATTCGACGGGTGCTGAATGAGCAACGGCAGCTGGAGAAACTAAAATCCCATGGCCTTCGTCCCCGGCAGACGCTTTTGCTGACCGGGCCGCCAGGATGCGGGAAGACGCTTACGGCTTCTGCCATTGCCGGGGAGTTGGGCCTGCCGCTTTTCATCGTTCGACTGGAGAGCCTGATGACCCGCTACCTCGGCGAAACGGCCTCGAAACTGCGGATGATTTTCGATGCCGTGGAGCGGACGCGGGCGGTGTATCTCTTCGATGAGTTCGACTCCATCGGCATCGCCCGCGGCTCGGAAAACGATGTCGGCGAGATGCGCCGGGTGCTGAACGCCTTCCTCGTCTTCGTTGAGAACCATCGCGGCAACAGTGTCATTATCGCAGCCACGAATCATGGCCACCTGCTCGACCGTGCGCTGTATCGTCGATTCGATGACCTCATCGAACTTGGCCTGCCCAACACGGAGCTTGTCGAGCGCACCTTCCGCGAACGGCTCGCCGGGCAGAAAAGCTCCCGGCTGGGCTACGCCAAACTGGCCGCCGCAGCGGAGGGGTTGAGCTTCGCCGAAATCAGCCGTGTCTGCGAGGAGAGTATCAAGGATATACTCCTGCACGATAAGAAAAACCTCATGACAAACGACGTGCTGCGCGTTATCAGCGAGCGTCGTTTGTTTTTGGACCGCCGCCCGTAAATCAACATGCCCGCAGAGCAGCCAGCCGCGCTGCGGCATCTTGACTATTCAAGCCGTGCGGCTCCGAAGCCTTACACGGCGAAAGGCAGCGGTGGACCAAAGTTCAAACGGTTCGAGCGTGTGGACCGGCAGGCACACGCTGGCAAGCTGCAAGGGGAGTTGGTGCAGGCACAGGCGGAGTCCGCGCGGCTGAAAATTTCACAGGAAATGGCAAACTACGAAGAGGACGCTGGTATCACTCTCGTCATCCGAAGTGCGCCCGGACACCCGCTCAAGCTGGAGTCGCTGGATTCGCCGGGGTGCGACCGTTAAATCATGTAACAACCAGGCATTCCAGGTTTGCCAGGAATAAAGAAATGGTAGTTGCTTTACGGGTGCGACCGTGAATTCATGTAACATCATGCTGATTTTGCAACATCACGTTGATTTTTGAGTTACAATTCCGCGCCACAGCCCTGCCCAGCGCTCTCCCGCGCTGTGGGCCAGCGCCCGCAGTTTGAGGATGTGTCCGGC
>JANOAS010000399.1:0-16207 GCA_031411255.1 bacterium
CAGCGGTCGCCCGCAACTCCTTGACTTCTGCTGGTATTTGTCTATTCATTTTCATGGTTTCTGGTTTTCATACAGGGGACTTGAACCCCATTTGGACTGCGCCCATGCTGGGCGCACACAAGACGGTGGTGGACAACCGGCTACCCGCCCCGAGTCGAAATGACCCTCTTGACTACAGCCCTTAACCCTGTTGCGGAGTGGCGCTCCCGGTAGCCGGTGCCACACCTCGACGTTAGGCCACATGGCACGCTCCCGAAAATTCCTCATCGCTTTCGTGGCACTGGCGGTTCTGCTCGCCATCTTTGGCCGCCCGCCAGCGGCATGGAAGCAAGTGCGTGCCGGCATGACATGGAAGGAAGCAAACAGCATCGTGAACCAGAAGGGTGTCTTTACGGAGTCACGCGAGGTGACATCGGAGGACGGACAGCGGCACACCGCGCGCACGTTTTTCTGCTACAAGGAGTTCATCGTTGTTCCACTCTGGGTTCTGCGTGTCGATCTGCGAGACGACCGAGTCGCCAGCACCCGGATTGGATTACGGATGGGAGACATCGAGCATGATTGATTTGTGGCCTAACAACTTAGGTTAGCATTGGGCAGGGCCCCAATGCTAATCCTGGTTGAACGATTCGCGGCGGAGGCCGGAGAGGGTTGAGCCTCAGTTGGCGCGAGCGGGCTGGGGCGATGAGGGGAAAGCTTTTTCCCCGTGGTGGGGCGCATCCGACAGGTGGAGCGCCAAATTTTGTGCGGGCTGGGCGGGACGGGCGATTGGACGGGAGGGGGCGGCCCGGTTTTCGCGGGGGGAGGGACGCCCCGACGGCCTTGGTGCGGCGGCGGGCGCGTCTCAGGATGTGTTTTCGCCCAAGTGGTGCGGGTTTTGCCTCCGGTTCACCCGCAGGCGTGCCCCGACGAGGGCAGCGAAGCAGGCATGGGAGCACGGCCGACTGTCGTGTCGGCACAAGGCGCTGGTTGCGGAGGCGCCGAAACAGGGAGCGGCGTTCGGGGCACAAGCTCGGACAGCGAGGCGTGTTGCGCGAATGCGGGTGAACCGGAGGCAAAACCCGCACCACTTTCCAAGGGCAGGTCACGGCGGGATTGACAGTCGGCTTGAGCACGATGGCTCCGGCCCGGAGCAGGCTGCGCACGCGTCCGTATTTTTTCCTGGCCGCAGGGCTCAGGAACTCAAAATCCCGCACGCGCGGGCAGCACTTTCAGGTTGCCCCCTGACGGCTCCTGCTTCCATGATCGCTCTCATGATGAAACGCCCACTCCTCTTTCTCCTCGCTGCTGCGGCTGCTGTGCAGGCCCGGCCTGAGGCCTTTGAAGTCACCGCCAGCCGGCTCGGGGAGCTGCCGCAGGGGAAGGAGGCGGATGGGATTGTGGGGGACTTTGTCCTGCGCAATGACGTGGTGGTCGCGACGATCTCGGGAAATCTGGTGAACCGGCGGGCGAACATGTCCACCTTTTACGGAGCGGACGGGATCACGCCGGGGTGCCTTTATGACCTGACCTTCAAGGATGCGATGAATGACCAGCTCACCATTTTCTGCCCCTGCTCGCAAAAGGGGGCGGTCTCGTGGGTGCGGATCGTGAAGGACGGCTCGGACGGGGAGGCGGTCATCGAGACGGTGGTCACGGCGGCGGTCGGCGGGGGTGTCTCCAGGCGGCACACTTACACCCTGCGGGACGGGGAGGCGCTGGTCCACATCCGGACGGAGCTGAAAAACGAGGGCGACCAAAAGGTGACCGTCACCACGGCGGACAAGTGGACGAATTTCACCAAGATCGGCCAAGCCGGGAAAATCCGGTGGGCGGATGCCATCGACCCCGCCGACCACGCGGGCTACGCGGCGCAGGACATGCCGAACGAGTCCACCCTGGCCCCGGGCAAGGAAAAAGTGCTCACGCGCGAGTTGGCGGTGGGGCATTCACCCGCAGAGGCCTACGGACGCATCCTGCCGGGTGGAAAGCCCACCACCTTCACGCTGACCGCCGCTGACGGCACCCCGGTCGATCACGCGGTGGTCCAGCTGGCCTTCGGCACGGATGAGGAGGTGCCGGCCTATCCGGACGCGCAGGGCCGGATCACGACCGCCCTGGTGGCTCCGGTCCAGGCCACGGTGCAGGACGCCGGACGCGACGCGGTGCGCTTCACCCTCAATCCCGGCGAGTCCCCCACCCTGCCGCCACTCCCGGCCCAGTCCGCCGTCACGTTCGACATCAAGGACGAGCAGGGCCGCTCCACCCCGTGCAAGGCGCAGTTCCTCGCGCTCGACGGCACGCCCACACCCGTGCTCGGCCCCATGCAGCGCGCCCACGGCTGCCTGGACCAGTGGCACTCGGAGACGGGCAGCTTCCGCGTGCCCCTGCCCCGCGGGAAATACAGAGTCGTCGTCACCCGCGGCATCGAGTTCAGCCACCTCGAGCAGGAGATCGACCTCGCGGAGGGAAAAACGGCCTCCATATCCGGCATCCTGAAGCGCCAGGTGGACACCATTGGCTACATCTCGGCGGATTTCCACAACCACTCCACCCCCAGCGGCGACAACACCTGCGGCACCCTCGACCGCCTGATCAACCTGGCTGCCGAGCACATCGAGTTTGCCCCCACCACGGAGCACAACCGCCTCTTCGACTGGGCACCGTTCATCGAAAAACTCGGCCTCAGCCCGTGGCTCTCCACCGTCTCCGGCCTGGAGTGCACCGGGGGCGGGCAGCACCTGAACTCCTTCCCCTTCACCCCGGAGCCGGGGAAACAGGACAACGGCGCTCCGGTCTGGGTGAACGACCCGCGCATCACCGCCATCACCCTGCGTGACTGGCAGAAGCCCGATCCCGACCGCTACATCCAGGTGAACCACCCGGACATGGAGCAGGACTTTAACGACAAAAACAAGGACGGCCTGGCTGACGGCGGGTTCGTCGGCGTGGGGCAGTACGTCGACTGCTGGGAGATCGAAAATTTCATCGACGAGGGCATCCTCGCCAGCGAACCGTGGCGGCTGGAATCCGTGAAGGGCTCGGCCCTTGCCAAAAGGGTGAAGTACATCCGGGAGTTCATCTGGCTCCAGCTCCTGAACCAGGGGCACCGTCTGCGCTCCATCGCCGTGGCCGACGCGCACACCGTCTGGGGCAACGGCGTGGGCGGCTGGCGCTGCTACTTTGCCTCCGCCACGGATGACCCGGCGAAAATCGACTGGCGCGCCATTTCCCGCGAGGCAAAATCCGGCCACACCGTCATGACCACGGCCCCGTTTTTGACCGTCTCCTGCGGCGCGGCCCGCCCTGGGGATGAAATCACCAGCCAGGATGGCAAGGTGAGCCTGGCTGTGAAAGTGCAGTGCCCGGACTGGACAACCATCGACCGCGTGCAGGTCCTCGTGAATGGACGCCAGGACCCGAAGTACAACTTCACCCGCGCCAGCCACCCGCAGTTTTTCACCGCCTCCGGCCCCGTCGTCTTCGACCAGGTCCTCCCCGTCGAGCTGACCGCCGACGCCCACCTCATCGTCGTCGCCATCAACGAACACGCCACCATGGAGACGCTCTACGGCTCCAGCGCCCAGGGAAAAATGCGCCCCTGCGCCTACCACAATCCGATTTACATCGACGTCCGCGGCGATGGCTGGAAGCCGAACCACGACACCCTGGGCCACGAGATCCCGGTGGCAAACCTGAGCGTGGACGCCGTGCGCAAGCTCCTCGGCATGTAGTCCGCCGCCTTTTTCCCCCGCCCGGCAGAGGCCGGCGGGAAAAACGATCAACGCCCTTCCCCACCCGTCCGCAGCGCCCCGTGCAGGGGGCCCACCAGAGGTTTGAAATCTGGAACCCTGCGCGTCGCACCGCCCGGATCCACACAGACCCGGGTTAAAAAATCCGGCCAGGTGGAGAAAAGGCGTCGTCTATTTAGTTCTTAGCAATAAAGACGCCCGGCAGACAAGCTTTCTTGGACTTTTTTCAGATTTTTTTCGCCCCTTCGGCGTTTTCCCTAGACCGCCCGGCGCTTGATTTTCCGTCCGGCGCGCTACTCTGGGCGGCCTCATGAAGACCACGACTCCGCATTCCCCCAGACTCATGGCTCCGGCGCTCCAGGCGCTGGCCCTTGCCCTCCTCGTCGCGCCCGCCGGGGCCGTTCCCCAGTGGATCTGGACGAAAAAACAGGCCGGCAACGGAGAGAAGGCCACCTTCCGCCTTGAATTCGAAGTGACCGGCGAGATCAAGACCGCCCCGCTCGTCGTGTCCTGCGACAACACGCAGAAGACGTTCATCAACGGCCAGGCCGTCATGCAGGGCGACGAGTGGAACACTCCCGGCAAGGCCGACGTGGTGAAATTCCTCAAACCCGGCAAGAACGAAATCCGCATTGAGGCCTCCAACGAAGGCTCCACCGCCGGGCTGCTGGCCCAGCTGACGCTGCAGGCGGGGCCGAAAAACAAGACCGTTATCGAATCCGGCCCGGAGTGGACATGGGCCGCGCCCGGCAGCCAGACGTTTGCCCCGGTTTTCGTGATCGGGAAGCACGGCATCGCCCCGTGGGGCGAAGTGCTCGGCAATGCCCGCAAGGGCGGCGGCAGCACCACCGTCCCCGGCACGGAGGACATCAAGGTCCTCCCCGATTTCAAAGTCGACCTCCTCTACACTGTGCCCAAGGCCGAGCAGGGATCCTGGGTTTCCCTGACCCTCGACAACAAGGGCCGCCTGGTCGCCGGCGACCAGTACGGCGGCCTCTACCGCTCCGTCCTGCCCGCTACAAGCACGACCGAGGGCATCAAGGTCGAGAAGCTGAACACCAAGGTCGGCGGAGCGCACGGCCTGCTCTACGCCTTCAACAGCCTCTACGTCATCGACAACGAGCAGGGCGAGCACGGCCTTTACCGCCTGCGCGACACCGATGGCGACGACCAGTATGACGAGGAGACCTTCCTACGTAAAATCGAGGGCGGCGGCGAGCACGGGCCGCACGGCATCGTGCTCTCGCCGGATGGAAAATCCCTCCTCATCGCGTGTGGCAACCACACCAAGCTCGTCGAGCCGCTCGACAACAGCCGCGCCGCCCGTGCCTGGGGCGATGACTTCCTCGTCCCCCGCTACTGGGACCCGCGTGGCCACGCCGTCGGCATCGTCGCCCCCGGCGGCTACACCGTGGCCACCGACCCTGACGGGAAAAAATGGGACCTTTTTGCCTACGGATTCCGGAACCACTACGATATCGCCTTCAATGCCCAGGGGGAACTCTTCACCTACGACTCCGACATGGAGTGGGACATGGGCCTGCCCTGGTACCGCCCCACGCGCATCTACCACGTCACCAGCGGCTCGGAGTTTGGCTGGCGCTCCGGCTCCGGCAACCAGCCCACCGGCATCCCGGACGCCCTCCCGCCCCTGGCTGACATCGGCCCCGGCTCGCCGACGGGCGTGACCTTCGGCACCGGTGCGAAATTCCCCGCGAAATACCAGCGCGCCTTTTTCGCCAATGACTGGACCTACGCCACCATGTATGCCATCCACCCGACTCCGGAAGGGGCGGGCTACCGGGCCACTCAGGAGGAGTTCCTCTCCGCCAAAGCCCTGTCGCTGACGGATGTGGTCATCAATCCCAACGACGGTGCCATGTATTTCGCCATCGGCGGGCGGAAAAATCAAAGCGCCCTCTACCGCGTGACTTACACCGGCAAGGAGTCCACCGCCCCCGCCGCGCCGGAGCCCATCCAGGACGGCATGACGCTGCGCCGCGCGCTGGAGACCTTCCACACCGGCACCCCGAACCCCGCCACCGTGGCGGAAAAATGCTGGCCCTCCCTCGCCAGCCCGGACCGCTACCTGCGCTGGGCCGCCCGCACCGCCATCGAGCGCGTGCCGGCAGATTCCTGGATCAGCCGGCTTGGCTCGGAGACAAACCCCTGGGCCACCATTGAGGGCGCCCTCGCCCTCGCTCGCACAGGCGGCAAGCCCGAGTTCCAGCCCGCCGTCCTCGCCGCGCTCGACCGGCTGGATTTCGCCAAAGCCAGCCTCGACCAGCAGCTGGCCATCGTCCGCGTTTACGGCCTCGCCTTCATCCGCCTGGGCAAACCCGACGCCGCCACCGCCGCCCGGCTCGCCGGCAAGTTCGACGCCTTCTACCCCGCCGCCAGGAACGACCTGAACCACCAGCTTTGCGAACTGCTCTGCTACCTGGATTCGCCCAGGGTCGTCGCCAAGACAGTCCAGCTCATGGGCATCGCCCGCGATGACCAGACCGCCATCGCCACCGACGCCCTGCTCGCCCGGAATGCCGGCTACGGCAAGGCCGCCGACGAAGTGGCCGCCAGCCGCCCGGTCAAGCAGTCCATCTGGTACGCGTACTGCCTGCGCATTGCCAAGTCAGGCTGGACCCCGGAACTGCGCAAGACCTACTTCTCCTGGTTCCAGACCACCAGCACGTGGAAGGGCGGCCTGAGCCTCGGCGGCTTCATCGAACACATCCGCAAGGACGCCCTCGCCGCCATGCCCGAGGCCGAGCGCCCCGCCCTGGACGAACTCTCGAAAAAACAGGCCGTCGTCGCCGCCAATTTCAAACCCGCGAAGGGCCCCGGCCAGAACTACACCGTGGACAGCGTGGTCGCCCTCACCGGCGGGAAACTCCATGGGCGCAACTTTGAAAATGGCCGCGACATGTTCGCCTCCGGCCTCTGCCTCACCTGCCACCGCTTCGGCGTGGACGGCGGCGGCGTCGGACCCGACCTCACTGGTGCCGGCAGCCGCTACTCCATCCGTGACCTGGTCGAAAACATCGTGGATCCCTCCAAGGTGATCAGCGACCAGTATGAGACCCGCATGGTCGAGAAGAAGGACGGCGGTGTGCTCGTCGGCCGCATCGTCGGCGAGGAAAACGGCATCCTCACCATTTCCGCGAACCCTCTCGTCCCCACCGACCTGACCCAGGTGAAAAAGGACGACGTCGCCACGAACAAAGTCTACCCGATTTCCATGATGCCCCCCGGCCTTCTGAATTCAATGAATCCGGACGAAGTGCTCGACCTGCTGGCCTACCTGCAGAGCGGCGGCAAACCGGACGATGCGGCCTTCAAAAAGTAATCCCGGAGCAGCAGGGAGAGAGGAGGCGCGGCGCTGAAGACGGGAAGCCGTCCACGCGCTTCCCTCTCCGCTCCCTCCTGCCTGCCTGCCCCTTCCCATGCTGGGTCGGGGCCTGCCATAGGCCCTGCGCGATTGCTGTGATTCATCACCGCAGTGGTCAGCACGCCAGCGCCTGTTCCCGTACCCGCATTACCTCCAGCGCAGCCACCACCGCCCGCACGCTTTCCTCCAGCGTCGAGGTGCCCGCCGTCACGCCCACGCTCTCGACGGCGTCAAACCAGTCCTCCTCAAGGTCCCCTGGGCCCTCCACATGGTGCGCCCTCGCGCCAAGCTTCCGCGCCGTTTCCACCAGCTCCCGCGTGTTGTTGCTGTTGCGCCCGCCCACCACGATCACCACCTCATTTTCCCGGCACAGCTCCTCCAGGGCGGACTGCCGGTCCTTCGTCGGCTGGCACACCGTGTCCACAAAGACGACCTCCGCCCCTGGCCTCAACTGCCGCAGCCGCGCCACCAGCCACCTCACCCGCTCCAGTGGCTGCGTCGTCTGGGAAATCACGCCGATCTTTTCCACCTGCGGCACCGCCTCCAGGTCGGCCTCTCCCTCCACCACCACTGCCTGGGGAAAGTCACCCGTCAGCCCGCGCACCTCCACGTGCCCGCGCTTGCCGATCACCACCGGGAAATGCCCGCCCGCCACCAGCCGCGCCAGCGCCGTGTGCGCCTTCGCCACCAGCGGGCACGTCGTGTCCGTCACCCGGTGCCCCGCCTCGCGCCACGCCGCCCGGTCCCGGTCCGCCGCCCCGTGCGCCGTGATCACCACCGCCCCCGTCCCCGCGCTCCCCGGCGCCTCCAGCCTCCCCTCGCGCGCTCCCAGCGCCGCCAGTTGCTCCGTCACCACAGGATTGTGCACCAGCTGCCCCAGGATCGTCACCGGGCCAGCCGCCGCCACTTCCTTCGTCTTCTTCAGCGCATCGCGCACTCCAAAACAAAGCCCGTAGTGCCGGGCCAGCGTGATTTTCATATCGTTCATCATCGGCGCGCTGCGTCGCACCTGGGTTCGTTGTTGATTCCGCAGATCTTTGATTACGTCTCCAATGGTTACTTTGTGTCGCAAAGTTTTCTTTCAAAAAAACTCACCCTTTGTGCTGCTGCACCACCTGGGCCAGCACCGCCACATAGCCGTCAAAGGCCTTTCGCCCCGCCTTCGTCAGACGGCACGTCGTCACCCGGCCCTCCTTCTCCATTTCCAGGTAGCCCGCCTCCTGCAGCGTCCGCAGGTGCGTGATCAGATTCCCGTCGCTCATCTTCAGCTCGGACTTCAGCTCCTGAAACGACCACTCCGCACGCGCCGCCAGCAGCGACATGATCGACAGCCGCCCCCGTTCATGGATCACCTTGTCCAGCTGGGAAAAATCAATCATGCCGCCTTCTTTCGAGAACGCACCCACACCCCCGCCGCATAAACCACATGCAGCAGGCCGAAGACTCCAGCCATCAAAACCGGGCCGGTGATCCATTGCACCACAGTACTATTCGGGGCGAACCATGCGATCCCCGTCCAGAGCAGCACAAGCGATGTTCCAACGGCCATAAATGCATGGCCCAGCAGCTTGATCGAGCGAGGCGCGAAGCCGCCGGTGGCGTGCAGCCCCAGCCCGTAGCAGAGAATCCAAACCACGGCAGTACCCAGCGGACTCACACCCATGGGCAGGAAAAGTACGCTGATCGCAAAACCAATGCCCAGCGGCGGAAGCAGAGCCCCAAGCCCCATCTTCATTCCAGACGAAAAAAATGCCTCCCCACGCCGGTCAGCCTCTCGCTTCAGCATGCAACCGTTCAGGATCGCCGCCACAAAGAACACCACAATCCACGGCCAGAAGAACTCCCGCGCTTCCATGTGCGCGTTGAACATCAATCCCTGTTTGTCCATGCGGCAGGACTGCCACGCCCCCAGCCCCAGCGCCATCACCCCGCCCACCAGCGCCCCAGGCACCGACACTGCCCGGTACACCGTCGCCCGTTCCATCAACTGCCGGATCACCTGCAGATGCTCCGCTGCGCTCTCATTCAGTTCGCTCATGACCGCATACTTTGCTTCACAAAGTAAATCCCGCAACTCCCTTTCTCAAAAAAAGTCCGCCACTCATTTCTCCCCGTTTCCGCCTCCGCCGCGCCCCCAATAATCATCCTGCCCTCAATCATCCTGCCAAAATTTCCGCTCATTGCCTCTTGCCATATCGGCATTTCCCGATACGGTTTTCCCCGTTACCACTCCCGCCTCATGCAGTCCCTCATCCAGTTCCACCAGGCCCTCGCCGACGAAACCCGTTGGCGCATCATCGGTCTTGCGCTCGATGAAGCCCTCTGCGTCTGCGAGATCGCCGACATCCTTGCCCTGCCCCAGTCCACCGTTTCCACCCATCTTCAGGTCATCCGCCGATCCGGCCTGCTGGAGAGCGAGCGCTGCGACCGCTGGGTTTACTACCGTGTCGCCGCAGAGTTCCGCCCCCTCCTTCAGTCCCTCAGCGACCACTTTGCCTCCGCCCTCGCCAGCGACCGCACCCTGCGCACCGACCGCACCCGCGCCCGCAAGCGCCTTGCCCGGCGCGATGGCAGCTGCTGCCCCGGACCTAAAAAGCTCGCCACCCTACTTTCCACCGCCCACTGATCCACCGCCATGACCCTTCGCGATTTCAAAGACCTCCTCTCCGCCCACCCCACCCTGCCCTTCCACCTCCTCCTGCCTGGCGGGGGCAGTGTTCCCGTCTCCTTTCACATCACCGAGATCGGCCTGGTGAAAAAGACCTTCCTCGACTGCGGCGGGCGCCTGCACGAGACCGCCACCTGCCAGCTCCAGATCTGGGTCGGCCCGGACGACGATCACCGCCTGGCCACCGGAAAAATGTCCGGCATCCTCGCCAAAGCCTCCTCCTTCCTGCCCGACGACAGCGTGCCGGTCGAACTCGAATACGAAGACCTCCTCATTTCCCAATACCCCGTGGAAAGCTGGGAGGTCACCCCCGCCGCCGTCGTTCTCCGCCTCACCACCAAGCACACCGACTGCCTGGCCAAAGACATCTGCCTGCCGCCCGGCCTCGCAGACGCCTCCGGCTCCTGCTGCTCAGGCTCCAGCTGCTGCGCCCCCGCCCCGCGCCGCGCCGCGCCGCTGCTCAATCTCATCCCCTCCTGAGCCGCTCCATGGATTCCGCGCCCACCTTCCGGCAAAAACTCCTCGCCGAGGCCCTCGGCACCTTCGCCCTTATCTTTGCCGGCACCGGGGCCATCGTCGTCAATGCCGGCTCTGGCGGCGTCATTGGCCATCCCGGCATCGCCCTCACCTTCGGCCTCGTCGTCACCGCCCTCATCTACGTTTTTGGCGATGTCAGCGGCGCTCATTTCAATTCCGCCGTCACCATCGCTTTCGCCGCCGCCCGCCGCTTCCCGTGGCGCGAAGTGCCCGGCTACCTCGCCGCCCAGGCCGTCGGAGCCCTCGCCGCCAGCTTCCTTCTCCGCCTCCTCTTCCCGGCGGACGCCACCCACCTCGGCGCCACCCTGCCTTCAGGCCCAGAATCCCAGAGCTTCATTTTCGAGGTCGTGCTCACCGTCATCCTCATGCTCTCCATTCTCGGCGTCTCCACCGGGGCCAGGGAAAAAGGCATCACCGCAGGCCTCGCCATCGGGGCCGTCATCGCGCTCGAAGCCATGTTCGCCGGCCCCGTCTGCGGCGCCTCCATGAACCCCGCCCGCTCCCTCGCCCCCGCCCTCGCCAGCGGCCACCTCACCCACCTCTGGATCTACCTCACCGCCCCCATCCTCGGCGCCCTCATCGCCATCCCTCTCAATCACACTCTCCGCGCCCCCCGCCAAACCAATTAGCAATTAGCAATTAGCAATTTCCGACCATCCCGCATTCCACAATCCCAAATCCGTAATCCTCCCAATGCCTCTCATCCTCATTCTCTGCACCGGTAACAGTTGCCGCTCCCACCTCGCCGAAGCCATCCTCCGCCAGGACCTCGGCCCGGATTTCACCGTCGCCAGCGCCGGGTCCAAGCCCGCCGGCTACGTCCACCCGCTTGCCATCCGCGCCCTCGCGGAAATCGGCCTCGACGCCTCCGGCCATCATTCCAAGCACATGAACGAATTCCTCGACCAGAACGTCGAGACCGTCATCACCGTCTGTGGAAATGCCGACCAAGCCTGCCCCCTTTTCCCGGGCCAGCTCAACCGCCACCACTGGCCCTTCGACGATCCCGCCCACGCCACTGGCACAGAGGAAGAACAGTTCGCCGTCTTCCGCCGCGTGCGCGATGAAATCAAAGCCGTCTTCGGCGCCTACGCCGACGGACGCCGCGACCAGGTCAAGGCCGCATCCGCCGTCTGAGAACGGGCGATTGCTCTACTCCCGCACCCAGCCGTCCGCCACCACCGCATCGATCCACAGCTGGTTCTTGCCCACCCCCTGCGCCTCCCGGCGCAGTTTCAGGATGGCGCGGATCGCGAGCTTGTTCGCCGCTCCGCGCTCCCCTGCCTTTTTGCGCAGTATCCTCATCAGGTCCTTGCCCGCCAGGTCATCCAGGCCGCAGTAGCCCCAGCAGCTCGCCCAGTTCTCCACATCCACCAGCTTGAAACAGAAGAACTTTTCCTCGTTGTTGTACCCGCCGTTGTAGTAGTTGTCCACCTGCACCCAGACCGGAAAGTCATACGGCCCGGCCACTTCATCCTTCGTGAGGAACTCCTTCCACGTCACCTCGGACCAGCCCGCCCAGCTCTCCCAGTCCACGAGGTACTTCCCGTCCACCTTCGTCATCGCCATCTCCCGCGTCTTGAAGTCACCGAACTCCGCCCCCACCAGCACGAACCTGGTCTGACCCGACACCGCCGCCTGCATGCTGGAGCGCAGACTCCGCACCGTCAACGCCTCGGCCGGAACCTTCGCATACCAGGCCTCCATCCGCGGCACCGTCACCTCAGGGTGCCGGACCAGCCCGGCCAGCTGCCCGATTGTCTTCGCCCCCACAAACTGCTTCAGCACGGCCTGCGCCTGCTCCAGTTCATCACTTGAACTCCTCGCTGCACCCGCCGCTTTCGACTCAGCCACCGGATGCGTGCTCCACATGCCGCTCAGGGTTTGGTAAAGGAGCCCCGCCACCAGTGGAAGGGCGATCACGATGCCCGCCACCATCAGCCTGCGGTTCCGGCGGCGCCGCACCTCCGCCGCCTCCTGGTCCACGCCCCACTGTCCCACAGCTTCGGCATCAGCATCATACTCCCCCTTCGGAGCCAGCTTCAGCTTTCTCTCCGGGGTCATCGGCCGGCTCTTGGATTGCTCCGCCCCGGTGAACCCCGCCTCCCACCTCTCAGCCGTTCCCGCCGGTCCCGTAAAGGCGGCAGGCGCAACCGCGTCGACAGCCCGCCGCGCAGGCAGGTGCGGATTGGGCGCCGCCTCCAGGCTGCGCGGCGCAGGCAGTTCAGACTTGTGGAGGTGGTCCAGCACTTCCTTGGGCGTCTGGATGTTCTCCTTCGGCAGTCGCCCCAGCAGGCCCTTTTGCGTGGGCAGCACCGCCTTTTGCCCCCTCCCCGCGGGCGGAGCCTTCACCACCTGGGAAACTTCCCCCTTCTCCACATCCGGCACCGTCACCTCAGCCGAACAGGATTCGCACTCAATCACATCACCGGTCTGCTTTTTTTTCACCCAGGCGCTCCGGCCGCACGACGGGCAGGGAAATGGAATCAGCCCCTTCGTGTCGATTTTATGCACATCCAGCCCGGTGGGAGCCGCAGACTGCCGCCTCAATTCGGGTTTTACCGCGTGGCGGCTCTCCGCTGCGGGTGGTTCAGCAGACTGCACAGCCGGAGCCGGAGCGGACGCCAGCTCGCCGAATTCCCTGCCGGAAGGCAGCGTCACAAACGACCTTCGTTCCGGCGGCGGCAGCGGCAGCGGCTCCACTCGCGACAAAGGACTCGGTTCCATCGCCAGGGATTTCGGGCTCTCCCCGGCCCCTCGCGCCGTCGGCAGCCCGCCACGCGGGGCCTGCCCGGCGTCCTTCGCAGGCGAAGCGCCCGGCCCGGGAATCGGAATCACCGGCATCTGCACAAGTGAGTCACAATAAGGACACACCACCTGCAGACCCGACGTCTCCTGGTCAAGCACCAGGCTTTCGTGGCAGTTGGGACAGGGGATGTCGACGTCAGTCATCTGGGCGGGGGTGTGGGATGGAATCTCAAGAAGGAGGCAGAACCGCTAATTTCAGACTCTAAACCTCATTTGCAAGCCAGACTCCCGGCCATCCCGCAAAATTACACCACCTTGACGACCGTGCATCGACCAAAATGTCGAGTATGGAAATTATTGCTCACATTATAAAAATCGCATCCTTGCAATATAATTTATGATTTTTATTGCAGTTTTTAAAAAAACCACAATACTGATCCCACCAGCAGCACTGAACAACCTTGTCCATGCTCCCCCCGTTCACACCCGCTGGTCCCCCCAAAAACAAATGAAAATCAATCACCTCATCCCCCGGCAGTCCGCTGCCGCCTCCCGCCCGGGGAGGCGGAGGTTCGGATTCTCGATCGCCGAGGTCGTCACCGTGGTGGCCCTTCTGGGCACGCTCGCAGGCGTCAGCGTCGCCGTCGTCTCCCATGTCCGCGAGGACAGTGCGACGATCAAACTGCGCAGCGACACGGGTGTCATCAACTCTGCGGTGCAGATCTACCTCGCCGGAGGCGGCAGGCTCGAGGCCGGCCTCACCCCGGACCAGGTCATTGCCCGGCTGAAGACCACCACCAAGGCCGCAGACGCACGCACCATCGTCGGCCTCCGCGAGTCCATGATCGATCCACGCACCAAAACGGTGGCTGCAAATGACTCCGGCGGCGCACGGGCGGTCTGGGACGAGAAAACTTCGCGTTTTGTCGTCAAATCATCCGGTGACGGAGTCCGCGCCTTCGTCCTTGATGACGACGCCGCCTCCGAGGCGGTAAAGGAGGACGCCAGAAAAACCCCTCTTTCATTTGCCCGCACCGGCAGCTGGGTTTGGGATTTTTCTGAGCAAAATGCCGATACGGGCCGCGCCCCCAGCGACCTCGCCGGTGAGGGTTCCGTTGGTGGCCTCGGTCGCTTCCGCGGCGGCGCACCAGCGGGCGATTCCGTCCAGCAGCCCCTGCTCCCCCCCCTCTTCAGCCTGCCGGACAGCACCTTCTACAGGGCCCAGTATCCTCAGACCCTCACACTCTCCAACCCGAACCCTGCGGGTTCCTCGCAAGTCTACTACAAGCTGAACGAGGGCAGCTGGCAGTTCTACTCGGCACCCATCAGCCTGCCCATCAGCCCTGCCACCAAAATCCACGCCTACAGCCGGAGCATTGATCCGGAGCACTACTTCGACAGCAGCTCCGAGTTCAAAACTTTCATCATGAAACCCAGCGAACTGCTTCCCCCAGTCATCTCGACCCCGGGCGGCACCTTCGCTTACAGTTCATTTCCGCTTCCGGTCACCATTGCCAATCCAAACGGCCAGGGCGCCTCCGTGGTCATGTACAAAATCAACGGTGGGGCATGGACCACGTACGCCGGCCCCTTCAATCTGACTGGCGACCTCACGACCAATGTGATTTCAACCTACGCAAAGTCCACGCTGTCAGACGAGTGGAGCGACAGCCGCCCGGTGTCCGACTCCTACATCGTCACTCCCGTTCCGCTTAAGGCCCCGGTTTTCAGCACGCCTCCCGGCCTCCACCCATACGGAGATTTCCCCCTCACGCTCGCAATTTCCAATCCCAACCCGGCGGGTTCCTCCACCCTCAAGTACCGGCTCGACAGCGGCTCGTGGCAGAAATACACCGCGCCCCTCACCCTGACCTCGGAACAGCTCAACCACACCATCGAAACCTTCGCCGAATCCACCAACCCTGACCACTACACCACCAGCGACACCAAAGGAGGCACGTGGGGCACCATCTTTTTCGCTGGAGATCCGTCTGGATCCTTCCATGACCCGGTTGGGCCACCCACTCTGAAATCCAGCCTCAGCCCAGGCGAATCGAACATGAACTTTACCTGGGGCGAGCCGGCTGCAGGCACCAGGGAGCCAAACAGCCTGCGCTTCACTGCTGGGGATCGCTTCCTCATCGCACCGGAGCAGGAGTTCAAGCTGGGCGAAATCGACTACTACAACGGCACCACCGCCACGGGCACAAACGCCACTAGTGTGTCGATCAGGATCAAACTCAAACTGAGCCAGCCCAGCCAGGACGAGAACCTCGATTTTGCACTGACTCTTCAATCCACTCCGAACAGGGGCGTCTCTGCGGATGCAGACGCGGACTTCGTCTGGATCCCGCAGGTTTCCAGTCCCTTCAAAGCCACCGTGCAGGGCAAAGTCTTTTACCTCAAGCTCAGCTTCGGCGGCTCCGGTCCGAACGGCTTCACCACCGTCAGCGAGTTCCACGTCCACGAGGGAAAAACCGCACGCGGCACCCTCATGGGGCGCTTCACCACCACACCGTAGGTGCCCGTTCAGGCGAGGATGCTGTGCAGCACCTCGCCCGCCACGTCCGTTAGCCGGTAGCTCCGGCTGTTGTGGAAATAGGTAAGCTGCGTGTGGTCGATGCCCAGCAGGTGCAGCATCGTGGCGTGGAGGTCGTGGACTGACACACGATCCACCGCCGCCCGGTAGCCGATCTCGTCCAGTTCACCATGGCTCGCTCCGCGCTTGATGCCCGCGCCCGTCATGAACATGCCAAATCCGTTCGGGTTGTGGTCCCGTCCGCCATTCCCCTGGGAGACCGGCATCCGTCCAAACTCCCCGCCCCAGATCACCAGCGTGTCCTCGATCAGCCCGGTGCGCTTCAGATCCGTCAGCAGCGCGTGGATCGGCTGGTACGTCGCCCGGCAGTGCCCCTTGTGATTCCCATTCAGATCACTGTGCGCATCCCACTCCCCGTCGCTGTAGACCTGCACAAACCTCACCCCGCGCTCAACCAGCCGCCGGGCCATCAGGCATTTCGACCCAAAAGAGCGCGTCTCCTCCTTTTCAATCCCGTACATCTCCCTCGTCGCCGCAGATTCCTTGCTGAAGTCCACCAGATCCGCCGCCTCCGTCTGCATCCGGTACGCCAGCTCAAA
>JANOAS010000400.1:0-5451 GCA_031411255.1 bacterium
TGCCGCCCCCATCGCCGGAAGCCAGGTGCTCGCGATGGCCCAGCCGCTGACGGGCATGACGGCGGATTCGCCGGCGGACGCGGGGAAGGTGCCCATGCCCGGAGCCTGGGTGCGGACGTACAAAAGTGAATCTGGAAAGGAGGGACGCGTTTTTGCCTCCACGTACGGGGCCAGTGGCGACCTGCTGAACGAGGGATTCCGCCGCATGCTGGTGAACGCCTGTTTTTGGGCGGCCGGTGCCGAGGCCGCCATCAAGCCAGGAAACGAAATCAGCATCGTTGGCGGCTACCGCCCTACATGGATGGGCACCGCTGGCCGTGCCCGTTCCGTTAAGCCGGAGCAGTTTGCCGGCTGGGACGCCCCGGTCTGGCCCGAGCAGGGAAAATGAAACCCGGATTCGCCATTCGAGCGTGTCCGGAATTTCTGCTTTTTCAGAAAGAATTTTTTGCATCCGATCTCGTCCCGATAGCGTAGATGTTGGCATAGATGGACTTTTAAATGGATCGGGAACTTTCAGGCATCCATTGCCCTGAGCCCGCTGTCGTGATACTGTCCTTAACCACCACCAAAGCCGATCATGAACGATTGCATTGCCCCAGAACTGACCGCCGCCGAACAGGAACTCGTCCCACAGCCAGTGGACCAGTCCGCCGAGCGTCTTTTGCTGAGAAAAATCGCCAATGGGGACCGGGTAAGTTTCAATGAACTGCACGGCCGCTTCGCAGGCATCGTGCGCGCCACCGTATATCACGTGCTGCGCGACCATCAGGACACGGAGGACGTGTCGCAGGAGGTTTTCTTAAGCATCTGGAAAAAGGCCAGCCTCTATGTGGAAGGCCGTGGAGAGCCGCTGACCTGGGTGGCCAGCATGGCGCGGAATCGGGCCATCGACCGGCTCCGGAGCAAAGAGCGCCGCTCGAGGCTGCGTGATGCGGTGCAAAACGAGCCCGATGTCGCCACCCCCACCGCCCAGCCGGACGCGAGCGACGTCACCTGCGCCCGTGAGCGCGGGGGCATCATCCGCAGCGCCGTCATGGAGCTGAATGCTGAACAGCGGCAGGTGATTGAGATGGCGTATTTTGCCGGGCTGACGCAGTCGCAGATCGCAGACGAAATCGGGGCTCCCTTGGGCACGGTGAAGGCCCGCATGAGGCGCGGCCTCGGCAAGCTGCGCGGCATCGTCGAGCCCCGGCTCGTCGTTCTGCTGCCTCTTTTTTGGATGTGCTCCTGAGAGCGCGGATCAGTTTTTCAAAAAGAGGCTCGCCGCAATGGCCAAGCCGACGACGCTGACAAACCCGCGCACCCAGACGGGCGGGATTTTCTGCGCCAGTCGCGCGCCCAAGTAGTAGCCGGGGATGGAGCCGCCCATAAGCCAGGCGGCCAGCGGCCAGTTCACCTCCCGCCGGGCGATGAAAAGGATGACGGCGGCGATGTTCACAAGAGCGCCCAGCAGATTTTTCATGGCGTTCATCCGGTTGATGTCCCGCAGCCCGATGACGCCAAGCCCGGCGAGCATGATGATGCCGATGCCCGCGCCGAAGTAGCCGCCGTAGAGGGCCACTCCTGCCTGGCTGATGAGCGCCCAGAAGGGCGGCTTCTGTGGCTCGGGTGCATCCGGCTGGGCGTGGCGGCGCAGCCAGCGGTTGATGGGCCCGTTCAGCATGAAGAGCACGGTGGCAAACAGGAGCAGCCACGGCACCAGCCGCTCAAACACTTTACCCGGAAGCGCCAGCAGGAGCACCGCCCCCGCCAGCCCGCCCAGCACACTCACGATCCCCAGCGGCCAGAGCCAGCCTTTTGATTCCGCCAGCCGCTTCCGGAAGGCCCATACACTGCCCGGCATGCCGAGGAACAGGCCCACCGTGCTTGTCGTGTTCGCAAGCACCGGAGGCAGCCCTGCCGCCATGAGCGCCGGGAAAGTGAGCATCGTCCCGCCGCCGGCAATGGAATTCACCACCGCCGCCACAAACCCCGCCGCGCAGACGAGAAACTCTGGTGAGAGAGGCGACATTTCAGGGGGGGGGCGGCGGGAGGTCGCGGGGGAACATTACCTTGGGGGGAGGGGAGATTGCTAATTGGAAATTGTTGATTGCTAATTGCTAATTTCAGAAAGTCGCAGTGGCGTGCTCAGGGTTGGCGAGAAACGGAAAATTGGCAACGTCGAGACGGATTGCGCTGCGCTGCCCCCGCGTGAGCCACGCAGCTGGAAAAATTAGCAATTAGCAATCAACAATTTTCAATTAGCAATTTCCGGCACCTACCGGAGCAGCGTCTGGAGCTGGCGCTGGAAGCTGGCCAGATCGGCCTCGCTGGGCTGGCAGGCCTCGCTGAGGGGGTCGAGGCCGAGGCGGCCCATTTGGTCAAGGTACCAGACGGCTGCCTCGCCATCGCTGAAGGTCACCTTGCCACTGGCGAGGGTCTTCGGGATGCAGATCTCGTCCACAGTCACCGTCACGCCGCCGGGGGCGGGAGCGGCGGGCGCAGAAGGGTCAAGCGGTGACGGCGCGGCCGGGGCGGCGGGTTTTTCGGGTTCGGGCTCGCTGGGTTTCAGGGTGATCTTGTGGTCCTGCACCAGGAACCGGGTGTCCATGTACGTCAGGGAGAGGCCCAGCTCGCTTTTCAGCTTGTGCTGGATCTCGTTCAGAGTGGCGCCCTCGTCCGCCCACGCCTGCACCCTGGTCTTCTGCTCGTCGGTCAGTTTCATGGCCCCTCATCTAAGGGAGTCTCGCCCTTCCTGCAAGCGGTGGTCACGTGCAGAGACGCGGTTTTTCGGTCTCCTCATGAGAGGATCGCTCAAACGCTGCCCAACACCCGGGCCTCCTGTGAGCAGTGCGCCATGACCTCGGGACACCGGTGCTCCGCCTGCAGGTTCGGCAGCACGAAGAGTTTGCCCCCTTTTTCCAGCAATCGACGGCTCAGCACGCGGTCCCATCCGTTGATCCGGTGTGGAGCGGGACACTCGACGTGCAAAGGCAGGCAAGCCTGGACCGCCGCCGTCCGGTAGAGGGTAAATCCCCCTCCCACCCACAGCGCCGCCAGCGGGCTTTGGCAGGCAGTGGCAGACCATGGGAAATACTGCCCCGCCTCATCCCACGCGCAGATGTGCCCGGGCTTGGGGCGGCTGCGGTAGGCTGCCATGAGTGCCAGTGTCTCCGGCGGCAGCGTCGCCCACGCCTCCAGCATCCGCCCCGCCGCACCCGCCGGGGCCACCACGTCATCCTCCACCAGCAGCGCCAGCCCACTCTCGATTCCGGCCAGAACGTGGTTGTAGAGACCCGCCACCCAAGTGTGTTTCTCCAGCGGCTCGGAGACCACTTTCGGGGGCACCGCTATCAGCTCCACCGCGCGATCATCAGCCATTCGGGAAAAAGTCTCGCCCCACCCGCAGAGTTTACCCTCCGTTTCGCTGCCTTCCGCCGCAGCCCAGACGAACCGTGTGCCCGACGGAAAAACCTCCGCCGCCAGCCACTCCATGACCACCTCGTGCGTGGGCGTCCACTCCCCACGCCAGAGCGTCACGACCGTCAGCAGGGGCTTCGTGCTCACTGTGACGCAGGCGTGCGCCCGTCCTCCCGGCGCAGGCTGAAATACCGGCGAACCGCCTCGCGCACTGCGACGGGTGCATCATCCGTCCATTCCAGCAGTCCGTCCTCGCGCTTGCAGAGATGCTTCTGCACATCCAGCCCCTCCAGCCATTTATGCCGCTCAGAGTAGTGGCGGTCCCGTCGGTCCCCATGCCATTCGTGCCACACTGTGCCCGGCACATGGCCGCAGCCGCCGTTGCGTTCCGCCCACGCCTTTCGCGCGGCCAGTGCCTCTGGCAGGTCGGAGTAGCCCAGCCACTTCAGGTCTCCCCCGCCGGGCAGGAAACACGCCGCGTTCACCGTGTCGCCACCGCCAATGATTCCCCGCTCATACAGCCCGCCCGCCTCCGTCCACAGCGAGCGCCGTGCCGCCCACGCCATGCCAGGATGCGTCCCCCCATGCACCAGCTCTCCCGTCGCTCCGGAGGTCACATGCGCCGACCCCAGCGTCCCGTCCTCCGCCGTCAGGATGATCGTGTCCGCCAGCTGCACCACCGCGTGCCGCTCCAGCGCCTCGCACGCCGCCTCATACCAGTCCAGCCGTTGAAACCACACATCCGCGTCGATCCACGCCAGCGCCGTGTACTCCGCCGGCACCACTTTCTCCAGCAAGTTGATCACGTTCTCTTTTCGCCACATTTCCTGACCCACCTCCACCCGCCACCGCACCACGTTCGGCGCCTCTGGCAAAAACCACGCCACATCCCCACCTGCCACCTCGCCCACAAATACAGGAAGCCCCTCCGCCTCCAGCTGCCGCAGAAAACGCATCAGGTTCCGCTTCGGGAGAACCGCGCGGTCGCTTTGGAAAAGGGTGAGAAGGATGGCCAGGGAGTGCATGAGATCAACGTTTCGGCGCCCCTGGCGGCGGCGGGGGCGAAAAGTCCGTTCGCGCCAGTTCTTTGAGCCTGTCAATCTGCTCCTCTGAGAAATAGGCGCGGCGCTGCAGGGCGCTCTCGGCGGCTGCGATGCGAACTTGGGGCGGTGCGGCCCCAAAGGCTGCCAGCGTGCGGTTGAAGTTTGACTCGAACAACGAACCTCCCGCGCCTTGAGCCAGCGCCACGCCAGCGGGTGAATCAGGATGCGCCTGCAAATACGCCAGCACTTCTGTTGGCCTCCTCCACGCCCATTGGCGGCCAAGCTCGGTTCCAGCACAAATTCTAAGCTCTTGCGTCGGAGCCGCCTCGGCGAGTTGTGCGGCCAGGGCGGGATCTTTTTCCAAAAGCTTGACGACGACTCCGCCCACCACATCCGCCTGCCGTGTTGCAGAGGGGATGCCGGAAAGGAGACTCCAGAACTGGCCCGGATTCTTGCCACCCTCATTGGCAATCAGGCAGGCCTGCAAATTCTCCCGTTCCAGCCCACTGGGAAGGGCCTCGACGTGCGCCCATGCCAGTTTTGGGTCGCTCTTCCAGACTGAGGACATGAGTTCGGCTCTCACGGCTGCGCTGCCAGGGCCTGGGGGCAATTCATTGACTAGTTTCATCACCGAATCAGGGCTCTTTCCGGCATTGCTCCTGGCGATTTTGCCCAGGAAAGCATTCTTGAGGTCAGCCCCCAGATGGAATTCATCGATGATGCGGAGCGCGTCCGCCGGTGAGCCTGCCATGCCTGCATGCCCGGCAATCCGGAACAGGACATCGGCTTTCCCGGGAAAGCTGCGGTCACGAATGAGATTCAAGGCAGTCTTGGGGTCAAGCTCATTCGTCACAGCGGAGTACCTGAACCAGGGTTTCCGCAGATTCCCAGGCAGCCAGCTGAGGATGAGTGGTGCTGAGGAAAAAACTGGACAAAAGCCCTCCTCAACCCCATCGTAGGCTGCCATGATCCAGCCAGTCGTCTACGACCCCACCACTTGGGCAGGCTT
>JANOAS010000401.1:0-2003 GCA_031411255.1 bacterium
ATCAGGAGTGGGAGTGGGAGTGGGGCCGGGAGCGGAAGAGCTCGGATCGGACTTGGCGTGTGTCGTGGTCATGCCCATCCCCTACGCGGCGGGGCGGCGGCAGGCACGGGTTTCAAGACGGTGCTGGCGGTGACGCTTACGGTGGAGTCCAGGCTGGACGAAAGTGGCGCGGTGAAAAACTTGAGCGTTATTGCGGATGAATTCATCTACACAAAGGGGATGGCAAGCGCTGAAGAGTGGTTCGACGCCCTGCCTGCCACGGCCACGCCGAGGCTTCGCGGGCAAATGTTTGCCCACATCATCAGCCGGAAGATCCGTGCGGGGGCGCCCGAGGCCGCGGCATACGTGGACCGGTATTTGAACGAACCCTGGTTTGACCAGGGCACCGGCATCAAGGTGGCCAACCACTACCTGAAGACAGATCCCGCCGGGGCAAAGCAGTGGGCGGCCACCCTCCCGCCGCACGTGGCGGCGAGGAGCGTCATTGAAGCGTCGACAAAATAGGGGATGGCCTCTGAAGAACGATCGGCGCCTGACTTCGTTGCGACTCGGTTACAGATCTCCTTGGATATGCCCCCTCGTCGCATCTCGCCGGATTCCGAAAATTCTGCGCGACCTTTGGCTGTTTATTTCCGTCCGAGTCCATGAATCCTCAGTATTTTGGAAAGATGGCCGGAGTCGGGAAGCGCTCATCAATGATGGACCCATCGTTGAGGTATTCCTCCCGGGGCACCTGGACTTGGGGCCAGTTGCCGGGGCAGACGCGCACCGGCCTTCCGGGGCGGATGCCTTCGATGATGAGGTCGGTTTCAAAACGGATTTGGATGCCACTGCTGCCCAGAGGCGCATCTCCGGGTGCCTTGATGACGTCCAGGATGGACCCCCGCGAGGCCATGTGTGATGGTCCGTAGGCACCGTGGGTGTGCTTCAGTGTGTTCTCGACTGCGTTCATCATGGCGGGGACATCCTTTTTGAAATCTGCGTAGAGGGAAGCGTCCATGCCGCCAAACAGGGTTGCGGTTACGGTGGCGCGGCCAAATTTGCCATACTCGACGGCATCAACCCAGGCGGGCAACCAGCGGCTGCGGATGAAGGCTTTGTGCGTCTCGGTCTGGTTGTGGGCGGCGCGTTGCATCGCGGCGTCATCCAGCCAGATGTCGGAGATGTGAAAGCGGGTGAACACGCCGTCCGCTGTGGGTTTCCAGGTGACTCCCATGAGGACGGGCTGGCCGCCGAGGGACTTCCTTCCTTCAGCGGGCCACGAGCCCTCGGCGATCAGCTCCTCGATCCCGAGCCATTCGCGGCCGCGCCAGATGCGGGTGGCGGCATCGAAGGTCATCTTTTCCTCGGTCGCCTTGCCGTCTCCGCCTTGCTTCGGCTCGCAGGTGGCGATGATCATGCCCTCGTGATTTTTGAGGTCCACTTCCTTGAGCTTCCAGACCATTCCCTCGCGCTGGCAATGGCTGGGCTCGTCTTCGAGGAGGAGGATGTGGTTCTCGGCGGGTGCGATGCCGGCGCCGCGATTGTGGTTTGCGTCCATCTTTTTGTTATCGACGGGCAACACCGGCACTGCGGAGATTTTCGGGTCGGGCGGGAGAAAGGCCCGGACGTGCATCACGCTGCCGAGCGGGATGTCCCGGAGATCTGCCGGTGCGCCGTGATAACGGACGACACCGTAAGGGAGCATGGCGAAAGGGTGCGGGTCGTTGCGGAAAAACGTGCCCGACCCCTGCACACGGATGCTGCCGCGGCGGTTCGCATGGTCCACGAACACCAGTTCACCACGGTAGGAGTGTGCCTTTTCAAGAGGGGGGAACTTTCCCGTTTCGGGGCGGAACGGCTCGTCAGCAGCAGCGCTCGTGACAAGCGAGAGGCCGAAGCAGAGGGCTGTGAGGAAGTGGGTTGTTGGTGCTTTGTTCATCATCGTTTCACTGCTGTCCGGTCGTTTAAGCCCGCAGGAGTGGTGTTTTCCTTAGATTGAAATGGTTGGCGCTTACGAAAGG
>JANOAS010000402.1:0-41234 GCA_031411255.1 bacterium
CGCAGCGAGCTGCGAGCACGACAGCGGCAGCAAGCTTCCGCAGTCCACGGCCTGCGGCGGCCTGCGGCGGCGACAGCGGGGAGTTCGGTAGTCCACGGCCTGCGGCACTCGCTTGGGAGCGTCCTGTGGAGGGGACGGCTCTTCTCCTCCCGCTGGTTCTGCTTTGCGTTTCTTTTCCCCGCAGGTGCTGCCGCCCGCCTTACGGCCTGGTGATGGTGAGGGGGCGGCTGCCGCGTTCGTTGCCGGTGGCGAGGATGACGAAGACTTTGTAGGAGGCGGTGTCGCCGGGGGCGGGGAGGCCGGCGGGGGTGTGGGTGGTGCCGGTGAACTCTGCGGCGTCGAGGGTGAGGGCGACGCGCTGGGTGGCGTTCCGATACCGGGGGCCGCAACACCATCGGATCTGGTAGCGGGCGACCTTGGGGTCGGCGCTGGGGGGCCACTGGAGGCGGGTGGCGCGGGCCTCCGGGTCCCAGTCGGCGGTGGGCTGGAGGCGGGCCGGGGTGTGGCCTGGCAGGGGGGAAAGGCGGGGCAGGGTCTGGACGAGGGGGGCGGTGGCATCCAGCCGGGCGGCCACCCCGCGCCCATAGGCGGTGAGCACGTTGCGGATGCGGCGGTGGAGGGTGTCGCGCTCGGCGCGGGCGACTTTCAGGGCGTATTCGGCGGACTCGTGGGCGTCCCGTTTCTGGGCAAACTGGTCGGCCAGAGTCTGGAACTGGGCGCGGGTGAAATCCCGAGCCTCGCCGAGGCCGAGGGGCAGGGTAACGCCGCCGGGGGCCGGGCCGGCATTGGCCCGGGCCCAGACCCAGAGGGCTTGGCGCACCGGCTGGAGCACGCGATCCACGGCGGAGGTGAGCACGGGCGTGGGCGGCAGGGCGGTCAGGAGCGAGGCCCCCCGCCACCAAGCGCGCAGGGTGTCGCTGAACTGGCCGAGCCGCTCCAAAAGGGCGAGCTTTTGCTCGTGGAGCTGGCTCCAGGCGAGTTCCACGTCGTTTTCCAGGTGGACCACCTCGGTCCGTTTCCCGGCCAGGGAGGTGCGCAGGGCCTGGAGTTCGGCCCGCCCGACGCCGTCGAGCACGACCAACCCCGGCGCGCCCAGCTTGGCATCCACCAGGGCCCAGTGGGCGAGGAAGGTGTCCATGACGGGGAGAAAAGTGTCGTGTCCGATGAGGGCCATGGGGATGGAAGGTTGGTGCAGGGGCGGAAAAACCGGGGAAATGGGCGGTTTGATAGCCCTCGATGGGGTGAAAATGGCCTAAATGGGGCCGGAAAACAAGGTTGATTTGGCCCCATCGTGGCAAGTTTTGCCACCATCGTGGCAAAAAATGTGGTTTTTGGCTCACAAAACGTGGTTTCTGTGGCAGGATTTGTGGTTTTTGGCTCAGAAATTGGCCACATCGTGGCAAAATTCGAGGTTTTTGTGGCAGAAAATGTCCATTTTGGCTGACCATGCGAGCCATATGACGTGCCAAAATCTGCTTTTTTTGGCCCATTTTGAGGAAATTTGGGCCCGTTCAGGAAAAAGGGTGGAGTGGAGGAGGGCTGGTGGGGCAAAAGGGACGAAACGGACTAGAGGGACCAGAGGGACGAAAGGGGCAACCAAGGCGAAGGAGGGACGAAAGGGACAAATGGAGCGAAGGCGATGGGCTGGGGGCGGCGTCGTGCAGGGGAAAGCCTGCGGCGAAGGCTGGGCGGGCGGGGCGCTCAGGGGCTCCGGGTTTTCCGGAGGCTCAGCGGTGGAGGAACCATCCGGTGATGCTGAGGCGGGGCTTGAGGGCGGGGAGGACTTCGTGCCAGTAGTCTGCGGCGAGGAAGGTGACGAGGGTGCCGAGGCGGGGCTGGATGAGGATGAAGGGGCCGGTTTTTTCACCGGGGGTGGTCCAGAGTTTGAGTTCGCCGCCGTCGCCGGGCTGCCAGTCGGGGTTGAGGTAGAGGATGGCGGTGACGATGCGCTGGCTGGTGCCGGTGGGGCGGTCGAGGTGGGGCTTGTAGAAGGCGCCGGCGGGGTAGCGGGCGAAGCGGCCCTCGAAATGGAAGAGGCCGAGGAAGAAGCGCTGGTTGAGGGCGAGGCGGAGGAGTTCGAGCCAGGCGAGGTAGAGGGCCTGGTGGACGGTGGCGTCTGCGGGATCGAGCCAGAGGATGTGGTCTCCGCGGATTTCCTGGCGGATGTGGAGGCCGGGGCCGCGCCCGACGGCGGCGGGGCGGAGCAGGCCGGAATCGCAAGCGTCCTGGCACTCGCGGGTGAGGGTGAGGGAGTCGGCCTCGGTCAGGCACTGGCGTTGGGTGGCCCACCCGCACTTGTCCATGGTGTTGAGGAGGTCGTTCATGTGCCCACAAGGAGGGGAACTGGGAGGAAAGCGAGGCAAATCGCGAAAGGGGAGGGTGAAAAGGATTGCGGGTTGGCAATGGGGAATCCTGCGCCATATCTCCTGCCGCATGGACTGGATGAATTGGGAACCGACGATGAGGGCGACGCTGCTTTTCCTGGTGGAAGGCGGACAGGTGCTGCTGATCCGGAAGAAGCGGGGCCTGGGGGCGGGGAAGATCAACGGACCGGGCGGGCGTCTGGAGCCGGGGGAGACGGAGGTGGGGTGTGCGGTGCGTGAGGTGGAGGAGGAGCTGGGCATCACGGTGCTTGATCCGGTGCGGCGGGGGGTGCTGCATTTTCAGTTTGTGGACGGGCTGGCGCTGCACTGCGTGGTCTTTACGGGGACGGAGCATGTGGGGACGCCGGTGGAGACGGATGAGGCGGTGCCGCTCTGGACGCCGCTTGATGCTTTGCCCCTTGAGGAAATGTGGGAGGATGACCGGCACTGGCTGCCGCGGCTGCTGGCGGGGGAGGACTTTCAGGCGTGGTTTGAGTTTGACGGGGACCGGATGCTGAGCCGGGAGGTGGTTTTTCACCCGTTGGGCGGGCTGCCGGTGGATTAAGGCTGGGGGGCGGACCGGGAGGAATGGGAGGAAAAGCATTGCGCTTTATCAATATTTCCTAATAGTCGGCCACTGTGAACCGCCCCGGTGAAAGTGCGTGGGGAGGGCAGGAGGACTTGAAGTTCGCATGTCCGCACTGTCTGGCTACGCTGCGTCTGCCTGCCGCTCTGGCTGGTGTGGCGGGGCCGTGCCCGGCGTGCGGGGGGCATGTGGTCTCTCCGCAACTGCCGGCGGTGGCTGAGGCACCGCTCGTGGCTCCAGTGCCATTGCCGGTCGGGAAGGAGGCTCCTTCTGAGTTTGACTGGGGAAATGCGGGCGCGGCGTCAGCGGCCCCCTCCGTGCCTGTGACCGAGCCCCCTCCACCGCCGACCGCTCCTGAACCGGCGTGGTGGGAAATGGCTGCCGCGTATGGCTGGCAGCCACCGGCAGGCTGGGTGCCGCCGGGTGGAGTGCCGGCTCCATCTCCAGCGCCGGCACAGCGGGTCGCGGTTCCTTCTTTTTCCGAGCACCTGTCCACGAACCCGAGGCCTACGGCACCGCGTGTGGCTCCCCGCACTGCGCTGCCAACCCGGCGGCTGAAAGGCGAGACAGGCCCCCTGGAAGAGGACGCGGATGTGCCGAAGACGAAGATGCGTCCACGCTCCGCCAGCGGGCAGTCCCGGGATGCCGTGGGCCGGCAGCTGGTGTGGGCGGTGCTGGGCGGGATGCTGGTGGCGGGCAGTCTGGCGGCAGTCGCCTTCTACATGAGGGCCCTGCGCCGGGAGCCCGCCGCTCTGCGCGAGGAAGCTGCGGAGCCGCTGGCGGGGCTGGCACGGGAGGCGGTCGCGGCGCAGGATGAGCGGGCCGGGCGCGAAGTGCAGTTCAAGACCGCCGCACTCGCCACGCTGGACCGTTTCATCCACGCTCAGGGCTGGTCCCAGGCGGCAGGGCTTGTCCGGATGAGGGACTCGGAGAAGGCGACACTCGCCGGCTACCTGACTGAGGAAGTCAGGGCGAAATACCACCAGTGCACGGCAACCATTTCCGAAACGCGCCGGGTTCCTTTTGCCGCCCCGCCCCGGTTTACCGCCCTGGGAACCGCCACTCATGCTGATGGGGCCACTTTCAGCTTTTTGCTGGAGGGGGACGACCGCACCTGCCTCGTGCGCGGGGATGCGCTCATTCAACAGGTGGCAGGCTCCCTGGCGCTCTTCACCCAGTCTCCGGGGGCTCCTCCCGGCCAGTTTTTCGCACGGCTGCGGCTCCCGGCCGACCGGACCGGGGAAATACAGAGCCACTTTTTGGTCATGGTGGACTCCCCGCTGGGAGGGGCGGACGCCATGTCGCCCGTGGCCGTGGAGGTGGAGAGCACTCCAGCCTTGGGAAATCTGCGGTCGCTTCTGGAGAAAAAATCGCCCCGCCAGGCCGCCGTGCAGCTAGCCTGGCCGGCGGCCGCCGGGACCGCAGGTGCGAGGCCCCGGCTGGTCCAGGTGCTGGAAGATCCTTGGGGATTGAGCCCAAGTACCGTAGCCGCCCAGTGAGCCCCCCGGGTTGGGAAGTCCCAAGAAAATGCAGAGAACGACGAATGTTTTTGCAAGAAAAGCTTGCATCTCTGCCTATTTTCCCGGAAACTGGGGCCATTCCCAGAATTTCCGGAGTTGACTCAAATTCGAAAGGCTTTATTTTCACCCCCATTACACACCAACCACCGCTCAGATGAAGAAAACTATTACCACACTCCTCCTGACCGCTCTTGTCGGAGCCGGTTCATCTTTTGCCCAGTCGGACGCTCCGGCTCAGGCTCGCAAGGACTCCGCCGCCAAGCCGGAAAAAGCTGAAGAAATCGCCGGTGCGCTGGCCAATGCCAACCCCAAGCAGGCTTGCCTGATTTACTCGGCTGCCGCTGAGGGTGTTGCCTCCAAGAAGGTTGAGCTTCTGCTCCCCCTCGTCCAATCCCTCGTTTCCACCAACAGCAAGTGCGCTTGCGAAATCGTCAAGGGTGCCATCGCTGGTGTGTCTGACAAAAATCTCGTCGAGGACATTGTTGTCGCAGCCATCACCGCCGCTCCCCAGGAAGCCTCCAACGTCGCAGAGTGCGCCGTGGCCGCCGCCCCCGAGCAGTCCGTGAAAATCCGCGCTGCTCTGAAGGGTGCTCTTTCCGACAAAAATCCTGTCGGCAGTTCAGAGAAAAACCCGGTGGTGAGCAGCAAGAACCCGGGGATGGGCAAGAATGTCGGCACGACCGAGAAGACGACGGATGACGATGATTACATCCTCGGTCCCGTCAACATCGGTGGCATCTACCTGATCGCCCCGAGCACGGGTGGTGGTGGCGCTGGCCAGTCCCGCCTCGTGATCCGCAACGGCAAAGTTTACATTGTCCAGCCTGACGGCACCTTGATTCGCCAAGATGAGAAAATTGTTGAGAAGATCCGCAACCGGAATCCTTCCAACCGCGTGGAAACGCCTGTAGACCCGAGCCCAACTCGCAACTAAGCTATAGAGCTTGGAGTTTTCTGAAGCCTCCCTGCCCTCGCGGCAGGGAGGCTTTTTTGTTAGTTTGGAGGACGGTTTTCAAGAGGCTTGGAAGCGAGGGGTTAAACAAGTCTTTTTGGGGGGGCGCAGAACCGCACGAACCTCTCGTTTGATCGGGCTGAAATGGGGCCTGTGGCGGTATGAACGGGATTTCACTGTCCCTGCCGCTCGCTTGGCAATATCTTCGACGGTGCCTCTGAACCCCGCAGAGACGAAATCCCTGGGCCGCCGGCCGGCCTTGTTGCATTATTCCTCCAAGGGCGCCACCCACCCCTGCCACCATGAAGGTTTGTCCCCCGATCCGAGCGATTGTCGTTCTGCTTTGTGTGTTTCCCCTGCACAGGAGCTTCGCCGTTCCACACCGGTATGATCACGTCGTTGTCGTCGTGGAGGAAAACCGAATGGAGGCGCAGATCATCGGAGACCGGGTGAATGCTCCGTATTTGAACACGCTGGCGGATGGCGGGGTGACTTTTTCATCGATGTATGCGGTGACGCACCCGAGCCAGCCGAACTACCTTCATCTGTTTTCGGGTGGTAATCAGGGGGTCGTCGACGACAATCTGCCGCTGACATTTTCTACGACGGCAACTTCTACCTACCCGTGGAAGGTGGCGAACCTTGGGGCGGAGATCATCGCTGCAGGTTTCACCTTTGCCGGATACTGCGAGCAGCTGGAGACTGCGGGGGCGGCTGACTGGGCGGACTATGATCCGCACGCGGCCACGCAGCCGACGGTCTACTACCGGAGAAAGCACAACCCGTGGGCGAACTGGGTGGCGAAGGTCTCGCCTGTACCGGCCAACCAGCTGGCCGGTACGGTGAACCGGGCCTTCACGCAGTTTCCGTCCAATTTCACCCTGCTGCCGACGGTCAGCTTTGTGGTGCCGAACCAACTGCACGACATGCATGACGGTTCGCGAAAGGAAGGTGACACCTGGCTGCAAACAAATCTCTCCGCCTACGCGTCCTGGACAAAAGCCCACAACAGCCTGCTCCTCGTCACTTGGGACGAGGATGATTATTCGGCTACCAACCGGATACCGACCATCTTCTACGGCGCCTCCCTGAAGGACGGCACCGCGGATTCCAGCACGTGGACGCTGCACAATCTGCTCCGCACGCTGGAGGACATGTACGGCAGCACGACGCACGCCGGAGCGGCAGCGCAACTGAGGGCGATTTCCGGGCCGTTTGCCGGTGAGGTGACGCCGACCGTGGCCCGCTACCGGGAAGGGCTGGGCGGCTACACTGGCGTGGTGGACACGATGGTCTCCCAGGATGCTCCAACTATTTCCTACGCAGCCACTCACGATCTTGTGTCCGACCTCGACATCAATACCACCGCCGCTGGCAACCAGGTGGGACAGGTGCTGGTGAAATTCCCCAACCTCTTCGGAACCGGAAGCGGCCAGGTGCCGCCGGGAGCCACAGTGCTCTCTGCCAAGCTGATACTTTCCACCCCGGCTTCGGGAGATTCTGTCGACACCTTCCGCCTGCACCGGATGCTGGTGGACTGGACGAACGCGGCGACGTGGAATTCGCTCGGGGCCGGCGTCGACTTGAATGACGTGGAGGCCGTTTCCGCTGCCACCTTTTCCCTGGCTCCGGTAGTGGACAATGCGCCCGCCATCTTTGACGTGACCTCTGACATTGATGCGTGGCAGGCTGGTGCGGTGAATCGCGGCTGGGTCATCCGCCCGTCCACCTCGGGCGGGAGCGACGGGTGGACGCTGAAGTCCAGCGAAACCACGTCCGATGTGACGCTGCGCCCGACGCTGGAGGTGGTTTACACCACTGCATCGGGCTACGCGGCATGGAAGGCGCAGAAATTCGCCGCCAATGCCCCCGCCACGCAGACGGCGGAGCTGGCAGATCCGGACCAGGATGGGCATGCCAATTTGATCGAATACGCCCTGGGCAGCGAGCCGCTGACGGCCGGATCCCGCAAGCACCCCGTCCTCAGCCGTTCGGGCGGAGCGAATGTCCTGACGTTTAATCTGGCGACTTCGGCGAGCGGGGTGACGGTCACGGTGCAGGTGTCCAGCGACTTGAGTGCGTGGTCTGACGGGTCCACCTATGGAGCAACGACAGTCGCGTCCAACGCAAACACCACGCAGGTGAGCCGCAATGCGAACGCCACGGGAGGGGACACCATCGTGGTGCGGGACAACACGCTTTCCACAACAGTGCGGCACCGGTACATGCGGCTGAAGGTGAGTGTTCCGTAGGTGCCGGGAAAATCGCAAATTCAGTTTCCGCCGGCCTGCAGGGCGCGTATGGATGGAGTCCGCTGTTTTCCCCCATGTATTTGCACTCCATCGCTTCGGCAGTTCCGGCTCCCTCCCACACGCAGGCGGAGGTCTTGGCGGAGTTGCGCGGGTGTGCGGGGTGGGCCGGGCTGAAGGGGAGGTCCCAGGCGCTGGTGGAGCGGGTGCTGCTGGGTGAGAGCGGGATTGAGCGGCGGCATCTGGTGTCGTCGCGGGCTGGGGAGCTTTTTCAGGCCGGGGCGGGGGAGCTGAACCGGGGGTTTGAGCGGGCGGCGCCGGAGCTGGCGGGGCGGGCGCTGACGGGTGCGATGGAAAAGGGCGGGGTGGGGGCGGGGGAAATTGACGCGCTTTTCCTCTGCACATGCACGGGCTACCTGTGTCCGGGGCTGAGCAGTCATGTGGCGGAGGGGCTGGGGCTGCGGGAGGATGCGGTGCTGCACGATGTGGTGGGGCTGGGCTGTGGAGCGGCGGTGCCAACGCTGCGGGTGGCGGCGCACTTTCTGGAGGCAAACCCGGGAGCCACGGCGGCGGTGGTGGCAGTGGAGGTGTGCTCGGCGGCGTTTTTTCTGGATGACGATCCGGGGGTACTGATCAGCCTGTGCCTCTTTGGCGACGGGGCGAGTGCGTCCATCTGGCGGGGGCGCGAGGCGGGCGGGGCGACAGGGCTTTCCGCGTCGGGATTTCGCTCGCTGCACCAGCCGGAGCACCGGGAGAAGATCCGCTTCGTCAATGACGGCGGGAAGCTGAAGAACCAGCTGCACCGCAGCGTGCCGGGGCTGGCGGCGGCGGCGGTGCGGAAGCTGCACGAGCTGGACGGGCGGCCGGGGCCGGAGGAGGTGCGGATCATCGCGCACTCGGGCGGGCGCGATGTGGTGGCGGCGCTGCAGGAGGCGCTGCCGGATCATCCTTTCTCGGAGACGACAGAGGTGCTGCGGGAGCATGGAAACATGAGCAGCCCGAGCGTGCTCTTTGCCCTGGAGCGGGCGCTGGCGGCGGGAAACCGGGGGCCGTTCTGGCTGACGGCGTTCGGGGCGGGGTTCTCGGCGCATTCGTGCTGGCTGAAATGAGGGTGCGGCGGGAAAAACATGGTTTTCCTTTTCAAAATCGTCAGCCATCATTCTGCCGTGTTGCGAATATTGTGCTTCCTCCTTCTTTCCCTGAGCCTCCTGGTCGCGGCGGACAAGCCGGCTCCGAGCTGGCTGGCTGTGGAGGACTGCCGGCTGGGGGCGAGCAAGTCGAATGACGGGGACAGTTTTCACTTTTCCCTGGCCGGGCTGCCGGAAAAGGATGAGTTCGACCACATTTTGAGGCTGTATTTCATCGACACACCGGAGACGAACACGGGGCTGAAGACGGTCGATGAGCAGGCGGAGTACTTCAGCACTCCGGTCAATGTGGTGCTGAAGTACGGCAAGGAGGCGGCGCGGTTTACGGAGACGTTTTTGGGCGAGCCGTTCCGGATTTATACACGGCAAAAAATAGCGCCCGGGGCGAGCCGAAAGCAGCGCTGGTATGGCGTGGTGCAGCGGCAGCGGGACGGGAAGCTGTTGCACGAGGCTCTGGTGGAGGCCGGACTGGCCAAGGTGACGAGCGTGGTCTGCGACTACCCAAGCGCGGAGGCCGGGGCGAAGCACAAGGAGATGCTGCTGGTGCTGGAGGGGGCGGCCCGGGATGCAAAACGGGGGATCTGGAGCGAGTCGCGCGACGCCCATGGCTCGACGCCGGGCCAGAAGGGCGCGACGCCCGCCGGGCTGGTGAACCTGAACACGGCGACGCAGACGGAGCTGGAGAAGCTGCCGGGCGTGGGCGGGAAAACAGCGGCGGCCATCATGGCCGGGCGGCCGTTCAAGAAGGTGGAGGATCTGCTGGGCGTGCCGGGAATCGGGGAAAAGAAGTTCGCCGGGCTGCGGGACCTGGTTTTCGCCCCCGGGGCCGCGAAAAAGTGATCTGCCGCGCCATGGGGAAGATTTCCCGTTGATCCGGGTGGGCATCGGTTGTTGCCTGCGGGCGACTTTTTTCCCATGCGCTACACTGAAAAACTTTCCGCCCGCATCGCCGCCGCCCAGTCCCGCCTCTGCGTGGGGCTGGACCCCCGCTTCGACATCATCCCGGGGGATCCTCTGGATTTTCTTCGCGAGGTGATCGAGGAGACGGTCCCTTTTGCCGCTGCCTACAAGCCGAACATCGCCTACTTTGAGCAGCTCGGCTCGCGCGGCATCGAGATGCTGGAGGACGTGTTCGAGCTGATCCCGGGGGACATCCCGATCATCCTGGACTGCAAGCGCAGCGATATCGGGGAAACGCAGAAGGCCTACGCGAACGCCTATTTCAACCACTGGAACGTGGACGCAGTGACGCTCAACGCCACCCTGGGCTTTGACACGGTGGAACCGTTCCTGGATTTCGCGGGGAAGGGGCTTTACCTGCTGGGCGTGACGTCGAACCCGGGAGCGGCGGAGTTTGCGCTCCAGCGGTTTGCCTCGGACGGTCGGTTTCTCTTTGAGCACGTTCAGGACATGGCGGCCCGTGCAGCGGGCCGGGCGGCGGACATCGGGCTGGTGGTCGGGCTGACGAATGCGGCGCCCGAAACGCTGGACCGGATCCTCGATTTGCCTCTCCTGGTGCCCGGGCTGGGAGCGCAGGGCGGGGAAATCAGCAGCCTTTCCGGGGGAGGGAGGTCGGCCCCGACGGTGATCAATGTCTCCCGCGGAATCCTTTTTGCCGAGCCGCAGAAGTCCTTTGCTGAGAAAGCCCGGCACTGGGCGGGGCTCACTGTGGCAGGTTGAGTGAGCCCGCATGGGGCTGTCGGGATGCCTGCCGGCGGGGCAGCAAAGGCAGAAGATTAAGGTTGCCAAAACAAATTTATTATGGTAAACCTGACAACTATGAAGCAAATCATGGCGATTATGCTCGGTTTGGTCGCGCTCCTGGTTCTCGGAATCGGCGGCCAGCGTTTGCTGGGCTCTTTTTCCGGGATGCAGCAGAGTACCGAAACGAAAAGCCTGCGTGCGGCCCTGAATGAGGTGGACGGCGTCGTCTCCAGCACTCGTCCCTCGGCCACAGAGGTGGCGAAGGAGGCGACAAAGGAGGGGATAAAGGTTTTTGGCAGCGAAGAGTATGCATTCAACGCACTCATTTTCGTGATGCTCTTGTGCTCCGGGACGGCGAGCTGGCTGGCGGCGCGGATCTCGAAACGGGAGGAGCAACTGGCAAAATACAGCCAGCGCTCGCTGAAATATGTGGACGGGGTGGATCCGGTGATGCGTGCGGGATTGAGCGCGTGCCTGGTTTGCATTGCCCTGGGCACTCTGGGCTGGGGCGGATGGCAGGTCTGGAGCGTGGTCACGGGGCGTGGACGCTGGGGGGTGACGGTCACTCTTTCCCAGGTGCTGCAGATGTCCGGCATCCTGCTCATCAGCGGTTATGCCTTCTGGCGCTGGGTGCTCGGAAAAAAGGGGCCGCCCGTGGCGGAGAAGCTGGCGGCACTGAAAAAGGCGCCACCTCCGGAGAAGACGGCATTCTATATTGGCATGCCCACGATGGGGCCCGGACTGGCGCCAAAAGCGGCGCGGAAACCGGTGGAATATTGAGCGCGCCCGGGGAGTCTCCAGGCAGAGAACCGTTAAACCATTCGCCAAGTGAGTGATTTTGGGTTAAGGGAGTCGATGCAGAAGAAACCGTTCTCCGAACTCGGGCTGTCTCCCGAGATCATGAAAGCCGTGGCGAAGATGGGCTATGAGGAAGCCTCGCCGATTCAGTCAGAAGCCATTCCGGTCCTCATGGGGGGCTCGGACGTGGTGGGACAGTCACAGACCGGCTCGGGGAAAACCGCCGCGTTTGCCATTCCCGCGATCGAAAAGGTGGACGCGCACCTCGCCGCGCCGCAGGTGCTGATCCTTTGCCCGACCCGTGAACTGGCCGTGCAGGTGGCCGAGGAAGTGGCGAAGCTGGCCAGTTTTAAACGCGGAGTGCGCGAGCTGCCGATCTACGGTGGAGCCTCCTACGAGCGCCAGTACCGCGGGCTGAAGGAAGGGGCGCAGATCATCATCGGCACCCCGGGCCGCATCATGGATCACCTGGACCGCGGCTCGCTGAAGCTGGACCAGATGAAAATGGTCATCCTGGACGAGGCGGACCGAATGCTGGACATGGGATTCCGTGACGACATCCAGACGATCCTGGAGAAGACGCCCGAGGGGCGCCAGACGGTGCTGTTTTCCGCCACTCTGCCGCGCGGCATTCAGGACCTGATCCGCCGCTTCACCAATAATCCGGTGAACGTGAAGATCGAGTCGCAGGAGATGTCCGTGCCGGCCATCGACCAGATTTACTACGAGGTGGACCGCCGCTCAAAGCTGGAGGTGCTGACGCGCCTGATCGACTTTGAGGAGGTGAAGCTGGGCATCATTTTCTGCGCGACGAAGATGATGGTGGACGACCTGACAGAGGCGCTGATCGCCCGCGGCTACTCGGCTGACAAGCTGCACGGTGACATGACGCAGATGATGCGCGAGCGGGTGATGGCGCGGTTCAAGCGCCGGGCGTGCGAATTCCTCGTGGCCACCGATGTGGCGGCGCGGGGTCTGGACGTGGACGACATCGAGGTGGTGTTCAACTTTGACCTGCCCAACGACGCCGAGGACTACGTGCACCGGATCGGCCGGACGGGCCGCGCGGGACGTGCGGGCCGCGCGATCACTTTTGTGGCCGGTCGTGAAATTTACAAGATGCAGAACATCATTCGCTTCACGCGGAGTACGGTGCGCCGCGGGCGGGTGCCGTCGATGGAGGAGGTGGAGGAGCGCAAGACGAACCAGTTCTTTGAAACGCTGAAGGAGACGCTGGAGAAGGGTGAATTCAAAAAACAGGACGGAATGATCGACCGCCTGCTGGAGCAGGGTCACTCCCCGACGGACATCGCCTCCGCGCTGATGTTCCTGCTGGGCGGTGACAAGGCTGGTGGTGAGCCCGCTGCACGCGGATCCGACCGCGAAGAGCCACGCCGCAATGAAAGGTCCGACCGCGGCGACAGGGGCGACCGGGGAGATCGTGGCGGCGACCGTCGCGATGGCGGCGGCTACGGTGGTGACCGTCGCGATGGGGGTGGTTACGGCGACTCCCGCCCGCCTCGGCCTCGTGAAGGCTACGCCCGCGAGCCCTACGCCCGTGATGAGCGTCCGGCTCCGGCCCCGCGTCCGGCCCTGAGCGGTCCGCCGCCGATGCGCCCCCGTCCCGAGCCAGCCGAGCGCCCTGCTCGTCCCGCACGTGCCGCCGCAGCGGAGAAACCCGTTTTTCTGCCTCTGGAAAACGACGCTGCTGAAGAGCGCCCCCGCCCTGCACCGCGTCCGCGCCCTGAGCCGTCCGCCGAGCCCGCGGCGAAAAAGCCCGCAGCCCCTGCCGCCCCGACCACGGAGCGCGTGGCCCGGGCCATCGAGGCTGCTGCGCCGAAGCCTGCCGGGTCCGGTAAAACAGAGTCCGTCTATTTCAGCGTGGGCGAGAAGCACGAGATTCAGGCCGGCGACCTCATTGGCGTCGTGGCCGGCGTGTGCCGCCTGCCGAAGGAAGTCGTCGCGTCTGTGAAAATCCTGGCTCGTCAAAGCGTGGTGGAGATCGACTCCGCCCACGCTGCCGAGGTGGCCGAGAAACTGAATGGCGTGAAATTCAAAGGCCGTCGCCTCTTTGTCAGCCGGGCGCAGTAGCGTCCGGGCAGCGGAGGAAGATAATAGAGTGGAGCGGGTGTTGCCTTAACTGCCCCCATGCCCCACCGCTCACACACACGCTCACACACACGCTCACCTCCGCCTGCCGCGCGACCACTGGTAAAACGTGAGCCAGATAATTGTCTGGAGGAGTCCCTCGCTTGCGGCGAGGAGACCGGCTGAAGCCAGAGTCAGAAAGGGGAGCGGGAAGGTGTGCAGGTCCGCCCGTGTGGCGGTGTCCAGGGTGACGAGCAGGAGGCAGCCCCCGCTGCCAAGAAGGGCGGCCAGGGCAAGGAGGAGGTGCAGTGTCGGCAGCGCCGTGAACCAGCGCCACGGGCCGGCAAAAAAGTGGTGCTGGTTCATATATCCCGCGAAGTTGCTGGCGGCCAGGATGCGCTTGGCCAGGCAGATCCCGGCGAGCACAAGGGCGCACACCACGGCGGGCTCATGCGGGAGGAGGTGCACGTATTTCTCACTCTCCCAGTTCCACAGGCGGCCGACGGGGGCGAGAGCCAGGCTGGTGAGCCACCCGGCTGCGGGCAGGAGGAGGGCTGCGCCCAAACTGGTTCCGAGCTGGCGGAGGGTGTGCAGGGAGGCTCTTTCCCAGGCCCGGTGCATCTCGACGGGGAGCCAGCCGTGAATGGGAACGAGGAAGGCCTGCCCCAGGGGGAGCCTCCAAAATGCAGGAAACCACAGCAGGGTGCCGAGCCCCTGGTGGCTCCGAATGGTGATCCAGAGCCAGGCGCTCAGAATGCCCAGACAGTGCCCTGACATGGCGCCCAGCGCAGCGAGCCCCACAGTCCACAGCAGATGCCGGCGGATGGGGCCGAGGAGTTCGCGCCATGAGGGCAGGTCCGGCAGGAGAAAGCGGTCCGGCCGCAAGCGCGGGTCGTCGATTTTCTCCCGGACCCGCGCCGCGAGGTCGCGCAGCGCCTGCGGTGTGGCGGCGTCCGGAACGGTGGGGAAGGTGCGCCGGGGGCGCGGTTCGGCGGGTACTTCGCCCGCAGATTCTTCATCGGCTCCCTCGTCGTCCTGATCGCGGAAGGCGTGGATCTCGCTGCGTCCCGATCCCCACGGCACCGGCGGGATGAAGGGTGGTGTGCGCCATGCCTGCACGAGCTGCCTTAGATTCGGCAGGGCCAGGACGACCAGAGCGCCGGTGATGGCGAGGTCCTGCCAGGCGGGCGAAGTGCCGGCCGCGGGCCAGAGGAGGAGCCTGGCGGGGGGGAGGAAATGATGAAGGAGGAGGCCGGTTTGAACCGGCAGCGAGTCAGGACCGCAATTTAATCCAAGCGGACCAAACATGGCCCCAAGAACGGGGATAATGAGCAGGGCCATTCCAGGATAGCGCAGGATTCGGCGCAGTCCTTGAGGAACCCATGAGAGGAGCGTGGGCAGGCTCTGCAGGGCGCAGGCGAGCGCCAGCAGCTGAACCCACAGGACGAGTGCGGCAGGCCCGACCAGCAGCCAGTGAAACGGCAATCCAGCCTGAAGGCTGGCGAACCCGCAGCCGGCCACAACGAGGGCGGCCCCGGCGATGGAGAGGACGGCGGGGCGGAGGAGGCGTTTTTTGATTCCGCAGTGGGCCAGCCGGCCGGCCAGCGAAGGCTCCGCCGGGGCGAGCGAAAGCAGCGCCTGGCTCTCGGGACGCCACGCGACGGCCCGGCCCAATGCGCCACTGAGCAGGAGGGCGGCCAGGCACAAATTGGCAGCGGAAAATCCGGCGCACGCCTCCAGAGGGGCGTCGCTGCCGCGGGTGAGCAGACCGAGGCAGACGCAACAGAGGACTGCCACAAGCACTGCGGCAAAGCCTGCCGCTGCGTTCCGCGTTCGGGCCAGCCAGTCGCGCTGGCGCTGGCACTCCGCCACCCAGGAGCCGGCGGGGTTTTGCCGGGTCGCGGCCTCCTTCAGGCTTCGCAGGACGGCGTCGTTCCAGAGCGGGTTCATGCCTTTTCCGGTGAGATGAGGCGGTCCTCGATGCGGCGGGGATCCCGCCCGAAGTCGCGCTCCGTCTCGTGGAGCGTGACGCCGCCGCGTCCGACGATGGCGATGCAGTCGGAGAAACCGGCGGCCAGTTCCACGATCTGGGTGCTGTAGATGATGGTGCGGCCGCGCGAGGCGGCGGCCTGAGCCTCGCGGCGGAAAAGGCCGATGCCGGGCGCATCCATGCCCGAGGCGAAGGGCTCGTCCAGGAGCCACAGCTCCGGGTCCACGGCGAAGAGGGCGAGCAGGGATGCCTTGTACCTCTGCCCGCGGGACAGCGTTTCGCAGTGCGCGCCGGCATGGGGGGCGAGGTGCAGCTGGTCCAGCCAAGCGGCCACCTGGTCCTCGACGCCGGGGCGGTCGGCCTGCCAGAGGTTCAAATGCATGGCCACGTGCTCCAGCACGTCAGTCCCCGGCAGGGCAGGGGGAAAGTCGGGCAGAAACATGAGCCGCCACCTCAGGTCCAGCCGGCCGGTTTCCAGCCGCTGGCCGTCCAGAGTCACCTCCCCGCTGTCCCCGCTGGAGAGGCCGGAGAGGCACCGCAGGAGCGTCGTTTTCCCCGCCCCGTTCGCCCCCAGCAGCGCGGTGATGCGCCCGGGCGGAAAGTCTGCGGACACTTTGTCCAGCACTCTCAGGTGCTGGAACTGGCAGGTGAGTTGAAAGGTGGAGACTTACATGGGCACCAGCACTTTGGCACGACTGCCGCCGGTGGCGAGGGGAAACTGTGGAAGGGGGGAGCGTGCCACGCCGCCCCGGCATTTCCCCGCCGCCGGGCTCATGGATTCCCGCCGAGCGGCTCCTGGACGCGCGGGGCCGAGTCGGTTAGGATGGGCCATGCCCCGCTGCCGCTGCGGCACCGGCTCCACCCCTCGCCCGCCCCCTCCATGTCGATCAAAAAACGCCTCTTGGCCACGGCCCTCCTGGGCCTCGTTCTCGTCACGCTCTTTCACCGTGCTCCCCGCGATGGGGAGCGGGGGAGCATCGTGAGCCCTGTCACGTGCTGCACGGATGCCGCCACCTTGGCCGCACGGGTGGCCGAGTCCTCAGTGCTGACTCCCTGCCCGAAGTGCGCCCCGCCCATGGCGCTGCCGTCGAAGATCGCCCCGGTGCCGGAGGTGTCGCCCGCGCAGGATGAACTCTGGGCCCGCCCTGCGCCGGAGGGGGTGTTTGCCGACTTTAAAGACTGGACCGCGCGCTACGAGGCGGCGGCTCCGGATTCCCGGCCGGCGCTGGCTGCGGAGGGCGTGGTGCTGGCGCGGGAGAGGCAGCGGCGGCTGGCGGACATGATCACGACGAACCCGCAGCGGGCGCTGGAGCTGGCGGCTCCGGTTTCCCTGCGGATGGTGCTGCCCGCCCAGGTGACGGAACTGCTGGAGGAGATCGTAAACACGCGGGCGGCCTTCACCGTGGCCGGCGTCATGCCCGTGCCGGGAAATGAGGAGGCGCTGCCCGCGATGATCCGCTCGGCGCAGATCGGCGGGCTCACCTACGGCGTCTACACGTACGGACCGGCGCTGTCGTTTGTGACGAAAAAGGACGTGCCGGTGAACGGAATCGCCCTGCCGGCGAGCGTGACGACGAACCCGGTTTCCAACCCGCTGCTGCAACCGGACAAGGTGATGGCGCTGAACCCAAGCCCGGTGCGCCTGCTGGAGAAGGCGGAGGTGGCGGAACTGACCAGCGCGCCCACTCCTCCGCTCTGCCCCACGTCGGGCAACACCATCGCAGCGGAAGGCACCCCGGCGGCGGCCCAGGTGGGTGGGCTGCTGCACAGCTTCTGCGGAGACATTCACCTGAAGGTGTGGACCGGAGGGCTCGTGGCTGCGGCCGCGCTGGCCACGCCGGACCAGATCGTGACGGAGACGGGGCCGGTGGCCCGGTCGAACTACACGGAGGGATCCAAGCGCTTCCTCTTTCTGCGGGTGGACTTCCCCGACGCCACGGGAAACCAGACGCTGACGGACGCGGAGGCGTCGAACCTGCTGCGCGACCTGGCTGCGTATGAAAAGGAAATGTCCTACGGGAAACTGATCATCGCGCCGGAGGGGCCGACGGGATCGACCTTCACCCCGGTCATGCGCATGCCCCAGAATGCCTCCTATTACGACAATGCGGGCCTGAGCCGCCTCTACCCGGACGCCCGCACGAAGGCGGCGACGAGCGGATACAATCTGAATGACTACCAGTTCTTCGCCGTCTTCACGAGGGAGAAACCGGTGGCGGGCTACGCGGGGCTGGCGTATGTCGGCGGCATCGGCATTCACTTGGCCAACAGCTCCTTCGGCAAGGGGGTGGCCTCCCACGAGCTGGGACACAACCTGGGCCTGCCGCACGCGCACAGCTGGAACACATCGAACAAGAGCATGATCGGCGACGGCACCAACGAGGAGTACGGCAACGGCTACGACCCCATCGGCGGCGGGGCGTACAACGACTCCGCCCAGTACGTGGGCAGCTACAAAAACTACCTGGACTGGATCCCCGACGGCGATGTGCCCACCGCCGGCACCGGCACCTACCGGCTCTATGAACAGGACGAGCAGACCTCGCTCAGCCGCCGGACGCTGCGCGTGACGCGCAACGGCTCCCAGGACTACTGGTTTGATTTCCGCCAGAACTTCGGAGACGGCCTGAACCAAAACGGCCTCCAGGCTCACTGGGCGAACAAGGACGGAAACCAGAGCTACCTGCTGGACGCGCGGCCGGACCAGTCAGGCGAGGCCATCGGCATCGGGCGGACGTTCGCGGACAAAGCGGCGGGCGTTTACGTGACGCCGCTGCGGAAATCGAGCACGTCTCCGCGGTCCATCGATGTGCAGGTGACGGCGGGCGCTCCGGCGGGAAACCGGAAGCCGGTGGTCGTGGTTGCGGCCCCCTCCCTGCTCTGCCTGACGGCGCAGGAGCAGGTCTACACGGCGGAGGCAACGGACGCAGACGGCGACACGCTGGCCTACTACTGGGAGACGAGCGACGGCAACGCCTACTCTACGGACAACAGCCCGGTCTTCCGCCACACCTTTGCCAATGCCGGAGCATACTGGGTGCAGTGCACCGTCTCCGACATGAAGGGCGGCACGGCTGCCGACACGGTGATCGTCCGCCCGGGCGATTCGGCCAATACTTTCCACCTCGGCGGGCGCGTGCTGGATGTGGACAGCCGCCCCGTGCAGGGCGTGAAGGTTTTTCTGGATGCGAACCGCTACGCCTGGACGGACAGCGACGGCACCTACGCCCTGACTGGTCTGGCCGCAGGCACCTACACGCCCACGGCGCGGGAGGTGGTGGAGGACAAGACGAGCTTCATCCACCCCTTCTGGACCGGGGCCATCACCGTGGGCGGAGCGGCGGGCAGCCCGATGACGGCGGACTTCACCGCCTACAGCGGCTCGCTGGAAACTTATACCACCCTCATCGCGAAAGCGGCCACCTGGAAGTACCTGGACGACGGCACGGACCAGGGCGCGGCATGGAAGGAGAGCGCCTTCACCGGGGCGTGGGCCTCCGGTCCCGGCCCGCTGGGCTATGGCAATGGCGGCGAGGGCACGATCATCAGCTTCGGCCCGGACGCGGCGAACAAGCGCATCACGTACTACTTCAGAAAATCGCTGAGCCTGGCCAGCGTTTCCCAGTTTGCCAAGGTGCGGCTGGAAACACTGCGGGACGACGGCGTGGTCGTCTACATCAACGGCAGCGAGGTCTACCGGGACAACCTGCCCGACGGAACCATCACTGCGGCCACACACGCCAAGGCGGCGGTGGAGCCGGACTCCTACCAGCTGAAGGAAATGACCCTGGCGGAAAGTCATCTGGTGGCCGGGACGAACGTCATCGCCGTGGAGATGCACCAGTCCGACGGGACGAGTTCGGACATCGACTTTGACCTCGCGCTGACCGGTGTCTCCACCGGCACGGCGGCGGGCCAGACGCAGGCGTTCATCACCTCGCCAGCGTCGCAACAGGTCATCGCCACAGGCACGGCCTCGGTCAACATCGACGCCGCCGCCCGCGCGGAGCTGGCCACGGTGACGAAGGTCGAGTTTTTCGACAATGGCGTGAAGCTTGGCGAGGACACGGTGGCTCCGTATTCGCTGGCCTGGACGGCTCCGGCGGCCGGGGGGCACTCGCTCACGGTGACGGCCACTTTTTCCCTGGGAAATCCGGTCACCTCCGCGCCGGTGAGCGTGACGGTGGGCGATCCGCCCGCAGTGCTGGTGGCGGCGGGCTCAACGGGCTGGCGCTACATCGCAAACGGCCTTGCCCCGCCGGCCAACTGGAACCAGCCCGCTTACACTGGTGACGCGGCCTCCCCGTGGCTCGGGGGCTCGGCGCAGCTAGGCTACGGACTGAACGGTGAAGTGACCACGATCGCCAGCGGCCCGACGACGGCCCGCTACCTGGCCTACTACTTCAGGAAAACTTTCACCGTGGCAGACCCCGCTTCTGTTAGCCGCCTGCTGGTGCGCCTGGTGCGGGACGACGGAGGAGTGGTCTACCTGAACGGCCGGGAAATCATGCGCAGCAACATGCCTGCGGGCACCGTGGATCAGACGACGAAGGCTCTCGTGGGGGCGGGCACGGATCCGCTGGAGAAAACGTGGTACTACGCCAGTGTCGATCCGTCTCTTCTGAAGCCAGGCACGAACGTCATCGCCGCCGAGGTGCACCAGGCGGATGTGACAAGCTCTGATGTCAGCTTTGATCTCGCTCTGGAGGGCACTCTCACTGCGGCCCGGGCGCGCGGAGTTTACCTGAATGCCCCGGCCACGGCCAGCGTCCCGGCTGTGCTCACCCTGACAGCGGACGCTGTGCCAGGCGGCACGCTGGGCGTGACGAAAGTCGAGTTCTTCGATGGCGCGACGAAGCTGGGCGAGGCCACCACGCCCGTCTCCGGCGCGACCTACACCTTTACCTGGACGAACCCGGCTGCCGGCTCCCACAGCGTGACCGCCCGCCTCACTGACACCGCTGCCAGCACCGCCACCAGCGATCCGGCCGTCCTCGCCGTCGGCACCACGCCCACGGGCACGTCTCTGGTTTCCCTCGGGGAAATGTGGAAATACTGGGACCGGGCCGGTGACCCTGGCGACTGGACCGGCCGCACCAGCTACGACGACTCGACCTGGACGGAGGGCCGCGCCCGACTCGGCTACGGGGGCGATGGCGAGGTGACCACCATCGGCTACGGGCCTGACGCCGCGGCCAAGTACGCCACGGCGTATTTCAGAAAGAAATTCAACGTCACGGATCCCGCCGCCTTCCCCGGCCTGCGCCTGCGCCTCCTGCGCGATGACGCGGCTGCCGTGTACCTCAACCGCACCGAGGTCTACCGCGACGCGAACCTGCCCGCCGGGCTGCTCACCTTCGCCAGTCTTGCCACCTCCGGGGTTGACGCCGCAGCGGAGCAGGCCTTCGTGGAGGTCATCATTCCCGCCACCTCCCTGCGTGCCGGGGAAAACCAGATCGCCGTGGAGGTGCACCAGGCCTCAATTGGCAGCAGTGACCTCGGCTTTGAACTCCAGCTCACCGGCCTCGCCGCGGCCCCGTCCACCGTGGTCTCCGGTGTCTACCTCACCTCCCCCGGCCAGCAGGAGAAATACATCCCGACGCACGACATTCCGCTCACGCTTTACAACGGCAGCGGCTCCACCATTTCCCGGGTGGACTACTACGCCGGCCCGGCGCTGCTGGGCTCCAGCGTGGTCGCCCCCTTCAGCACTGTGTGGACCACGCCGCTCATGGGCACCTACAGCGTGACGGCGAAGGCCACACTCGCTGGAGGAACAGTTGTGACCACGCCCGCCGTGACGGTGAATGTGAACGGAGCAGTCGTTTCCGATTCCCCCATCTTGAGCGGGGCGGCGTGGTCCTACCTCGACGACGGATCCGTGCCCAATGCCGCGTGGACCACCGCCGCCTTCACCCCGGCATCCCCGTGGAAATCCGGTGCCACCCGCCTGGGTTTCGGCGGCGACGGCGAGACCACGCCAGCTCTCACCTCCGGCCATCTCACTTACTATTTCCGCACCACGTTTGAGGTGCCCGCCGGCGTGCTCTACAGCGGCGTCAGCATCCGCCTCCAGCGTGACGACGGCATTCTCATGCGCCTGAATGGCACGGAGATCATCCGGGACAACCTGCCCGCAGGCACGATCACTCCGTCCACCCTCTCCGTGCTTGGCATCTCGAATGCCGACGAAACTGCCTGGCTAACCTTCGCTCCGGCGAACTTCATTTCCAGCCTGCGGCCCGGCACGAATGTCCTGACGGCAGAGGTCCACCAGTCCGGTCCCACGAGTTCCGACATCGCCTTTAACTACGAGATGACCCTCACCGGTCAAAGCACAGCCGGCCAGTCCAACACCCAGCCCTCCGCTATGCCTGACCTCACCTTTGGCCCCGCGTCACCGGGCTCTGCAGCCACGCTGCTGAACCTCACCTTCCCCGAAACAGACGGCCGCCTCTATCTCATTGAGTGCTCGGAGTCCCTCTCCAACTGGCAGCCCGTCGACTGGCAGGTCGTGCATGGCGGCCGGGTTACGGTACCCATCGTGCCAAACGCCCCCAAGCGCTACTACCGCTCCCAGTGGAAGGCCGCGCTGCCGTGACGTGAGGCGGGCGAGCCGCCGGGTGCCAGCCGCCGCAGGCGGTTTGGGAGTTGCCTCCCCCGTTCCCGGACGGGCTCGTCGTCGAAACTGCCGGCGGCCCGGCGCCCGTCGAGCGCGACGCCGACCGGACCTGCGCCCGCTGCGCCACCCGTGCGCCCATGGATGAACGCGCCGGGCTCATCTGCAGCAGCACGCAAGGAACCAAACCCAGTGCCCTCCAGCGCAAGGCCGGAGCTGGTCCGACCCATCGCGCACTTCGTTCAGCGTTGAAGTGATTTGATCTTGCGGAGGGTGGCTTCGAACTGCGAGGCCGCGTCGGGGCGGTTGGCGGCGCGGGCTATGGCGATGGCGTCTGTGAGGGCGGATTCGGCTTCCGGCCAGAGGGCATTGACGGCGCAGACGGTCGCCATGGTGTCGAAGACTTCGGAGGGCTTGCGGTTGGTGAGGGAGACAGCCTTGCGGGTGAACGGCAGGGCTTCTGCGTGCTTTCGCAGGGAGGCATCCGGGCAGGCTGATAATCCTAAATGCCGGAATGGTTTGGAATAGGAGGGGACGGAGAAAACGGAGTTCCAGCACTTAAGGCGCGGACATCAGAGCCCGGCCACCTCTTCGGGCAGATGACTGATAGTATGCGCGCAACAGGTTCTTTCTCCTTTTTCTCCGTGCACTCCTGTTCAATTATCACCGTTTTTAGGATAGTAGCGCAGCCCCATACCGAAATGCCGGCGTTGACTGAATCAGGAGGAAACGGACAAAACAGAGTACTCCCCATTCCTAAATCGGCATTCACCTTCACGTCCTCCGCAGCGCCAGGATCAGCTCGTCCAGCTTGTCCGCCAGCGCCTGCACCTGCGCCTGCGTCGGCGGGGAGGCGACCGCCTGGTTGAGGTTTGCCACTGCCTTCGTGTTCGCGCTGCTGTTGGCCCGGCGCCCTTCCGACGTCTGGGATTGCGGCAATCCGAGTCGCTCGGACGAGCCCCCGGGGCGGAATTTTCCAGATTTCGCCGTTCGCCATAGAAACCACAATCCCCCTGCCGCCTGCACCGCCTTCGCCAAGTTCCGCAGGTCTCCCGCCAGACTGGTCCCAAGGAACGAGACTTTGCAAGTCTCGCCGCGCCCCTAGCCCCGTCCCAAATCAACAAGCCTTGGACGTTGCCGAATCGCGGCCAGAGGTCCGCCACTGGGAGTGGCGGAGTCCCTCCGCCATGCAAAATCCATCGCGAAGCGCACTTCCCAAAGCCGCGCGCCCCGCCCGCCTCCGCCCCCCTTAGAGTGCGCTTCGCGGTTTTTTTTGAATGGTGGCCAGAGGTGCACCACTCCCAGTCGTTTCCAATTGGCGGCCAGGTGCACGCAACTGGGATAAAGGTAGGGACGGTGCATTGGATTGCGCTGCCTCTCCCTCCGAGCCGGACTGGCGGACGGGACGGAGCAGCAAAATGGGAATGCTGGCGGCTCTCGAAGGCCCGGCAGGTTTGGGTGGGTCTGGCGTGCCTTTGTTTCCTTCAGGCTGGCTGTCTCGTGTGCCCTCGGGGATTTCCCGTCCGGCCACGCGGGGGGTTGCGCGGGGGTGGGGTGTGAGGGAGGCTCGGGGTCATGAAGGGCGTGCTGATTTCTCTGACGGGGCTGTGGGCTGCGGCGGCTGTGTCCGGGGCGGTGGAGGAGGTGCGTGATGGGGCGGGCTTCGCGGAGAAGGTGCAGCCGTTTTTAAAGGAGCACTGCCTGCGCTGCCACGGGCCGGAGAAGCAAAAGGGGGATGTGCGGCTGGACACGGGGCTGCCGGAGAATTTCCTGGAGGTGACGGCGAAGCAGAAGTGGGGGGATGTGGTGGAGGTGCTGAACAGCCACGAGATGCCGCCGGAGAAGGAGAAGCAGCCGGAGGCGGCGCAGGTGGCGGCGGTGGTGGACTGGGTGACGGCGCAACTGGTGAAGGCGGAGCTGGTGCGGCGGGACGGGGCGGTGGTGCTGCGGCGGCTGAACCGGGAGGAGTACGGGAACACGATCCGCGAACTGACGGGGGTGGAGTGGGATGTGTCGGGGTTCCCGGCGGACCCGGCGGCGGGGGGATTCGACAACAATGGGCGGGCGCTGACGGTCTCGCCGATGCACATGGAACTGTACATCGAGGCGGCGCGGAGGATCCTGGACCGCGCGCTGCCGGAGGGGGCGGCGCCGGAGGTGGTGAGGTGGAGGTTTGAGCCGGAGGAGGGCAGCGGCGATGACCACCGGGTGCGGCTGCCGGACAAGCAGAATCCGATCGTCCACGGCGGGAAAAATGAGAAGCGGGGCGGGATGACGGTGATGCACCACAACTCGTGGGACCGGAATGCGAATGCGCGGGATTTTTCCCTGCCGGCGGAGGGGGAGTACATCGTGCGGGTGCGGGCGGCGGGGCGTGTGCCGGGGCGGGCCGAGGTGGTGGCGGCGGCAGAGAAGCAGCTGGCGAAACGGAGGGACGAGGAGCTGGCAAAGAAGCCGGGCAACAAGTGGGCGGTGGAGGCGTATGAAAAGGACCTGGCGCACTTCAAGACGGACCGGATCTACAACTACGGCCCGCCGCGGCTGAAGCTGGTGCAGGACCTGGGCGGGCAGCCGAGGGTGCTGGCGGAGTTCGACGTGGATGCGCCGGCGAAGGAGCCCCGGACGCATGAATTCCGCGCCTGGTTTACGAAGCAGAAGGCGGGGCTGACGCTGGAGTATGCGTACAGCATTCCGCGGGTGCTGGAGAATTTCTGGATGCAGGGCCGGGATGAATTCGCAAGACCGGAGGCGCTGCTGGACTGGTTTGAAATCGAGGGGCCGTTTCCCCTGCCGCAGCCGGTGGTGCCGGTGCTGGCGCCGGACGGGGAGGAGGCGGGCCGGGCGCGGGCGACGCTGGCGGGCTTCATGCGCCGGGCGTGGCGCCGGCCGGTGACGGAGGAGGAGGTGTCGGCCAAGGTGGCCCTCTTTGACCGGGTGCGGAAGGAGAAGCCGTCGTTCACTGCGGCGATCAAGGTGCCGCTGGTGGCGGTGCTGGCGTCTCCGCATTTCCTGTACCTGACGGAGCCGGCGGTGGAAAAAGGCCCGCGCCCGCTGACGAGCCACGAGCTGGCCTGCCGCCTCTCGTATTTCCTCTGGTGCGGTCCGCCGGATGCGGCGCTCTCCGCGCTGGCGGATGCGGAGAAACTCGACACGACGACCACGCTGGCCGCGCAGGTGGACCGGATGCTGAAGGACGGGCGCAGCGGGGCCTTCGTCAAAAACTTTGCCGGGCAGTGGCTGGGCCTGCGGGAGGTGGGGGCGAACCCGCCATCGATGGACCTCTACCCGGAGTATGACCGCCACCTGGAGACGAGCTTCGTGGAGGAGTCGCGCGCGTTCTTCGCAGAGGTGCTGCGCAGCGATCTGGGCGTGGTGAATTTCCTGCGGAGTGATTTCGTAACGGTGAACGAGAGGCTGGCGAGGTTCTACGGGATCGACGGGGTGAAGGGTGATGACTTCCGCGTGGTGAAGGTGCCGCCGGGGGTGCATCGCGGCGGGGTGGCCTCGCAGGGGAGCGTGCTGACGATCACGAGCAATGGCACGCGCACCTCGCCAGTGAAGCGCGGGGTGTGGGTGATGAAGACGCTGCTGGGCACGGACCCGGGGCTGCCAGTGGCCAATGCCGGAGACCTGGCGCCGAAGGTGCCGGGTCTGGACAAGGCGACGGTGCGGCAGCGGCTGCAGATCCACCGGGAGCAGCCGCAGTGCGCCCGATGCCATGACAAGATAGACCCGCTGGGTTTCGCGCTGGAGAACTTCAACGCCGCCGGCCAGTGGCGAGAACAGGAGGGCCACGGCTACCAGGGACGGATCGAGAAGAACGACCCGGTGATCGACGCCAGCTCAAAGCTGCCGGACGGGACGGAGTGCCGCGGCTTTGACAGGCTGGGCGAGGCTCTGGTGAAACGGCAGGACCTGTTTTTCCACGCGCTGGCGTCGCGACTTTTCACCTACGCGCTGGGCCGCGAGCCGGGGCTGGCGGACGAGCCCGCGATCAAGTCCGCCGTGGCCGAGATGAAGGACCACGGAGGCACGCTGCGTTCCCTCATCCAGGCCGTCGTCCGGTCCGACACTTTCAGGACAAAGTGAAGAATTTTCCTACGACCCCTCCCCTGCTGACAGCAAGGACGTGGTCCTTTACTACCGCGTTGAAAGAGGTTAGCCTCCCGTCATGAACGAACGCATCACTTTCAATTCGGAACAGTGTGGAGGCCGGCCCTGCATTCGCGGGATGCGAATCCGGGTGAAGGACGTGCTCGATCTGCTCGCGGCCAAAGTCCCGGAACAGGAAATCCTCGAGGACTACCCGTATCTGGAGAGCGAGGACATCTCGGCCTGTCTGGAGTATGCGGCCGCCGAGGCGGATCATCCGGTTCTTGTCGCATAGCTCGCCATGATCCCTCTCCTCCGCCAGCCTCTCTCCCGCCGCCACGCCCTGCGCGGGCTCGGCGCCCTCGTCAGCCTGCCTCTGCTGGAGGCGATGCTGCCGCGCTCCGTGTTTGGCCAGCCCTCGACGTTCAAGCCGCGCCCGTCCTCGCCGGCGCGGCAGCCGAGGCTGATCTGCTGCTATGTGCCGAATGGGAAAAACATCTTTCAGTGGATGCCGAAGGACGCCGGCGCCGGGTACACGCTGCCGCCCACGCTGGAGCCGCTCCAGGCGCTGCGCTCCGAGTTTTCCGTGCTGAGCGGACTGGGCCACCCGCACTCCCAGGGCGGGCACAGCGGCGCGGACACGTGGCTCACAGGGGCGGACCTGAAGCACGTGCCGGGCAGCGACTACACGAACACGGTGTCGCTCGACCAGCTGGCGGCGGAGGTGCATGGAAAGCAGACGCGCTTTCCCTCGCTGCAGCTTGGCGACATGTCGGGCACGGGATCCGCCGGGCACTCACACACGCTCAGCTTTGACCGCAGCGGGACGCCGCTCCCCTCGGAAAACTCACCGCAGCGCCTCTTTGAGCGGCTCTTTGTTCCAGAGGTGGCGGCGGACCGCGACGCCACGCTGCGACGCCACGCGGAGAAAGGGAGCATCTTGGACAGTGTGCTGGAGGACGCAAAATCCCTGCACGGGAAACTCGGCCGCGCGGACCAGGTGAAGCTGGACGAATACCTCGGCAGCGTGCGCCAGACGGAGGAGCGCGTGCAGCGGCTCGTCTCCTGGGTGGATGTGCCGAAGCCCGAGGTCGCCCCGACCGGCCTCCAGCTGGCCAGCCAGCCGATGAACGGCCACGACCGGCCGATGTGGCTGGATGTGATGCTGGAGCTGAGCTACCTCGCCTTCGTCACGGACACGACTCGTGTCATCACCTTTGAGTGGTCGCGCGAGGCCGGCGGCTACGGCGGCGGCGGGGAGAACCACCACGAACTCTCCCACCACGGCGGGGACAAGGGCATGCTCGGCCGCCTGGCGAAGATCGACCACTTCCACGTCGAGCGCCTCGCCCGCTTCCTGGATTTCCTGAAATCCACCGAGGAAGCCGGCAGCCACATGCTCGACAGCACGATGGTCCTCTATGGCAGCGGCATGAACTCCGGCGAGGGCGGAGAGCATTCGCCAAAAAACCTGCCCACCCTGGTGGCAGGCGGGCGCGGCCTCGGCCTGAAGCACGGCCAGCACCTCGCCCACGAGAAGGCCTCCCCTCCCCCGCTGGCCAATGTCCTCCTCACCCTCGGCCAGAAAATGGGCGTGGAGGCGGACAAATTTCAAGACGCCACGGGGACGCTGACGGGGCTGGTGTGAACACGGAGGCTTGCATGAAAAGGCGGCGCCTTCAGCTCGTGCCCGGACTCTCCCTGTCGGACCAGGCGTTCGAGTATTTTCCGAAAGAGACGGCACCGGCGGGCCATGGTCGTGAAGCACCGCCGAAAGGCCGATGCTCACGGGCGCAGCGGGTGACCCACCCTGGAACGATCCGTCTCAGCTCAGCGAGTATGGGTCCACGTCAATGGTCAGCAGTACCTCCTTCATCGGGAGACGCGCTAGGGTGGCCTTCAGGTGGTTCGTTATCAGCCGCGTGGTGCGGCCTTTCAGCATGATCTGAAAGCGGTGGTAGTTCTCCGCCCGGATGAGGGGGGACGGCGCAGGATCGCCAAGAGTGACGCCCGGCGGCAGCCCCTGCGCGAGGCGGAGGTGCAGCGTTTTGATGGCAAACTCGCCCAGATTTTCCTTCTCCGATCTCACGGTCAGCAGCACGAGGTGGCCGTAGGGCGGGAAACCGAGGGCCTTCCGGAACTCCAGCTCCTGCGCGGCGTAGCCCTCGAAGTCCGTCTTCCGCGCATACTGGATGGCCGGGTGGTGCGGGCTGAAGGTCTGGATCATCACCTCCCCGGCCAGATCACCCCGGCCCGCGCGTCCTGCCACCTGGGTCAGGATCTGAAAGGTGCGCTCCCCGGCGCGGAAATCCGGGATGTGCAGGCCCAGGTCCGCGTTCAGCACTCCCACGAGGGTCACATTCGGAAAGTGCAGCCCCTTCGCGATCATCTGGGTGCCGATGAGCATGTCCAGCTTGTGCGCCTTGAAGGCGCTCAGCGTGTCACGGAGCAGGTTTTTCTTCTGCATCGTGTCCGCATCGATGCGCGCGGACCTCGCCTTGGGGAAGATTTTTTTCAGCGCCTCCTCCACCCGCTCCGTGCCGAATCCGGCAAAACGGATGGACGGGTCACCACACTTCCGGCATTTCCTGGGCACCAGACTCTGGAAACCGCAGATGTGGCAGATGAGCCGCTCCGCCGCCTGGTGAAAGACAAGCGAGACGCTGCAGTGCGGGCAGCCCTCCGCCTCGCCGCACGCCTGGCACTGGAGGGAGTTCGAGTAGCCGCGGCGGTTCAGGAAAAGGATGATCTGCTCGCCCTTGGCCAGCCGCCGGTCCACGGCCAGGCGCAGCTGCTCGGAGAAAATGGCGGGCGCAGACTTGTCGCGCGCCTTTTCCGTCCGCATGTCCACCACGCGCACCAGAGGCAGCTGCACGTTGTCGATCCGCTCCTTCAGCTGGATCACGCCATACTTGCCCTTCTGCACGTTCTGCCACGTCTCCAGCGACGGCGTGGCGCTGCCCAGCAGGACGGCGCATTTTTCCAGATGCCCCCGCAGCACGGCCAGGTCCCGCGCATGGTAGCGCGGCACGGTGTCCTGCTTGTAGGAGTTCTCGTGCTCCTCGTCCACGATGATCACCCCCAGCCGCTCCAGCGGGGCAAAGATGGCGCTCCGCGCGCCAATGACGATGCGGGCCTCGCGCCGGGCCGCCTTGTGCCACTCATCGTGGCGTTCGCCCGTGCTCAGGTGGCTGTGCAGAACGGCTATCTCCTTTTGCAGGCTGGCGAAGCGGCTCTTGAACCGGTCCACCGTCTGCGGCGTGAGCGAGATCTCCGGCACCAGCACCAGCGCCGTCTTTCCCTGGTCCAGCGCGTGCTGCACCGCCTGCAGATAGACCTCCGTCTTCCCGCTGCCCGTCACCCCCAGCAGCAGCAGCGGCTTCGCTTTCTCCGGTTCGGAAATGGCGGACACCACCGCATCCAGCGCGGCCTGCTGGGCCGGATTGAGCACCAATGGCAGGCTGGGAATGAACTCCGTCTCCGCGTGCGGATCACGCTCCTCCCGCAGGTCCTCGATGCGCACCAGCCCCGCCTTTTCCAGCGCCTTCACAGAGGCGGCGGGCAGCTCGGAAAGTTTCACCGGTTCATCCGCCGTGCGCACCTCGCGCAGCACCTCGTACTGCCGCTTCGCCTTTTTCTCCAGCGCGTCCAGCTCCCCCTCCATTGGCTCCCGGCCGCGGCTGACGACTTTCCGGCTCTTGTGGGCCGTGTTCTCCGCCCGCACCTGCTCCGGCAGCAGGCTGCGCATCACCGTTTCCAGCGGCGCGCAATAGTAGTCCGCCACCCACCGCGCCAGCTCCATCAGCTTCGGCGTCACCAGCGGCTGCCCTTCGATCACGGAGTCCACATCCTTCACCTCAAAGTCCATCTCCGCCGGTCTCGGCACCACCGCCGTCACCGTCCCCGTCGCCTTCCGCCCGCGCAGACTCACGCGCACCCGCGCCCCGGGCACGAGTGAACCAGCCAGCCGCTCCGGGATGCCGTAGTCAAACACCAGCTCGGACGGGCCATCGATGAGAACCTTGGCCAGGTGGAACATGAGCCCGCACCGTGGCCCAGATTCCCCCGCCAACCAAAAAGAAAAACCTCCCGGTCAAATACGCCGCAGTTCACGGCCAGATGTTCCGTATTGACCTGTCGGTCACCAGTTATTACCTTGCAGCCGTGAAACCCGCCCCGGCTCCACCCAAACTGCAGAATGGCTGGCATGCCGTAAAATGTGCCAGCCTAGATGACATGCGGACGCAAAACATCCTCTTCTGGCAGCGCCAGGGTGGTGCCGCCATCCGCAAAGCAGCTTGGGAACTCGTCGTGGAAACCTGGCAGGCGCAGCACCGCGACCCGAATGAACTCAGATTTCAAAGAATTGCTGCGCCAGCTCGCGGAGAATAACGTGCGCTATCTGATAGTGGGCGGGTATGCCGTCATGCACTATTGTCAGCCGCGCTTTACCAAAGACTTGGACATCTGGATCGAACCATCAAAACCCAACACCAGGCGCTTGATGGCGGCTTTCGCCGGGTTTGGACTGCCTCTCATCGCCGTGACGCCAGCGGATTTTGAGCGGGAGAACTTCCAATACATGATCGGTCGCGCACCTGTGCTTCTGGATTTTCTCACCTCACTTCCGGGGCTGAAATTCACCAATTGCTGGCGCACGCGCGTAACAGACGAAAGCGAAGGATTCCCCGTGCACTACCTGTCCCGTGCGGCGGTCATCAAGGCCAAGACGACCGCCGGCAGACCCCAGGATTTGGCGGACCTTGATGAGTTGCGGCGGTCGGGCGGCCAATGAGCATCGCTGGCTCCAGCAGCCCGCACCGTGGCCCAGATTTCACCGCCAACCAAAACAAAAAAACCTCCCGGCTCCGTGAGGAACCGGGAGGCAAACGCTTGAACAAATCCGCCTGAGCGGACGAGAATTAGAACTTCACCGTCAGGGACGCGCCGCCGTAGAGGGCGTTGTCCGTGAAATCAGAGATGCCGTCGAGCGGGAAGTTCCCGGCGATGTAGGGCGTGAGGGTCACCGTCTTGCTGAGGGCGATCGGGACCTTCAGGTAGACACCCACCTGGTTCCAGTCGCTCGTGGCGGTGTTCACCAGCTCGTCGCTGTAGCCGATGGTCACGCCGGGAACGAGGCTGATCATGTCGTTCACCTTGATGGTGGCCGCCAGACCGGCTTCATAGTAGAAGCCATCCAGTTCGAATTCATAGAAGGCGCCCAGGGAGGCGTCGAGGGAGATCGCATCGTTCTTGAAGAGCGTGCTGCGCACGTTCAGACCGACTTCTTCCTGCTCGTCCACGAGGCCGGCCGGCACGTCAAAATAGCGGTAGTACTTGAAGCTCGGGGCCACGGTGACCGGTCCGAGATTGAAGGCGAACTCGGTGTAGAGGTCCAGCTCACCGTAGTTGTCGTTGGTGTAACCAGCGGCGGGATTCGGATCCTGCGTGTTGCCATACCAGGCATTGAAGTTCCAGTTGATCTTGTCGGAGATCGCGTAGTTCAGGTCCAGTGCGGTCCAGATCTGATGATCACCGACTTCCACGCCACGGTAGACGTATTTGGAGTCATATCCGGCAGACAGCGACCCGCTAAAGGGGCTGGCGGCAGGCTCGATGGCAACGGGAGCCGGGTTCTTCGAGGAGGACTTGGCGGCTTCACCGGCGAAAGAAACGCCAGCAAGGGCGCTCACAGCGAGGGTCAGGATTTGGGTCTTATTCATGATGGATGGTTGGGTGTTAGTCGCAAGATTACGACAATTACGGTTTCAATAGTATTTTACTTCACGGGGTCGTCAACAGAAAGATCAAATTTAATGAAAATTCTGTCAGAGCAACGGATGCCAACCTCAAGCAGGCATCGTGCCAGGTCAATTCGTCCCCGCCTCGCCCAGCCCCAGCCGGCCGGCCAGCCACACTCCAAGCCATGTCCCCAAAGTGTTTGTCGTCAGATCAATAAAGCTTGGACAACGACCAGGAATGAACATCTGCAGCAATTCGACAAAAAAGCTCAGAAACATGCCGCAGAGCACGGCACGCCTGACGGAAAGCGCCGTGCCCCGGCCCAAAAGCCAGCCGAACGGAAGAAAAAACAGGACATTTCCCACCACATCCACGGGAAGAACTGCCCAGTTCAGCTCGTGCGGACGCTTGGAAAATTGCCATGGGTAGGTGGTGAGACCCGCCGCCAGAGCCATGTAGCAGGCAATGACGAAGCGGACCAGCCAGGGGCGCGCGGAGGAGGGAGCGGGCATCGGGCCGCACCCTTGGGGCGCTGCATCCACTAGTCAATGCCCATCAGTGCGACCCGGGCCCTGATTTCAGGGTGCCATCAAAGCAGGCGGTGATCGTTTTCCAGCAATGCTCGGAAACGGTGCGCCCCAGCTTCAAGCCCTCCACATTGTCAGCCTGAATGTGATAGCCCCCATAAACGCGCGAAAGCCCGGCCATGTCCGCCGTGGCGGAAAAAGTGGGCAGGTTCAGCCTGACCTCCTCGCCCGGGGTGGGCTCCGTCAGCTTGCAGCAGGGCCGGACCTCGACCTCGCCAAAGTGGTCGCTGCCGGTGAAAAGCTCCAGCGTCTTCCCGCAGGCGCCGCTCACGCAGCTGTGCCCGGAAACGAACCCGGGAAACGGCGGCGTGACGAAGGTGGAGGGTGAATAGGGGTGCCACTCCTCCCCCTTCATCGTCACTACGCCCTTGCCGGGCCCTCCCCAGCCCTTGAGTTCCTGACCTTTGAAATAATGATGGACCAGCGTCCACGGGCGGGAGGAGTCGTAGACCCGCTTCGCATCCCAGGCTGCGATGAAGGCGTCGAAGGCCGTGTTCGCCACGGCGAAGTACACCTTCACATCCTTGTCCAGGTCATGGTGGTCCCGGCGTGAAACCATCTGGGCAAACTTCAGCCAGTGTCCGGACTGCCCCGTGGAACGCGGACCGTCGCGCATGAATTCGACCAGTGCCTTCCGCTCCGGGGTCAGGTTGGCGTTGAATTCAATGCACTCCTGCGTCTCCTTCAGCAGCTGCTCCATGCCCACCTTCGGCGGCGGGCCGGGACGGAACTGGGAGGGGCTCTGCAGCGCGAAGGGCTTCACCCGGTACCAGTGCGGCGTGAGGAAGGGCACCACCACTGTCCCGCCATGCCCGTTGTCAAAAGGGATGGGTTGCCAGCGGTCGGGGTCGATGATCTTGTCCGGCGGATTCACCGGCTGGTAGTAGGTGTAGTCTGAGTATGGCTTGCCGCTGCCGCCGGCTTCGTCACCCAGCTGGTTCGCTCCGTCGTGGTGGCGGTACTCCAGCACGGCTGCCGCCGCAGCGTTTCCCACCCCCTGGGGCGTGGCGGGATCGGTGCTTTTGTCGGCCGGGTCACCGCCGGTGTTTTTAAAGGCGCTGGTCAGAAACTCTGCGTCCTCCGGGTAAACATCCATCAGCACCCGGTAGACGGCGTGGCTGATCGCCTTCTGCTTCGCCGGCAGGGTCCGCTCAGCCTCAGGTCGTCGCAGCTTGCCGCCCAGCCTCGTTCCCACGGCCTTCTCATCGTAGGCAGCCCAGGCGTCGTACATCGCCGTCATGGCCATGGCCAGCGTGCGGGAGAGCACCGTTGGCCGCGCCCCGTGGCGGTCCACGTCGTTGGCCGTCGCTTCCAGGGAAATGTCCAGCCATTTGTCCGCCATCGACTGCTCTGCAGCCGGTGCCAGTTTTGCCAGAGCCGGCGTCTTTCCCGGGGCCTCGGCACCCTTGGCGGGCCGGATGGAGTCACCGGCGCTGACACCGACAAGCGCTGTGGTGGTCAGAAGCAGGGCGGGAAGGAGAGGCAAAGACAGGGAACGAGTCCAGTTCATGGGATGTAGTTTCAGGGTTTCGCGGCTTCCTGGCCCAGATGAGCAGATTTTCAAGCGGCTTTGGACGAGTCCAGCCGGGAAATGGATGAATTCTGCTTTTCGGTGGATGGAAAAGCGCCCCCGGTTGCCGCCTGCGCATCCCGCACTACAGTCGGGCTCGTATTTGATTGAGATGTCAGCCTTTCCCTCTGCTTCCACCCCGGTCCGCCCGCTCCGCCTCGCCATCCTTGGCGGAGGGCCTGCCGGGGCGATCTTCGCCGCCCTCATGGCGGAAAAGGGAGCCGCCGCCGCCATTTTCCATGACGGCAAGCGCCCGGAACTCATCGTGGGCGAGTCCCTCGTACCCGGCATCATCCCCACGCTGCAAAAGCTGGGCATCGAGGACGAGGTGCGCGCCTTCAGCCAGTTGAAACCCGGAGCCACCTTCCGCGCCACGGACGAGGACGAGATCGTCTTTCGCTTCACCTCCGTCGAGGGACTGCTGCCCACCTACGCCTATAATGTGCCCCGACTGGAGTTCGACGCCCTCCTCCTGGAGCGCGCCCGGCGGGGCGGAGTCGCCGTCATCGACCAGCCGGCTGCCGTCCTTCGCGGCCCGGGTGGTGCCGGCCCGGAGGTTGTGCTGGCACCCGAGTCCCTCGCCCTTCTGCCCGCCTCGTGGGGTGGCCAGCCTCCGGACCTCATCGTGGATGCGACCGGGCGCCGCCGTCTGCTCGCCGGCCTGCTGGACATCGGCGCGGAGATCGGCACGCGGAAGGACGTCGCCCATTTTGCCCACTACGAGGGCTTTAACCGGGAGACGCCGGACGGTCAGATCATCATCACACGCCACGCCGCCGGCGGCTGGTCCTGGCAGATCCCGCTGCGCGACCGCGTCTCCGTCGGCATCGTCATGAACCGGGAGACTGCCAGACAATTCGGCACCACTCCCGAGGAGCGCCTGGAGGCCGCCATTGATGCCGAGCCGCTCCTCCGCGAGCGCGGCCGCCACCGCCGCCGCCTCACCGCCGCCGCCACCTACACAAATTACCAGCTCATTTCCCGCTGCGGGCACGGCCCCGGCTGGGTCATGGCGGGGGATGCCTTCGGGTTTGTCGATCCCATGCTCTCCCCCGGCCTCTACATCGCCACCCGCTCGGCGGAGGAACTCGCAGCCCTCCTCCCCGCATCCGGTCCCCTCGCCTCCACCGCCCCCCTCGCCCGGTATGAAAAAACCATGCGCCACCAATTGCGCGCCTGGCAGGAACTCATCGCCCACTTTTACAGCGGCCGCATCCACTCCCTCTACAAGGGCAGTTCCGCCCACCACCCGCACGCGAACACCTCCATCTACAAGGCCATCGACCGCCACATTTCCCGCAACGTCGCCGCCATGTGCTGCGGAGCCTACACCGCCCGCCCCTACAGCCGCCGCATGATCGGCCTCGCCACCCGCCTCGCCTGCCGCCAGCGGGATCCCGCGCCGTACGCCATCGCGTGAGGCCCGCGATCCCGCTGCCGGCCAGGCTCTCTCGCAGCGGCAGCGGAAAACTCAAGCGCCGGCGCTCTCATCCCGGCCCGGCGATGCTGGTGGCAAAGAATTTCGCCGGCAGGTATTTCCGCGCGGCGGCGATTACCTCGTCCAGCGTCACGGCACGCAGGGCCTCCGAGTGCCGGGCCAGGTGGTCAAACCCGAGCCCCTGGTACTCCAGCACGCGCAGGGTGGCGGCCAGACCGTCATTCGTCTCCAGCGTCAGAATGGCCGATCCACTCATCACCGCCTTGGCCAGGGTGAGGTCGTCCTCGCTGATTTTCCCCTCGTGCAGACGCAGGATGACCTCCTGCACACTGGCCAGCGCCTCCTCCACGTGGGCCGGGTCATTCTGCATGGAGAGCGTCCACGGCAGCACGCCGCGGCTCCCGCTGAAGGCGCTGGACACACCATACGTCAGCCCCAGCTCGTCCCGCACATGCTTCATGAGAAGCGCGGTGAACTCCCCCTCGCCGCCGAGGATCTGGTTTGCCAGCAGCGCAGCGGGCAAATCCGGAGCCTCCCGCCTCACCCCGCGCCCGGCCAGCATCACGATGGACTCCGTCTTGTCCCTCAAGCGGATCACCGTCTTCGGAGCCGAGGTCAGCTCGGGCATCTCGTTTTCAAATTTCTCCGGTGCCGCCACCCCTGCCGGAGCCTGCCAGTCGCCGAAGAGCGCCGTCAGCTCCGCCACCAGCGCCGGGGTGGAAAAGTCCCCCGCCACCACCAGCACCAGCGTGTCCGGCCGGACGTGGCGGCTGTGAAACTCGATCAGGTCCGCCCGCTTCATTTTCCGCACCGCCGCCGCCGTGCCCTCCAGCTCGTGCCGCAGCGCGTGCCCCTCCGGGTAGACCAGCCGCCGCAGCGCGCGCGCCGCACAGTAGCTGGCATCCGTCTCATTTTCCTCCAGCCCCGTCAGCAGCTGGCTGCGCACCGTCTTCAGTTCGGACGCGGGGAAGACCGGGTTCCGCAGACAGTCCGCCAGCAGCGCCAGCGTCGGGGAAAAAACATCCGCCGGTGCCTTCAGCGAGGCGTCCATCGTCTCGTAGCTGGCGGAGAAATCCAGAGACGCCCCGCTGGAGTCCAGCTGATCCACGATGGCGTCCGCGCTCAGGTTTTTCGTCCCCCGGTCCAGCATCGAGGCCGTCAGAGAGGCCAGCCCGGGCAGTGCCTCCGGGTCCAGCACCCCGCCCGCCAGGCAGCACGCACGCAGCACCACCGTGGGCGTCGCGTGGTTCTCACACAGGATGATCGTCACCCCGTTCGCCAGCCGCGTGCGGTGCACCCGCGGCGTCAGGTCCGGCGCGGTGGGCAGCTCCACCTTCCACTCCACCCGGCGGCCTTCCGCATTGGCCGCCACCGCGCGGGGCCTCGTGCCAGCCCGCTCCGGCAGTTCCGCCGCCACCGGCCCGGCCGCAGCCGCCTTTTTCCGCCCCGCCTCCGGCAGAAACCACCCGAACGAACGGTTCTCCGCCCGCAGCCACGCCCGCGCCACCCGCTGCACGTCCGCACACGTCACCCGCTCCACCTTTTCCAGGTAGTCCCGCCAGTGCCGCCAGTCGTGCACCGCCGCGTAGTAGGCTATCGATTCCGCCAGGCTCGTCACACTGTCCTGGTCGTAGAGAAACTCCGCCTTCGCCTGGTTCTTCGCCTTGCGCAGCTCCTCCGGCGTCACCCCCTCCTCCGCCAGCGCCCGCAGCGTCCCGTCCAGCGCCGCCTCGATCTCCGCCTCCGGCTTCGCCCCGCGCCCCGCCGGTGCCGTCACCAGAAAGCTCATCCAGCCCGAGTCCCTGTTCAGGGAAAGGTCGCACGTTGCATCCGTCGTCAGCCCGTTTTCCACCAGCGCATCGTACAGCCTCGAACTCCGCCCGCTGCCCAGGATCGTATCCAGCAGGTCCAGCGCGAAGACATCCCCGTGCGTCACCCCCGGCGTGTGGTACTGCGCCAGCCCGTAGCGCGCCCCCGCCGCCCCCCGCAGCGTCACCCGGCGCTCCGCAGTCTGCTCCGGTTCGCGCACCGTCACCTCCGGCGCCTCCGGACCGCGCGGGATCCGGTCAAAATGCCGCCGCACCAGTTCCAGCGCCGCCTCCGTCTTGAAGTCGCCCACCAGCACCAGGATCGCATTGTTCGGTTGATAGTACGTCTCGTAGTGCGCCCGCACGTCCGCCGCCGTCGTCGCCGCCACGTCCTCCCGCTTCCCGATCGTCGGCCAACGGTAGCCGTGCACCGTGAAGGCCGTCTCCATCAGCTTGTCGATCAGCCGCGTCGTCGGCTCGTTCTCGTCCCCGTCCAGCTCGCTTAAAATGACCGATTTCTCCGTCGCCCAGTCCGCCTCGTCCATCCGGGCGTTCCGCATCCGGTCCGCCTCGATCCTCAGCGCCACCTCCATCCCGCCCGCCGGCAGCGTCGAGTGGTACGCCGTCACATCCAGATCCGTCCACGCATTGTGGTCCGCCCCCGCCAGCGCCAGCAGCCGGTCGATCTCCCCGTGCGGCAGCGTCTCCGTCCCCTTGAACATCATGTGCTCCAGCACGTGCGACAGCCCCGTCCTCCCCGGCTTCTCGTGGCGGGAGCCCACCTTGTACACCATCCACACACTCGCCACCGGCGCCGCGTGCGACTCCAGCGTCAGCACCCGCAGCCCGTTCCCCAGCACAGTCTCCCCCACCTCCCCCGCCGCCACCGGCGGCAAGGGGGCTGTCACCGGCGTCACCGCCGCCACCTGCCTTTTCGTTCCTCTCATCGGCCCCCAGCCTCGCATCATTTCCCCCTTCGGGAAACTGGAATGCGGCAGAAGCAGCAGTGCCCACACGGCCAGCGTCTGAAAACTCGAACGCCGCAGTCGCCCCATTCCAGGCTCTGCCTTCTGCGCCACCGGCATTGCCATCTCCCGTCCGCGAGGCGAAGGAAAAACGGACAGCGCCTCCAGGAACTACGCATGAAGCGAAATTTGCGAACTCATTGTGTTTAAAACACGCAAAACTAACGAGGTGTCCGACGAGCGCAGCAGCCTCTTGCCCTGGACTGGCAAGTCCCTCGGCTCGGCCGGCGTGTTTTTGAGCGGGGTGTGCACCAGCCGGCGCAGCAACGCGAAGTTGTGCGCCGCGTTCGTCTCGCGCACGCGTCCTCGCCAAAGCCCACACCAAGAGTCCAGCGTAGGACATTTTCTATCGCCCCCATCGTGCCGCCAACGGCCCCGTCGGTTCCGCTGGCGGCACCACCAGTGACGCAGACAGCACCATCTCCCGTCCAAATTTCCATCTTCTCCCAAAAAGCACCCCGCATTTCCCCGGCAGCCTGCACTCCTCCTTCAGGAACGGCCCGCCATCCCAGTCAAATCACCCCTCCTCCAGCCAAAACACCCATCCACCACAGCCCCGCAGCCCCGCAGCCCCGTCCAGCCCCGTCCAGCCCCGTCCAGCCCCCAAAGTCTCCCCACCGTTTCCCCCGGACCCGCTCGTCGGGCTCTGGCTGCAATCCACGCGTCCCGCGGGCCGGGTCGCTGAACTTGGGCGTGTTCGCAAGAGACTACGCGCTTATTTAGGCGAGCCGCATCAATGGCGTCTTTGAATGCAGTGAACACTCCCAAGAGGCGACGCTTAAACGAGCGGCCACCAGCGTGTGGATTCGCGATGTGCCCGGCGAAACGAATGCTGGCTGACCATTCAGCGAGCTTGGGGCACCCTGATGCCGTGGTCAGGAGCCAACCGGCACCGGCATGACCAGCCGCCGGCAGATCAAGGCCCGGCGGCGGCTGGCTGTTGAAAGGGGGAAGCTTAGTTGGCCTTCTTCTTTGCGGCGGATTGAGCGGCTGCGGCGGCCTGGCCCTGCGGGGTTGCTGCGGCAACTTTTTTAGCCATGGCCATGGCGCCGCCTGCGGACGGGGCCGCAGCGGCCGGCTTGCCTGCGGCGCAGCAGGAGGAGCATTCTTTCTTGGGAGTGGAGCAGGAGGCGAGGGCGGCGACGACGGTGAGGGCGAGGATGGATTTGATCATGTTTTTAAGGGTGTTATTGGGTTGGTAGGACCGGCGTCTTGTTCGCCGGTCTGGCGGCAGGCGAGACAGGGCGGAGGGGGCGGCAATCGCAATGAGCCAGGAGAGGCGAAATGGGTTGAACAAAACCCGTGTGCGGTGACGTATGAACGGGCGACGATGAAGGAGACGAAAAAGCGAACGAACTGGCTGAAGCGCCTCTGGCGGCTGGCACTGGCGGCGGTGGGCGTGGTCCTGGCGATGAATGGCTGGATCTCGTTCGCGGCGCGGGGCAGGATTTTTACGCCTGCGACGGCACCGGGGACCGAGGCGGTGGCGCTGGTGCTGGGGACGTCGAAAAGGCGGTCCGACGGGTCTCCGAACGCCCATTTTGAAAACCGGATGGAGGCGGCAGCGGAACTCTACCGGCTGGGCAAGGTGAAGCGGCTGCTGGTGAGCGGGGACAACCGCAGCCCCTACTACAATGAACCGCGCGACATGAGGGACGCCCTCGTGGCGAAAGGCGTGCCGGCCGGGGCGGTGACGTGCGACTATGCCGGGCTGCGCACGCTGGACTCGGTGCTGCGCGCGCGGGACGCCTTTGGGCTGGAGCATTTCGCCATCGTGTCGGACGACTGGCATGTGGCGCGGGCGATGTTCATTGCAGACCACCACGGCATCCGGACCACCGGGGTCGAGAGCCGGGATGTCTCATGGTGGTTTTCCTACAAGTCCCGGCTGCGCGAAGTGGGGGCGCGGGTGCTGGTGGTGCTGGATGTTTTCTTTCTGCATGAAAAGCCGCTGCACGGGCCGGACGGCTCGGAGGAGAACCTGGGAGCCGGCGGTGGTGGGGCGCCTGCGCCTCGAGTGCACAAAAAAGAGGGCGGGAACTGAATCCCGCCCTCTGCGCAAAAAATGATTTCCGGGCTGCGAGCGAATGAACCGCCCCGGGGCCGTTAGTAACGGTCGGAACGGCCGCCGCCACCGCCGCCACCGCGACGATCGCCACCGTAACCACCACCACCGCCGCCGCCGCCGCCACGACGGTCGCCGCCGTAACCACCACCGCCGCCACCGCCACCGCGACGGTCGCCACCGCCACCACCACCGCCGCCGAAGGATGGGCGGTCTTCACGAGCGCGGGCTTCGTTGACGGTCAGGGGACGGCCCTGCCAGGCCTTGCCGTTCAGCACGCGCGTGGCGGCATCGGCGCCTTCCTTGGTTTCCATGGTGACAAAGGCGAAGCCGCGGCTGCGACCCGTCACGCGGTCAAGCATGAGGGCGACTTCGGTGACAGGACCGTGCTCGGCGAAAAGGTCGCGCAGGTCGTTTTCATTGGCGTCAAAGGAGAGGTTCCCGACGAAGAGTTTGGTATTCATGATGATTTGGTCGAACGGACTCACTGCTTCTTTCAGACTGTTCCCGACTGCCGGGTTTCAAATCACCACTGAACGTTGACACTCACTTGATGACCCTCCATGCCTTGAATTCTACTGCTATCCAGACGCGGGGACGCTCGCTCCGGTTGCGTTTTTTTCAACCGTTTTTCAACCAGAAGCCTCGCGAGCCTGCAGATTGGCAGGGCTTACGCATGAAAATTATCAAATCTAGCGGCGACCACTTCCGACCTGAACTTCGACGAAAGCGCGGCCCGTTGTCGTTTACCCTTGATTGAGCCTTTGAGCGGATGCGCCTTGAGCAGCGCCCCGGCCACTTCACGCATCAGGCTCAGACTCTGCGCAGCGGCCCGGTCGCGCACCTGGCAGTGGTCCTCGCCGAAGGTCACGTCCAGCACATGATGGCAG
>JANOAS010000403.1:0-12672 GCA_031411255.1 bacterium
CGCGTGCCGCAGCCGCGACCCGAACACAGCCTGCGCGCTGGCGCTTTTGCGCACGGCGCTGCTGGCGCCGGTGCGGGCCTCGGGCCGGAAGGACTTCACCGCCGCGCTGGAGGACTACGCGGCCAACAAGTCCCTGGCCGAGACGCTTGTCACCAATCAACGCCTAGCATAGTCATATGCTGAAACCCTGATGGCTGCCTTCATCGCCGTTTTTAATGGTTGCACGTTCCGGGCAGTTCAGACAGGATCATGGCGCAATGCTTACGCCGGAAATCCAGCAGCGCGTCGACGACTTTGCGACCATGAAAGGCCTCCGCCGGACCCGCCAGCGGCAGGTCATCGTGGAGGCGGCCTTTGGCACGAACGACCACTTCACCGCTGAGGAGCTGTGGATGAAGGCCCGCCAGCTCGACCCGGAGGCCTCCCGCGCCACCGTGTACCGCACCCTCTCCCTGCTGGTGGAGAGCGGGCTGCTGCGGGAGATCGACCTCGGGGCGGACGTGAAGCACTACGACCCGAATTTCGTCGACAGCCCGAATCACAATCACCTCATCTGCATTGACTGCCAGAAGGTGGTGGAATTTGAAGACAGCCACATCAACCTGCTGGAGGACTGCATCACCCGGCGGCTCGGTTTTCAGCCGGCGAGCAAGATGATCCGCATCGAGGCGCACTGCGAGGAACTGCGCCGGACCGGGGCGTGCAAGGGCCGGAAGCCGGCCAAAGTGGGGGCCTGACGTGTGACGCCACCTCCAGTTCCAGCAGCCATTCTTTCCGCAGAGCCGGTGCCGGAGGACTTCGCCCACCACTCGCCGCAGCACGGGGCTGAACTCCGCTTCCTCGGCGTGGTGCGCGGGCTGGAGGACGGACGGCTCATCTCCGGCATCCGCTACTCCGCCTACGAGGCCATGGCGCTGGAGAAACTGGGCGCCATCGCCGCAGAGTCAGCGTCCCTCTTTCCCGGGACGCTGGTGCGGGTGCAGCACCGCACGGGATTTGTCGCGGCGGGGGAGGCCTCGCTGCTGATTTCTGCGGCATCAAAGCACAGCGCCGAGTCTTTTGAGTTGTGCCAATGGCTGCTGCGGCGGATAAAGACCGAGGTTCCCATTTGGAAGGAGCCCGTCTTCACCCCCACCGCATGAACCTGCCCAACAAGCTGACCACCGCCCGCCTCGTGCTGACCGCGCTCTTCGTGGTCTCCACGGCCCGCATGTGGTACTGGTCGTTCAGTGCCGGCTTCATCCTTTTCCTCGTCGCCTCCATTACGGATTACCTTGACGGTTACCTTGCCAGAAAGCTCGGCATGGTCACCAGCTTTGGCAAGCTGATGGACCCGCTGGCGGACAAGGTGCTCGTGCTTTCCGCCTTCGTCGTGCTCGCCTGCCACAACGCCTTCCCGGCCTGGGTGGTCACCGTGCTCCTTTTCCGGGAGTTCCTCGTCACCGGTCTCCGCATGCTCGCCGCCTCGGAGGGCGTCGTCCTCGCAGCCGAGGGGGCGGGAAAATTCAAAACCGGATTTCAGATTGGCACGGCCATGTATTTCATGCTCTTCGAGGCATCGAGGGAGGAGGCCTTCGCCTGGCTGGCCCCCGTTTTCAGCTGGCCTGGCGTAGGGCTCCAGCACCTCGGCTTTTACGGCGTTTATTTTTGCGTGGGCCTCACCCTCTGGTCCGGCGTGGGATATGCTCTGAAGAATCGGCACGTCTTCCGCGACATGTGAGCGGCCTCCCTCCTTGATTTTTCCCAAATTTCCATTTCCCTCCCCGGTCCGGTTTGTATAATCCGGGGCCTCATTCTTTACCACACAGCTCCCCCCTCAGTACATGGCTTGCGAACAGGACCAGATCGTCCTTAATCTCCTCCGCTCCTACGAAGAAGTCGGAGGCATCAACCGCATTGACGGAATCAACCTCCCGTCCAAGCGCGCCATTCCCGTCATCTGCACGGATCTGCTGGAGCTGCTCTTTCCTGGTTTTCTGGACGAAGAGGCGCCGAAGTCCAGTGAGGTTGAGACCCTGACGCGGGATCGCGTCAGCCGCGTCATGGAGCGGCTGGAGACGGAAGTGGCCCGCAGCATCAGATGCCAGAAGTCGGAGACCGGGCCTGACGCCTGCATGGCGCATGAAATCGTGGTCCGCTTCATGGGCCGCCTGCCCGAGGTGCGTGCTGTGCTGCGCACGGATGTGGTGGCCGCCTACGAGGGCGACCCGGCGGCGATGTGCTACGAGGAAATCATCCTCGCCTACCCGGCCATGGAGGCCATCGCCATTCAGCGTGTGGCACACCTGCTTTACGGGGAAAAGGTTCCTATCCTCCCCCGGATGATGACCGAGTGGGCGCACATGCGCACCGGCATCGACATCCATCCGGGCGCGGTCATCGGGTCCCACTTTTTCATCGATCACGGCACCGGCGTGGTCATCGGCGAGACGTGCCACATTGGCGATCACGTGAAGCTTTACCACGGCGTCACGCTCGGGGCGCGCAGCTTCGCCAAGGACGACCAGGGGCACGTCATCAAGGGAACCAAGCGCCACCCGAATGTGGAGGACGGCGTCACCATTTACCCGAACGCCACCGTGCTCGGCGGCGACACCACCATTGGCGAGGGCAGCACCATCGGGGGAAATGTCTTCCTCATGCACAGCGTGCCGCCGTTTTCCCTCGTGGCCATCGAGGACCCGGACCACAAGATCCTCGACAAGCGCGCGCACAAGCCCGCCAAAGCCACCGCATGAAACTCTACCAGCAGCTCCTGCTGAGTCTGGCGGGCCTCGGGGCCGCGCACGCCCCGCCGACCCCCGCCACCGTGGCCGCCGCGCCGGGCCGCGCGAAGCGCCCCTCTCTCAAAGGCCCGGACGACCACCTGACCGGCACCGCTCGCGACCTCGTCTCCGCCCTGCGCGGGCACAAGCCGCTGGCCGACCGCGTCCGCGTCGTCTGGAACCCGCGCCTCCAGACCACCGCCGGCACCGCCAACCCGCGCACCTGGGAGGTGGAACTCAACCCGCGCCTCAAAGAACTCCAGCCGCAGACGCTTCACCGCATCCTCCGCCACGAGCTGGCCCACTTGGTGTCCGTCTTTCGCGCCGGGCGCCGCCGGATCGACGCCCACGGGCCGGAGTGGCGGCAGGCCTGCGCGGACCTCGGCATCCCCGGGGAGCCCCGCTGCCACCAGCTCCCGTTTAAATCCAGAAAAGTCCGGCACAAGCACGCCTACCGCTGCATGCACTGCGGCCACTTGCTCAAGCGCGTGAAGCCTCTGCCGCGCTTCTCCGCCTGCTACCAGTGCTGCCACCAGTTCAACCACGGCCAGTACGACGAGCGCTACCGTTACGTGACCGTCCCCATCGACGTCGTCCTCGATGAAACCACCCCCTCCACCCCGTCCAACCACCATGCGCCGCTGACCGGGCGGAAATAAAGCGCCGTTCACCCCATGGCTGGCGTATTTCCATTTGTGCAAGCCCGACGCCTTGCGCTACCCTCGCCCGTCTCCTAACCTTTCCCCCATGCTCTGCGACCTCTGCAAAGAAAAACAGGCCAACGTCTTCTTCACCCAGATCATCAATGGTCAGGTGCAGAAGGTGAACCTGTGCGAAGAATGCTCCAAGAAAAAGGGGGTGACGGATCCTACCGGATTCGCCCTGGCCGAGCTGCTCCTGGGCATGGGCGCGCCCGCCGCGCCGGTCAAGCCTGCGGAGCCTGGGTGCCCCGTTTGCGGCTTCACCCAGAGTGACTTCAAGAAAGCCGGCCGCCTCGGCTGCGACCAGTGCTACCGCATTTTCCAGCAGGACATCGAGGGCCTGCTCAAGACCATCCACAAGGGTACCCGCCACGTCGGCAAGGTGCCCGCCAGCGCCGCCGCCGCCAGCGCCGGGAACCGGCTGGAGGAGCTGCGCAAGGAACTCGCCGCCGCCATCGAGCAGGAAAAATTCGAGGACGCCGCCCGCCTGCGCGACGAGATCAACACCCTCAGCCACGTCGCCGGAGACAAGTAACCGCCGCCCCCCTTTCCCCACCATGATGCGATTTTCCACCTTGATTCGTCAGCCCGCCGCCTGGATGCACCCCGGGGGGGCGCACGGTGACATCGTCATCAGCAGCCGCATCCGCCTCGCCCGGAACGTGGCCGGCCACACGTTTCCCGGCTGGGCAAAAAAGGAGGACCGCATCGCCTCCCTCGGCATTCTCCAGCCGCCCATCGAGGCCCTGCCCGAAATGAAGGACGGCTTTTCCGCCGACCTCAGCCGCCTGGGTGCCGTCGAGAAACAAGTCCTCGTCGAGCGCCACTTCATCAGCCGCGAGCAGGCCGCCAAGGGCCCCGGAAGCGCCGCCGTCATCAATCGCGCCCAGAATTTGTCCATCATGATCAACGAGGAAGATCACCTGCGCATGCAGGCCATCCTTCCCGGCCTTGATCTGAAGACCGCCTGGTCCCTCCTGGACAAGGTGGACACCGAACTCGACGCCGCCCTGCCCTACGCCTGGGACGAGCGCCTCGGCTACCTCACCGCCTGCCCGACCAACCTCGGCACCGGCATCCGCGCCTCCGCCATGCTCCACCTGCCCGGTCTCGTCCTCACGGACCAGATCAACAAGGTCATCCAGAGCGTGAACAAGATCGGTCTGGCTGTGCGCGGCCTCTATGGCGAGGGGACGGAGGCACTGGCTCACCTCTTCCAGATTTCAAACCAGAGCACCCTCGGCCAGCGGGAGCTGCACATCATCGCCGAGCTGCAGACCGTCATTGAGCGCATTATCGACAGCGAGCGCAATGCCCGCCAAAAGCTTTTCGAGGAGCAGCCCGCCCGCCTCCGCGACCACGTCGGCCGCGCCTACGGCATCCTGAAGTACGCTCACACCATCGAAAGCAAGGAGGCCCTCAACCAGCTCTCCATGCTCCGCCTCGGGCAGGACCTCAAGCTCCTGAAACCCAGTGATGGCATGCTCATCGACCACCTCCTCGTCGAGATCCAGCCCGCCCACCTCCAGCTGGCCAGTAAAAAGAAGCTCAGCGCCGAAGCCCGCGACGCCATGCGCGCCCAGATCCTCCGCGACGCCCTGAAAAACCTCCCCGAGCCCGAGCCGTTCAACCTCCCCGTCGAGGAACCCGGCACCGCGCCCGAGGGTGAGAATTGAGCCTTATTTTTCCGCCCCCGTCAGCACCCAGCCCCGGGCCACTTTTTCGGTGATCTCCACCTGGTTCTTCGCCGTGCCGTTGGGGAGAAACTTCACCCGCAGCGTGGTCAGCAGCGGATCCTGCATCCGCATTTCCAAGGCGAGGTCCAGCTCCAGTGGCGATCCCTTTTGCACATAGCCGTAGAGGGTGTGCTGTCCGTCCAGGGACTTCAGCTGCAGGCAGGAGTATTTCTTTGAATCCTGGAAATCCAGATTCCAGTAGTCCGAGACGCCCACCGTGCAGCGCAGGATCACCGGCGTCGTGGGGCGTTTTTCCCCCATCTCCTCCCAGGGCACCTCACACCATCCTGTGAAGCACTCCCAGTCCACCTTGAAGTCCCCCGCCACCCGCTCGAGGGCCACGGGCCGTCTTGAGTAGTCCTCTGCGTCAAAGACGCCCACCAGCAGACTGTTGTAGAGCACCATCTCCTCCTGCTGGGGCAGCTTTTTCCACGCTGTGGGCTGGTAAGGGTGCCTGGCATACCAGGCCGTGATGGCGGGGCGCAGCCGCTCCGGATCGCGGATGTGCTTCATCATTTCCTCCACTGTGGGTGCTCCGAGGAAGGCTTTGAGCCGCTCATTCACCCGACCCAGGTCAGACGACATCAGGACCGGGTAAACTGAAGACCCCTTCGATGGAGGCTTTGGCACCGGCACGACCACCTGTTTGTTCAGCTGCTGGATGATGAAATACACCCCCGCCGGCACCGCGATGGCCAGCAGCACCAGCCCGGCCACCATGGCCCGCCGTGCTCCGCGCGAAAGCCCGTAGCGCTCCCTTTCCGCCTCAGGGTCCCAGCCTGGGTAGGATGCCGCTGCGTTGCGCCGGCGTTTTTTCTTCCTCACCGTGCCCGCCTCCCGGGCCACCCTTTCGTCAGTCGTGTGCGCCACCGCCGCGCGGAAGCCCGGCTGCTTGATCTGGCCTGGATTCAGCTCCATCCGGCTCACTTCCAGCGGGCGGATGGTCATGTTTTCCCGCTCCCTCTCCGTTGGCAGCACCGCCCGTGGCAGCTGGCCCAGTTCCAGTCCGGCCACCGCCAGCATTTGTCCGCCGCAGCTGCCGCAACGGGGCTCGAGCCGCGCGGCCAGTGCGGGCACTTCCATTTGTCCGCCGCACTTGGCGCACTCCAGCAGGATGATGTCATCGGACGGATTCATCAGAATGGTGATTCTACGTGTGCTTGGGTGCCGTCACCACCTGCTCGTCCAGTTCCGTGCGCCGCTCGTTCAGCATCCGGTTGGCCACCTCAGTGACCATCTCTTCCAGCAGAAATCTCAGGTGGCTCCCCTTCGCGTAGTCGCTCGGCGCGATGTGGCGCACCCTGTCCGCGTGCGTGCTCAGCTGGTAGCATTTGCGGAAGCTCCCCCGGCTCTTGTCCTGCGTGTTGTAGACCGCGATCGCCTGTCCGCCATACTGCCGCACCACCGTGAAGCACGGTACATCCGTCGGTCCGTCGCCCAGGTAGACCATGTTTCGGAAGGGGATCCGCCGCAGGTGCTGCGGCATGTGGTCGTTCACGTCCTCGGAGGGGGCCAGCAGCCCCTTGTTGATCCGGAAAAGATACTGCGTCTTCTGCGTATGGCTGATCACCCGTTTCGGGAACGTGATCCGCCCCTCCTCGTCCTCCGCAAATTCGCACCCGAAGATCGCCGTCATGTGCTTCGCCAGTGCGCTCCCGTCGATCAGCACCTTGATCCCCGAACTCACGATGTAGTGCTCGATCCGGATGTCCATCGCCTTGTGCGCCGGCGTCAGCACGTCGTCCAGCTCCGTGAACAGCTCCGGCAGCCCCGGGAAAAACGAGAGGTTGTTCCCCAGATCCCGCAACTGCTTGTTCGTCGGGCGGTCCATGCTCAGGTAATCCAGAAGCGCCTTCAGGTAAGCCAGTTCATTGTCATAGCCCTCCTCGGCCACCAGCTTCTGGCACTTTTTCCAGAAGGAGCCCGGGTTGATGCCGAACCTGGGAAACAGGACCTCGTCCTGCATGTAGGTCGGGCTGAGGGTCTGGTCATAGTCGTAAACCAGGCCGATGACGTTTTGCGGTGCTGACATGGCGGGAAATATGCCCGCAATGGTGTAAATTACAGCATGTCATTTTGCGTCCGCCTCATTTTCACCCTCACCGCCCTCGCCCTCGCCGTCCGGGCGGAGGAGCCGGGGAAGCCCCAGCGCTACCAGTTTGTCCAGCCAGGCATGGGCACTGTCTGGCAGCTCATCTTCCACACCACGGATGACGCCAAGGCCCGCGCCGCCAGGGACGCCGCCTGGGCCAGGCTTGCCGCCCTCGAGGCCGAACTCTCCGACTACCGCGAGGACAGCGCCCTGAACAAGCTCTGCCGCGCCCGCGTCCTCCAGCCTGCTCCGCCGGACCTCATGGCGATTCTGCAGCGGTCTGTCGAGATCGGCCGCCAGACCGGCGGTGCCTTCGACCCCACCGTCGGCCCCATGGTCCGCCTCTGGAGGGCGTCGAAAAAGAGCCGCTCCCTGCCCGACAAGAAAGCCATCTTGGACAGCTTGTCGGTGATTGGCTGGAGGAAAATCCACTGCAACCCCGAGGCGGCAAAGATCACCCTCGACACAGCCGGCATGCAGCTTGACCTCGGCGGCATCGCCAAGGGCTACGCCCAGGACGAAATCCTGAAGCTCCTCGCCGAAAAGTTCGACCTCAAGAACGCCCTCATCGACGCAGGCGGCGGCGTCGCCAGCAACGGGCCCCCGCCCGATGCCCCCGGGTGGACCGTCGCCCTTGATGGCGGCATCACCCTCAGCATTCACCACGCCGCCGTCGCCACCAGCGGGGATGCCCACCAGTTTGTGGAAATCGGGGGCAATCGCTACTCCCACATCGTCGATCCCGATACCGGCCTCGGTCTTACCAGCCGCATCCAGGCCACCGTCATCGCCCCCGACTCCACCACCGCCGACGCCCTCGCCACCGCCTGCTGCGTCATGGGTCTGGAGAAAGCCAAAGCCTTCTCCCGCTCCCTCACCGGCATCGAGATCCGCCTCACCCCCACCCCCGACCCCGACGCCCCGGAAAAACCCGCCGCAGAATCCTGGGAAACCCCCGGCTTTGCGAAATGGAAAGCCGCTGCGAAGTAGTGCCAATTCCCCTGCGGGGTTTTTGATGGTCCCCCGCTTGGGGCCCTGCCACGCTGCGGCGGGGCTCCCGCTGAGCTTACGCCATTTTTCAGGGCACCCTCACGGCTTTTGGTGAAGCGGATTCAAAAACTCCAGCCCCCCACCTTCAGTCGCAGCCTACTTCCCCTCCGGCCCCGGCGTCACCGCAGGCTCGGGGAAGCGGGTCAGCAGCGGCGCGATTTTTGGCTCCGCCTCCACGGCCACCTGGCGGGCCACGCGGTGGAGGTCGCGCAGCGCGCCCAGCTTTACCACTCCGGTGGCCTGCTCCACTGTGTCACGGGCAGACTTGACCTTCGGGTGCTCCATCACCTTGTCCTTAATCGCAAGAATGATCGAGCGCTCTTCTTCGGTCAGCTGGTCGGATTTCTCGATGCCCAGGATCAGCAGGTACCGGAGCGGTCCGTTCTGGCCTTTTTTCCCTGCGGCGGCGAGGTCCTCGATGGGGGCCTGCAGGCCGGCCTTCATCAGGTTTTCCAGCAGCGGGCGGATCTCCGGGTCGGACTGCTCCAGCAGCTTGCGCATCGTCACGCGGAAGTTTTCATTCGCCTCCTTCATCTTCTGCCGGGCGGCGGCAGCCTCCGGGTCCTTCCAGATTTTTTGGAGGCCCTTCATCACTTTCGCCTTCTGCTCTGCGGGCAGGTTCTGGAGCGACTCGCGCAGAATGCGCTCTTTTGAGCGGCTTTCCTTGTCGACTTCGCGGGTTTTTCGGGCCTCCGGCGCGGCCGGCGCGGGGGCGGGCGTCTGCGCCGCAGCGATGGGCGCCGCGATGGCAAGGCAAAGAGTGGCAAGGAGAAATCGTTTCATGGGTGGCGGTCGGTTCGGCCCGAAAAGTGCGGGGGGAGGGGGCCTCAGGTTCGTGTCCGGTAAACCCGCCCGCTACTCAAAAGTTGCGTCTGGCACGTTTTCCGCTCCATTGGCCGCCTTCTTATGCCGATCGCCACACCCAAACAATACGCCGCCATGCTGGACGCCGCCCAAGCGGGCGACTACGCCTACCCAGCCATCAACGTCACCAGCCTGCCGACCCTGAACGGCGCGCTGAAGGCCTTCGCGGAGTCAAAATCCGACGGCATCATCCAGGTCTCCACCGGTGGCGGCCAGTTCGCCTCCGGTACTGCGGTCAAGGACATGGCCCTCGGCGCCATCGTCCTTGCCGAGGCTGCCCACCGCCTCGCGGAGCGCTACGATGTCCTCGTCGCCCTCCACACCGACCACTGCCAGCCGGACAAGGTCGAGTCCTTCCTCAAGCCCCTCATCGCCGCCACCGCCGCCCGCCGCGCCGCCGGTCAGGGAAATCTCTTTAATTCCCACATGCTGGACGCCTCCGAGCTGCCGCTGAAGGAAAACATGCGCCTCTCCAAAGAGCTGCTCGCCCTCTGCGCCCAGCACGAGATCATCCTCGAAGTCGAAGCCGGCGTCGTCGGCGGTGAAGAGGACGGCGTCGACCACGGCCACCTGCCCAACGACAAGCTCTACACCACCCCCGAGGACATGCTCGAAGTCTACGAGACCCTCAGGGGAGTCGGCCGCTACATGTTCGCCGCCACCTTTGGCAACGTCCACGGCTCCTACAAGCCCGGCGCCGTCAAGCTCCGCCCGGACATCCTGAAACACGGCCAGGACGCAGTCATCGCCAAGCACGGCCAGGCCGCCAAGTTCGACCTCGTCTTCCACGGCGGCTCCGGCACCCCGCTGGAGGAAATCCGCGAGACCCTCGGCTACGGCGTCGTCAAGATGAACATCGACACCGACACCCAGTACGCCTTCACCCGCCCCATCGCCGACCACATGTTCAAAAACTACGCCGGCGTGCTGAAGATCGATGGTGAGATCGGCGACAAGAAAATCTACGACCCCCGCTCCTACCTGAAAAAAGCCGAGCAGGGCCTCTGCGACCGCATGAAGCAGGCCTGCGACGACCTCCTGAGCACCGGGAAGACCCTCTTCGGGAAAGTCTAACCGTCCGACCAGCCAGCTCTTTCAAAAAGCCCGTTCCGGCAAACCGGAGCGGGCTTTTTTGCGGGCGCGGCATTGCGATGCTGCCCTCTGCATCGTCCAAATCAGCCCTGGACGAGTTCGCAACAAAACTGTTGCACAACAAATCCGTTGTATTGACGAACTTCGTCGGCATCAAGACTCGAAACAAGGATCCCTGCCTGCCCGCATTAGAACGCCGGATCAGTTCAGTGTCTCCGGGCGCGCGCAGAAATATTTTCCCCCGGCGAAAGAACCGCTCCGGCCATGCACGTACGCACCTGTATGAATTTTCCATCATTTCTCCGAGTTCTATCGCCCGTTCGTCTCTGCCATGCCGTTTTTGGCCGCGTCCAGTGGACGCCGCCGGGGTGGCTTCTGAAATCGACGGGGGTGGCGCGGAGGCGCTGGCGGGGGATGACGGCGGGGCTGGTGGTGGTGGCGGCGGCGGGGCTGGGCGGGTGGCGGTGGTATGTGTGGCATGAGGCGCACAAGCCGAGGCCGAGGGAGTTCGTGAAGATCCAGCACACGGGGGTGCGCCTGAGTGTGCCGGACCTGAGCGTGTGGGAGGACAAAAAACTGGTGCCGAAGGTTCTGGTGGTGAATTTTGACAGCTCGGCGGCGCCGCTGGAGAAGGCGGGGAAGGTGGTGACGGAGGGGGTGCAGCTTTCCCCCGCGTTCGCCGGGACGTGGAAGTGGGAGGGGGACAAGATGCTGGTTTTTCGTCCGGAGGCGGACTGGCCGGCGGGGGTGAAGGTGGCGGTGAAGATGGAGCCGGAAAAGCTGGTGCAGCCAGCGGTGAAGCTGGACGCGGTGAAGTGGGAATTCATGACGAAGCCGGTGGCGGCACAGTTCGACCAAACCTCGCTCTACACGGACCCGCGCGATCCCTCGGTCCACCAGGTGGTGAGCCGGCTGACCCTGACGCACGCGGTGACGGCGGAGGAACTCCAGCCGCACCTCGCCTTCACGCTGCTGGGCGGGACGCCGGTCTTTAACAAGGCGGATCCCCCGGTGGCGCTGGTGGCGGATGAGAACCCGCGCGTCTTTTTTGTGCGCTCGGCCCGGCTCTCCATCCCGGAAAAGACGGACACGGTAAAGCTGACGATCACGCCAGGCTGCCGCGCGATGAGCGGCGGTGAGCCGGCACCGGAGGGTGCGGTGGAAAAGATGACGCTGCCCAGTGTGTACGACGGGCTGAAGATCGCGGGCATCTCCATGACCATCGTGCGAAACGAGGAGGGGGAGCCCGGGCAGGTGCTCTTCATCGACACGACGGACTTCACGAAACCTGCCGAGGTGGCCGCGCATGTGAGCGCCCGCTTTGTGCCGCCAGGCATCGACTACGCGGGGCCGAACGGCGTGAAGCCGGAGGAGCTGGCGAAGATGGGCGGGGTGAAGCTGACGCCCGTGCCGGTGGACGATCCGATGCCGAAGCGGCACGCCTTCCGCGTGCTGGTGGAGAAACCCGGCCGCCTGCTGGTGACGGTGACGAAGGAACTGCCGAGCCTCTCCGGCTACCGGCTGCAGCATGACCATGCCGAGTTTGCCGCGGTGCCGGAATTTCCCCGCGAACTGGCCCTGCTGGGCAAGGGGGGCATCCTGGCGCTGAACGGGGAGAAAAAGATGAGCGTGAAGACGCGCGGGCTGGACGGGGTGCGCTACACGCTGGCGCGCATTCCGCAGACGCAGATCAACCACCTGGTGAGCCAGACGTCGGGGGATTTCGCCTCGCCGTATTTCAACAACTACCGCTTCGACGAGCAGAACATCGGCAGGATCTCGCGCGAGGTGAGGCCGCTGGTAAAGAAGAACGACTACGAGGCGGGCTACACGTCGTTTGATTTCACCGATGCGCTGAAGGCGGCGGAAGCGGCGGACCCGTCGGGCGGGCGCGGGCTGTTCCTGGTCACGGTGACCGGGCTGCGGAAAAAGGACGACGCCAAGCCGCTGGAGGAGGCGAACTGGAACGAGGTGATCAACGGCGAGAAGGAGGATGGCAGCGACAGCGAGGCGGATGCCAGGGCGCGGAGGTTCGTGCTGATCACGGATCTCGGGCTGCTGGTGAAGGACAATGCGGATGGATCGCGGGACGTGTTTGTCCAGTCGATAAAGGCCGGTGAGCCGGTGGCCGGGGTGCAGGTGGAGGTGCTGGCGAAGAATGGCGAGCCGGTGGGCGCGGGCACTACGGACGCGCAGGGGCACACGCTGCTGGCGGATGTGTCGAAGCTGAAGCACGAGCACGAGCCGGTGGCGCTGGTGGCGCGGCATGGGGCGGACCTTTCGTTCCTGCCCTTTGACCGGGAGGACCGGCAGCTGGACATGTCCCGCTTCGAGACGGAGGGGCTGACCGCCTCCGAGGCGGAAAAGCTGGA
>JANOAS010000404.1:0-10420 GCA_031411255.1 bacterium
AAACAACCCGCTCTCCCTCGCCGGCTACCTTGAGACCTCCGGCGCGAACGGGTTTGACCTCGCCTCCCTCAGCTACCCAAATTCCTCCCTCTACTACCTGCCCGCCGGCCAGCCCCAGACGAACCCCGCCGCCCTTCTCGCCTCCCCAGCCCTCGGTCATCTCGTCCAGTGCGCCCTCCAGCACGTCGACATCGTCGTCCTCGACGCCCCCACTGTGTGCCACGACGAACTCGCCAGCCTCGCCCGCCTCAGCACGGATGTCCTTCTCGTTCAAGCTGCCGGCCTTCATTCCATGACCGAGGCCCGCGTCATTCACGACTGGTTTGCCGCTCAGGGCCTGGGCCGCAGCCTTGCCGGTTCCGTCCTCAACCAGCGCACCGGCCGCGCCTGATTTTCAAAAAAATGATTTTTTTTGAAATGTACGACCATTTTTTCCGAATAGTACAGCACAACCGCCTTCGTCCCGCGAAGGTCTGACGCCGCTGCTGGATACGTCCGGCGCCTGAACAAAATCCATGGCAGTTTTCGGACTGCCTAAGGGATGGGGGAGAACCCGCTCCAGTTGAGCGGTTTTTGGGTCACGCGGCGTCAGACCTTCGCGGGAAGAGGGCGGTTTTTCCTTTTCCCCGGGGGGCCGCCCCGGAGCGCGGCGGACTACCGCTTCAGTTTTGCTTCCATTTCGTTGAACGCCTGCGCCATCGCCTCCAGTTCAGACAGGTTCCCCTCGTGATCCGCCGCCCGTCCCGCACGCACCTGCCTCAGCGGCTCCAGCCGGACTTGGAATGGCTCAAACCACTCCGTCGCCAGGTTTGCGTTCTCCCGGTTCAGCACGGCTTGGAATCCGGCGCACGCCTCGTCCACCCGGGCGGAGATCCATGAGGCGATCTCATACCGGTCACTCTGGGCAAAATACGCCACGCACGCCAGCGCGGCCACAAAGATCAGCCCGGACGTGTAGTTGAACGGCTTCAGCCCGGCCCATGTGGTGAAAATCGTCAGCCCGCCAGCCAGCACCAGTGCCAGCAGGAAAATGAGGAGCCATTTTTTCCGCCGGGCCAGCCTGGCCGCCAGCCCCGCCTGCAGCCCCGTCGTCCGCAGCGTGCCCACTACCCGCCGGGCCGACGCCGCGGCGTGGGTCTCGTAGAGCGCCGTGTGCTCGCGCGGGCGCACCGGCGTCGGCTTGTCCGCTCCTGGAGGCAGGTTTTTCTTCACTGCGGGCAGCACATATTTTTCCAGGGAGGTCAGCTCCTCCTCGATCAGCGGCACATTCCGCATCAGCGGCTGCCGGGCGCAGCCTTCCAGCACCGCCTCGTATTCTCCGCACACCTCCGCAGCCATCGCCTCCGGTTTCCCCATCAGCGCCGCCAGGGAGGACCGCACGGAGAGCCGCCGCTTCAGCCCTGCTGCCAGCGGCACAGAGGCCTCCCGGAACCTCCGCTCCACCGCAGGGATCAGCAGGTCCAGCTGCTCCCGCGTCCGCGCCTGCTGCGTCGTGATCTGGGATTCCAGCGCCTCCACCACCCCGTCGTCCTTTTTCAGCCGCGCCGCCTTCAGATTCAGCCGCCCCATCACCTCCTCCAGCAGCACACGCCCCGTCTGGATCGCATTTGCCAGCTTGTCCATCCGCCGGCTTTCCTGCGTCACCAGCCTCGAAATGTACGCCTCCAGCGGCGCGAACCGGCTTTCCTCGAACAACCGGTCCCGGTCAACCGCCGTGGTCCGCGCCAGATACGCCTTCCGCGCCGAGACCGGGAAAATCGGAAAATTCTGCCCCAGCCGCTTCTGCGCCGTGAACCGGACGTGCTCTTCGATGATCCGCACCTCCTCCGGCGTCCGCAAGTCACACTGCTGCAGCACCAGCACCAGATGCCGCCGCCAGCTCCCCGTGATCCGCTCCAGCAGCTCCCATGTGGATCCGCTCCACGGGTTCATCACCGACATGACAAACACCACCAGATCCGCCGCCGGCAGGAACTGCTCCGTGATGATCTGGTGCGACGAATCAATCGCATTCGTCCCCGGCGTGTCCACGATGTGGAAGTCGTGCAAGAAGGAGTTGGACCGGTAGTTTTCCCGCAGCGTCGGCCCCAGGTCCACCGTGCGCGGCTCCTGGCTGTATTGGAAAACATTGATCCTGTCCGTCGTCGGCAGCACCCCCATCGCGCACATCTCCTCGCCAAAGAACGCATTCAGCAGCGTTGACTTCCCCGCATTCACCTCCCCCACCACCACAAAGAGGAACGGATCCCGCAGCCCCTTCACCACAGAGTTGATCACCGGCGTCCGGCTGGGATGCACCCCCACCTTGTCCGCCAGCCGCCCCAGGCTGAACAACACCGTGCCCAGCCGCGCCCGAAACTCCAGATAGTCTTCACCAATCATGCCAGCCCCGAACCAACGCCGGGAACCCCCCCTTGGCAAGCCCGACCCGCCAGCCGGTTTTCCGCCGTCGCCTTCCCCAAGGGCCGTTTCAGTGGCGGTGCTTTTTTCTCAAGATTTTTTTAGTTTTTACTTCGTCAAGAATTCCGCCGGCACCAGTATAAGGTAAGCGGCGTACGCATGGACAGACCAGATGCGCCACTTTGTGCCAGGGACCGTTTCCAAATCATGAAAACCAACATCGCACTTCTTGCCGCATGGCTCGTTGCATTCGCGCTCCCTGCGATGGCAGCCGGCTTCAACCTCAGCAACGACCCCTCCACCGGCGAACCCGGCAAATTTGCCGAGGCTGAGATCCGCCGCGAGGCTGCTGCCAAAGCCACGGAGGCGCAGATCAGTCTCACCCTTGAGAAGGCCGGCAAAGCCGCAGCCCAAAGCTACCGCATCTCCCGGGAGGGAAAAACGATCCGCGTGATCGGTGCTGATCCCGTCGGTGCCATGTATGGCGGCCTCGACATCGCGGAGGCCATCCGCACGGGCACGCTCGGTTCGCTGAAGGACTCTGCACACACGCCGCACATCTCGCAGCGTGGGATCAAGATGAACATTCCACTCGATCTGCGCACGCCGAGCTACACCGATCCATCGGATGCCTCGCAGGCAAACATCCCGGAAGTGTGGAGCATGGACTTCTGGCGCGCGACCTTCGACGACATGGCCCGGCATCGCTACAATCTCCTCTCGCTCTGGTCGCTCAATCCCTTCCCCAGTATTGTCAAAGTGCCGGAGTTCCCAAACGTCGCGCTGGATGATGTTTGGCGCACCAAGGAGAAACTCGATGCCGGCTTCGACAACAACGGCAACGACTTCGTCCGCCCGGAGATGCTGGCCAATCATGAGGTCGTGAAGAAGATGACCATTGACCAAAAAATCCAGTTCTGGCGTGATGTCATGCAACTTGGCAACGACCGGGGCATCGACATGTTCTGGTTCACCTGGAACGTCTTTTATCACAGCGCTCTCGGCAAAGATGGCCTGACCGCCGACAAAACCGCGCCACGCACCATCGAGTATTTCCGCGCCAGTGTTCGCGAGACGATCAAGACCTATCCACTGCTCGCCGGCATCGGCATCACGGCAGGCGAGGCCATGAAAGAAAATGATTTCAAGGACATCAGCAAGGAGCAATGGCTCTGGCAGACGTATGGCGAAGGCATTCGCGATGGATTGAAGGACACACCCGGTCGGAAGTTCCGCCTCATCCACCGCTTCCACATGACCGCGCTTGGCGAGATCCAAAAGGACTTCGCCGGGCTGCCCTGCACGCTCGATCTCAGTTTCAAATACGCCATCGCCCACATGTATTCGGTGCCTGATCCAGGCATGATCAAACCGCTGCTGCCACTGCTCAGTCCCAAGCTGCGCTGCTGGCTCACCATTCGCAATGACGACATCTACAGCTTCCGCTGGGCTGATGTGGACTACGCCCGCGCCTTCATCAAAGCCATCCCGGGTGAAGACAAGATCGCCGGTTTCTACATGGGCTGCGATGGTTTCTTTTGGGGTCGCGATTTCCTGACCAAAGACGCAACAACGCCCCGCCAGACCGTCATGCAAAAGCAGTGGCTCTCCTTCGCCCTCTGGGGCCGCCTCGCTTACGAGCCCGACCTCCCAGCCGCCACCTTCGAGGAACTCACCGCCGCCCGTTTCGCCGGAGCTGACGTTTCAAAATTCACCACTGCGTGGGCCGATGCCTCGAAGACGTTCCCCTGCATCACACGCTTCTTCTGGGGCGACATCGACGTGAAATGGTTCCCTGAGGCCTGCCGCAAAAAAGGTGGATTCTACACCGTGCGCAACTTCGTCGAAGGCGGCACCATGCCCGGCGCAGGCGTGCTCAACATCATCGAGTGGCGCAACGGTTTGTTGGCCAAACAAATGCCCGAAGGCGTCACCCCACTGGAGATGGCCGCCACGCTGCAAACTAACGCCAGCAAGGCACTCGCCGCCCTGCCTGATCTCCGGCGCGCCACCATCACACCCGCCACCAGCGCCAAAGAATACACAGCCACGCTCGCGGACATCGAAACCATGTCGCACCTGGGCCTCTACTACGCTGCCAAGATTCGCGGAGCCTGCGACCTCGCGCTCTTTGACAAATCCGGCGACGCCCAGCAACAAGCCTCTGCTGCGAAGCACCTCGAAGCCGCACTCGCCCACTGGAAGGCCTACTCTACCACCTACACCAGCCAATACGTCCAACCCGTGCTCTACAACCGCGCCGGTGTCGTAGATATCCCGAAACAAGCTGAAGACGCCGCTGCCGACATTCAGATCGCCCGCGATTGGAAGCCCGGCACCATCGAAGAATCCAAAGTCAAACGCTCCGGCACCGAGAAAGGCTTCCGAGAGTAGCACCGAAATCAGCCGGCAGATCCCGATCGACGCCCGCACGCGCCTCGAAGGGCTCATGCAAGATGGAGGAAATCCGCACGATGTGCATCACGAAAATCCTGGACCTCGCTTCGCCGTGGTGAAACGAATGTTGTCCGTGCGGGTTGTTCGATCAAGGAAAGAATCTTTTGCATCACGCGCACAAGAGGCTTCTGTTCAGTCACCTCAGTTGAGGCCGCTGCAACATGTCCCGCAGCATTCGTCACCACTTTTTGAAATCATCGCCTCCTCTCACACTGCGGATATGGTGCCAGCGACACACGGCAGCCGATCGGGTGCTGACCCGGCAATTGTCCGCCATCGGGACGCCTCTCATCGCGGCACGCAACATTGCTAAGGGCGGGGAGAGCGCCGTGGTGCCGAAGACATCGAGCGCACCGCTGCCGCGGTTGCCAGCGAGCCAAAGCCTGACCCTGGTCGGCTCCCGACAACCAACCAGACTATTGATTTTTTGTCCTGAACCTCACCCGATTTTGCTTGCAGATTTAGCTTGCCACGGATGGGAGAAATCTGAGACAAATCAGCGGTGCCTCATTATTGAGTCGCAAGACGGCCCCGGAAGTGCTTCCAACCCTGAATTCTGAAACGTATGAAACTACTCCATCGCTCGTTCCTCTCCCCATTGGGATTGCTCACCGCCCTTATAGCCGCGGCACCACCCGTGGATGCGGTTCCCTTTACCGCCGGCAATATCGCCGTCGTCCGCGTCGGAGACGGCGCGGCAGCGCTCAGTTCTGCGGCCGCGGCCGCCTTTATTGACGAATACACGACTGCCGGGGCATTGGTGCAGAGCATCCCGATCCCGGCCACTGCCGCTGCCGGCACGCCATTAACGTTATCAGGCAGCGCGACGTCGGAAGGCGGGCTGATGCGTTCGCCGAACGGAGCGCTGCTGTGTTTCGCGGGGTATAAGGCGACCGCCGGCACGGCAGGCGTGGCCACGACCAGTGCGGCGACGGTGAATCGGGGAATCGGCACGATGGATCTCAACGGCGTCTTCGCGCTCCCTGCCAGTACGGGCAGCCAGTTCAGCGGGTCGAACATCCGGAGTGCTGCCACTGACGCCGCGAACAACTACTGGGGAGGCGGCAACGGCACGCCCGCTGCAATCAGTGGAATCAATTACTTTGGCACCGTTTCGGCGGCTGCCCAACTGCTCAGCGGCAACCTCCGCTGGATGAACATTTTTAATGGCGACCTGTATTTCTCCAGCGGCTCCACGACGCCGGGCAATGGGATTCACCAGTTCACCGGCTCGCCGGTTGTTCCGGCGGCGTCGACGCCGTTAAATGTTGCCGCCGGCCAGAGTCCCTACGGCTTTTCCATCAACCCGGCCGGCACCGCGATGTATGTGGCCGACGACCGGTCGACCACCAGTGGCGGGGGCATTCAGCGCTGGAACAAGGCGGGCGTCGTCTGGAGCCTTGCTTACACTTTGGGCACCGGTGGTGGCAGCACAGTGGGAACCCGGGGCCTCGCCGTGGACTGGAGCACTGCAACGCCGGTCCTCTACGCGACCACGACGGAAACATTGAACCGTTTGATCAAGATCACGGACACGGGAGCCGGTTCGCCGGCCGCGACGCTGACGACCGTTACCGCTAACCGGGCCTTCCGCGGCGTGGCCTTCGCGCCCATCCAGACGCGCGTGCCGAAGCCGCGTTTCTTCGCCTCAAACCTGCTGCCGCCGCCGAACGGGGTTTACTTGAGCGCGCCGGAGGCTCAGGCCGTTTACGCCAATGGAGTCAGGATTCGAAATGTCAGCCAGAAGGGCTTCTCGCGAAGCCTGCCGCCGCCGCCGCTGGGCGGCGCGCAGACGCACATCTTCAGCGCGAACACGGAGATGGATGTCTCCAATGATGGGGGCGCGACCTTCCAGCACGTCTCGGCCCCGACCAATGTGACCGTGAGCGTGAACCATACCTCCGACGCCGCCACGACCAGTCTCTTCGACACGGAGATGCTGCAACTGAACATCGCCGGTGGCGGGTTGCCTCCGGGCATCATGATCCGCGAAAGCCCCACCCGCGCGTCCACCGGGCGCACCACCACCAGGCCGGAGGGCGGGGGCTTCATGATTGACAGCTTCTTTGACATTTTCACCGAGATCAGCCTCAACGGCGGTCAGACATGGTCGCCGGCTCCGGATCCACTGCAGGTGGAAGTGAGCGTCGATCCGCTGCCGGTCACGCCCATCCCCGCACCGACAAACCTGCTCCCTTCGCCCAATGACTTCTATGCCTCGACGGGGCCGGTCTACGCGGGGTTTGGCCAGACCGTCATCCGCAACGTGAAGCACCGGTTCTTCACGCAATCGCTGCCTGCGCCGTCCCTTGGTGTTAGCCAGGTTCAGACTTTCGACTCCCAGTTTGATATGGAGGTTTCGCAGAACGGCGGACAAACGTTCGTGCCCGTGCGCGTCCCGGCAGCGGCCTCAATGCGCGTCACCCATTCCCGGGACGAAGGCAGCACGCAGATCTTCGACACCGAGATGCTTCAACTCGACCTCATGGGCGGCGGGCTGCCTGCTGGTGTGATGCTGCGCGAAAGCCCCACCCGGCGCTCGCAGGGCGGCACGGCGATCGAGCCGCTACCGGACGGCACCCACCGCATCCACAGCTTCTTTGACATCTTCACCGAATTGACCGTGGACGGCGGCCAGAACTGGTCGCCGGCGGCCAGCTCTCCGGGGCACGTGGAACTGCAATGCATCGCGCCCGAAGTCGTCGAGCCGACGCCGAATCTGCCGCCTCCGGATGATCAATACGCCGGGATCGGGGCCTTCGATATGGCCTTCGCCTCGGGAGTCATCCTCAAGGATACCTCGCTCAGCCAATTCACCCAATCACAGCCGCCACCGCCGCCCGGAGGTTCGCAAACCCACACGTTTCAGGCACAGGTGAAATTCAGGATTTCCACGAACAACGGAGTCACGTTCCAGCCTGGTGTGGCACCCGCGCAGTGCGTGGTCCTGGTGCGCAGCAGCACGGATGCGGGGAGCACCCGCTTCTTCGACACGGAGATGCTCTCGCTAAACATAGAGGGCGGCACCTTGCCGGCCGGCATGAGGTTGCGCGAAAGCCCCAGCAAGGCCTCGCTCGGCCGCACCAGCATCCGCATGGTCACCGATCCGTCGGGAGCGAACTGGGATTATGTCAGCAGCTTCTTTGATATCTTCGTCGAGCTGACCGCGGACGGCGGCGCGACCTGGCAACCGCAGGTCACCCAACCGGCGGAACTCGTGCTCCAGAAGGCGCCGAAACCGCACTTCTTCCCGACAAACGTCCTGCCGCCCCCGACTGGTGTGGACGTCAGTGCGGCCGGGGCTCCCTTCGCCACCTACGCCAATGGCATCATCATCCAAAACGTGAGCCACAAGCGGCCCACCCGGGGGCTGCCTCCGCCTCCACCGGGCGGCACGCAGGTGCACCTGTTCGGGTCAACCGTCGAGATGGATGTCTCGAATGACGGCGGGTCGACCTTTCAGCACCTCTCGGCTCCCGCGGCCGTGAGCGAGCGCGTATCTCATGTGTCCGGCGACGCGACCGGTAACTTCTACGACACCGAAATGCTGGCCCTCAATATCGCTGGAGGCGGCCTGCCAACGGGTGTCATGGTGCGCGAAAGCCCCAGCAAGGCGTCCCTCGGACGCACCAGCCTCACCGGCACGGGCGGCGGCTATATGATCGACAGCTTCTTCGACATCTTTACCGAGATCAGCCTCGATGGCGGCCAGAACTGGTCACCGTCCGCGAAATCCGCCCATCTCGAGCTGGACCTCGACGCGACCGCGATCCCGCCAATTCCGGCGCCGACAACCCTGCTGCTGCCGCCGAACGATTTCTACACTTCACCGGCCTCGTTTTACGCTCTCTTTGCCCAGGGGATCGTCATCCGCAATGTGAAGCATCACTTCTTCTCTCAATCGTTGCCGGCGCCTCCCCTTGGCCAAAGCCGGATCCAGACCTTCGATGCCCAGATGGATATGGAGATTTCCGTCGACGGCGGGCAAACCTTCGGAACGGCGCGCGCGCCATCGGCACTGTCGATGCGCGTGACCCACACCCGGGACGAGGGCACCACCCAAATCTTCGACACGGAAATGCTCCAGCTCGACATCCAGGGCGGCGGACTGCCGGCTGGACTGATGCTGCGCGAAAGCCCGACCCGCCGTTCCCAGGGCGCGACCGCCATAGGAGATCCCGACTTCGATCTGCTGCGCATCCACAGCTTCTTCGACATCTTCACCGAGCTGAGTCTCGACGGCGGCCAGAACTGGTCGCCAGCATCGGCACCCTCGCATATCGAACTGCAATGCAACGCCCCGGAGGTCACCGAAACGTCGCCCAACCTCCCGTCGCCGGGTGGGGCATACGCCAGCAGCGCCGAGCTTGATGCCGCCTTTCAGCCAGGAATCCTCGTTCAGGAAACCCGTCTCGACAACTTCTCGCAATCGACGCCGCCACCTCCGCCCGGGGGAACTCAGATCCACACCTTCAATGCGAGCCTGCATTTCATGGTGTCCGTCAACGGAGGTGCGTCGTTCACTCCCTCCAGTGCGCCAGCCGCTTGTCAGATGCGCGTCACCAGCTCTCAGGACGAGGGGGGCACGCGCTTCTTCGACACCGAAATGCTCTCCCTCAACATCTCCGGCGGCATGCTCCCGGCTGGCGTCATGCTGCGCGAAAGCCCGTCAAAGGCCTCTCTCGGCCGCACCAGCATTCGCCAGATTCCCAACAATCCTCCGATGGTGAGCAGCTTCTTCGACATCTTCACCGAACTCAGCCTCGACGGCGGCCAGACATGGCAGCCCTCAACCATCGCTCCGCTCGGACTCGTCCTCCAAAGCATCGACCCAGACAGCGACGACGACGGTCTCCCCGACGCATGGGAACTCGCGCACTTCGGCGATCTCACCCACGGCCCAAATCAGGACGCCGACCACGACGGCCCGAACAACCGCGAAGAATACCTCGCCGGCACCAGCCCCGTCAATCCCTCCAGCGTCCTGCGTCCGGAAAGCAAAGTCTCCGGTCTCGATCTGCGAATCATCTTCCCGACGTTAAACGGCCATCAGTATGCCATCGAAAGCAGCACTGACCTCGACGGCAGTTCGTGGACTCCGGTCGTCACCGGCATTGAGGGCGACGGCACCACGAGGTCCATACTCCTCACCAACGCCCTCAGCTTCCAACGACGCTACTACCGCGTGATCCCCTCGCTCTCGCCGTAGCGAGCCCGTCGGGCTCGGGAGAGACACGGCGAACTCGTGCTCCCCCTGCTGGCAGGGCGCAAGGGAGGGCGTAAGGGGGCGTAAGGGGACTTCGTAAGGGGACGGGGACTTCGTAAGGGACTGAGTTTCGTAAGGGGACTTTCCATCGGTGTCCAAAATTCCGGTGTCATAACTTGGCGTAGAGGGTGGCCAGGGCGGCGCAGGCGGCCAGCTAGGGAGTCGGACGGTGAAGATGGGCGTTCAGCCAGCGGATAAATTTCACGCTGTGCTGGGTGGTGCTGCGGCCCATCCCGTGCGTAGCCGGGTACACCAGGCCCTTCTTTTCCACCCCGGCCTTGCTCCGGGCGGCCCGCC
>JANOAS010000405.1:0-39009 GCA_031411255.1 bacterium
TGGTCTTGATGAGCTTCACGACGCGGTCGATTTCCTTTCCGCTCCAGCCCATGCCCTGGGCAGCCTCCGGCTGGGCGGAGAGGGGGGCGAGGATGAAGCAGGGGCGGTCCTTGTAGTTTTCAGGCTTGGCGAGGGTCTTCATCCAGCCGCCCACTTGCTTGCCGTTGTCCGCGTTGTCGCTCCGGCCATGCAGGGTGAGGACGAGGGGGATTTTCTCTGCGGTGGTGAGGTTCTTCCCGCCGTAGAAGGAGAACTTCTGTCCGCCAAACTCGGAGAGGGCCCAGTCGCCGGTGATGAGGCTGGCGAACTGGCCCTCAATGGGTTTACCCGCTGCGGTAGCGGCGCCTGCCTTGGCCGGAGTGGCCGGGGCGGCTGGCGTGGCAGGGGCGGCAGCGGGAGCCTGTTCCTTGACCCAGGCCTGGTCGGCAGGGGAGAGCCGGCTGAGTGGCAGGGCGAAAGTCTGGCCGTCGGTGGTGCGCTTGAGCGTCACCTGCTCTGCGGTGGCGGAAACAAAATCGGCATCAAGTTTTTTCCCGTCGGTGGAGGTCCACTCCCGGGAGTGAACCGGGAGGGTGAAGAGCAGAAGCAGCGGGAGCAGGCGGAGTGTTTTCATGCGCGGCAAGCTACGAAAAAAGAGGGGAGGGGGTCAAGAGGGAAATGCCGAGCCAAAATGACCGCGCCTGCAGGTTCACGTTGCGGGCAGGCCCGAAGCTGGAAGGTTCTTAGAATGGGAGATCGACAGCCTCAAGAACTCTCTGAATTCTGGGTAAAGGCTCTCCAGGGGGATACATGCGGGATCTGAGTTGTTCGAGTGCGGCGAGGAGTTCGGCGGGGCTCATGGCCCATCGCTCCCGCCGCTCCTCTTCCTCGGCTTCTGCAAACGAGGAAAAACACTGAATGGAGGTGCGATCTATCATTCCGGCTCAACACTAACCGCCAACGGCCAAGACTCAACCGTGATTTCTTGCGGCGGCCTCCGTGTTTTTTCATTTTGCCGCAGAGGAGCACCGGGTTATTCTCGGCGCAGCCTGCGGATTCCTTGTCCGGCGGGCGCTGGCTCACTTCGCACTCTTATGAAAGCACCTGTTCTCTGCATGCTCTGCCTCTGGTCTGGTCTGACCGGCCGGGCGATGGCGCAAACCTCCTCGGCTCTGGCGGAGGTGCGTGTGAATGGGGACGTGAGGGCGATCCAGCCGATGGGGGACGGGACCATCGTGGTGGGGGGCTCCGTGTCCTACTACAATGGGACCCGGATCACCACGCTGCTCCGGATGCAGGCGGACGGAACGAAGGTGGCCTTTCCTGTGACGGTGGGCGGGCTGGTGAGTGCGATGGCGCTGGATGGCGGGTGGCTGTATCTGGGCGGGGAGTTTCAGGTGGTGAACAACGTCAGCCTGCCCTTCGTGGCGCGGGTGAATGCGACGACGGGAGCGGTGGACGCGACGTGGCGGCCGGCTCCGAATGGCGACACGGTGGACATGGCGGTGGCGCCCGGCGGGCTGGTTCTCTCGGGGGCCTTCTCCCGGGTGGGCGGGCTGCCGCGAAGCCGGGTGGCCCTGATCGCGACGACGGGGCCGTCCGCAGGCCGGGCTGTGGAGGCGTGGAAATGTGATGCCGACAACCAGGTGGACAGCGTGGTGGTCAATGCGGGGAAAATCTACATGGGGGGCCGGTTCAAAAAACTGAACAGCACGGTCATTCAGTACCTGGCCCGGGTGGATGCGGCGACGGGCACGGTGGAGCCGGCCTGGAATCCATCGCCCGCCTTTGACGTCTACGACCTGGCCACAGATGGAACGCATCTCTATTGCGCGGGGAGTTTTTCCCGGATCGGACCGGGCGGGCCGGCTTTCCTGTCGCGCCTGACGCTGGCGTCCGGCTCTGTGGACCAGTCGTGGGCCCCGGCACCGAATGGATTCGTGACGGACATCGCGATTTCCGGTGACAGCGTTTACGCGGCGGGAACCTGGCTGACCTTTGGCGGGGTGGCGCACCGGTGGATAGGCCGGGCGGTCAAGGCCACGGGTGTGGGTGATCCGGCGTGGGTGCCGCCGGTGGATGGCGTGGTGGCGGCACTGGCCTCCGACGGCGCGATTGGCGTGTGGGCGGGCGGGCGGATCGACTCTGGCGGCACGGGCTCCGGCGTGGCGAGGTTCACGAATGCGCAGGGATCGACGGCCCCCATTTACCCCGGCAAAGTGGAGGACGCGGGCACGGTGAAAACGGTGAAGGCGGAGCCCGGCGGCGGCTGGTTTGTGGGCGGGACGTTCGATACGGTGAACGGCGTTCGGAAGCACGGGCTGTTCCGGCTTCAGTCAAACCGGACGCTGGACTCCGCCTGGTCTGCGGGACTGGGGGGATTTTACCCGGAGGTGAATGCGATGGAGATCATCCCCGACGCGCTGGGCGGGGCGGAGGTGCAGATCGCGGGGCAGTTTGAAATAACGGTGAGCGGGCTGCGGCTGGCGAACTGCCTGCGGCTGAAAACGGCGACGGGAGCGGTGCAGACGGGGTTCAGGCCTCAGCCGGACAATGACGTGCTGGCCATGGTGAAACAGGGATCCCTGTGGGTGGTCGGTGGCACCTTTGAGGGGCTGGGCACGGTGGCTGTGCCCAACCTCGCGCGGTTTGACTCCGGCGGTGTGGTGGATGCCGGGTGGAAGCCGAGCCCGAACGGCAACGTGCATTCCCTCCTGGTGCAGGGGGCGGATCTCTACGTGGGCGGCGAGTTCACGACCTTCGGAAAAGCGCCGTCAATCTACCAGGCGAAGTACCTTGCCCGGGTGCCGGTCATGACGCCCGATGCGGCGTGGCAGCCGCAACCGAACGATGCGGTATTCGCCCTCGCCACGGATGGCTCGTCCATTTTCGCGGGAGGGCGCTTCACGAAGATGGCCCGCACCAAGAGGCGGTATCTCGCCCAGCTGCCGCTGGGTGGGGCTGGCACGGCGACTGCGTGGAATCCGGATCCGAACGGCCCGGTGTATGCTCTTCACCACAGCGGATCCCACCTCTACGTGGGCGGTGTCCACTCCATCATTGCGAATTTTGTCTGGCGAAAGCTGGCCCGGTTTCATGCCTCTGGGCTGACTCTGGACACCACGTACCGAAGCTCGGGGGACACCTATGGCGTCGTCTCCTGCATCGCCCCGCAGCTGGACGGATCCCTGTTTGTCGGTGGATCGTTCGAGGGCTGGGACAATGACATCTCGAAACGCACGCTGGTGCGGATATCTGAGACAGGAGCCTCGCCCCTGCCGCTGCTGGCGGTGCCGCCGCCGTCGGGAGATCCGGAGATGGAACTGCTGGAGACTTATTTCGCGCCGTCGGTCCAGCCGCAACAGAGTGCGGCCCTGCCCGTGGTGGACGAGGCGGGTCCCGGCCTGAGCTGGGAGGAAAATGAAATCCTGCCGGCCGGGCTCGTGGCGCGGGTGCAGTGGTCGCACGATCTGGAGCACTGGCATGAGAGCGGAGAAACGGCGGACGGGTACACCCACCTGGTCGTCATCGAGGCCGAAGGGCAGCGGCGCACGGCGCGAGTGCTCACCTCCCGGGACATCGACGACGGACGCCCGCCGCCGCTCATGCTGCGCGTTGTCATCACTCCCGGAGCCACCCCTGTCCTTTCCCAGCCATGATGCTCCGATTTCTCCTCCTCGTGCTGGTGATCACCAGCGGCCCGCTCTTCGCCGCACCGCCGCCGAATGACAACCTCGCCTCGGCGAGCGTCCAGACGGGCGCGTTCTGGATGACCACCGGCACGCTGCACGAGGCGACCAGCGAGCCGAACGAACCGATCCTCACCTACATGCCGAACGGGGCCACCGCGTGGTGGTCGTGGACGCCCGCGACGACGAGTTCCGTGCCCGTGCGGCTGCGCACGTGGGGAAGCGAGCGGGCAAACATGCTGGCCGTTTACCGCGGGACCACCATGGACACGCTCCGGCTGGTGGGATTTAGCACGAGCTACCTGGACCGGGACAACAACGCCGAGGTCGCCTTCTCCGCCACAGCGGGCGAGACCTACCGCATCCAGGTGCTGGGCGGGGAATTTTCCAGCGCGCTTTCCATTCCCTCGCCCCTTCTGCCGGGGCGGGTGCAGCTGAGCCTGGCGCCGTACATCGGCGGAGTCTTTGCAGCGGCGAACAACAGCTTCGCCTCCGCAGCCGTGCTCACCGGCTCCAGTGGCGAGATGCTCGTCTGCAATACCAACGCCACGGCCGAGCCTGGTGAACCGGTGGACCTGCCTGGCTGGGGGGGCGACAGCGTCTGGGTCAGGTGGACCGCTCCCTCGGCCGGGGTGTGGTCCCTGAGCGCGCGGCAGACGGACTTTGACAACGTGCTCTCGGTTTACACCGGCTCGACGGTAAACGGCCTGACACGGGTGAACTATGCCGACTTTGGCCAGGAAAGCCTGGGGGCCGATACGGGCAGTGAGGGCGCGGTCAGGTTCCGCGCAGCGGCTGGGCAGACGTTCCAATTTCAGGTCGTGAGCAATCTGCTCCGGGGAACGCAGGAGTACGGCGTGTGCCGGCTGACGCTGCAGCCTGCGGTGGCTCCGGCGAATGATGAGTTCGTGAATGCGGTGGTGCTCACCGGTTCCGCTCCGAACGCCGAGGGCTGGGCTGACTATGCCACCCGTGAAACCGGCGAGCCCGGCCTGCTGGGCGATGCCACGGGCTCGGCCTGGTGGACGTGGACGCCGCCTGCGTCGGGGCTGCTGGGAGTTTCCATCCGGGATGGAAGCGTCACCGCCCACACTGGAGCCGGCGTGTCTGCGCTCACGCCGCTGGCCACGGACTACCGCAATGGCACCCGCAGTTATTTCAACATGTGGTATGCGGTGACGGCCGGCACTCCGGTGCGGTTGCAGGGCACGGGCGGGCATATTTCCTTTGGCCTCCGGCCGATGCCTTACCTGCCCAATGATGACTTCGCCAACCGCTCCGTGCTGACCGGGGCGACGGTGAACACCACGCTGGACCTGACTGCCGCCAGCCTGGAAAACAACGAGCCTTCAGGTGAAGGCGTCATCTACCGCAGCGTGTGGTATCGCTGGACGGCCCCGTCCAGCGGGCGGTTCACCATCGACACCGTCGGCAGCCCGAGCCTGCGCCGCGTGAATGTTTACACCGGCACCGCCCTCGCCTCGCTGGCCAGGGTCAGCTCATCGAAGTTTCTCGGCCTCGGCGATGCCGCAGTGGGGCGCGTGTTTTTCGATGCGGTCTCCGGCACGGAATACGCCATTCAGCTGGCGGTGGGCTCGCTTTTTTCCGGACCGGCGAATCTGAATCTGCGTGCGGCTCCGGCGCCTGCGAATGACAACTTCGCCGGTGCGACGGTGATGACGGGCGGCGCCTGGAACACGACCGGGACGAACCGTGATGCCACCACGGAAACCAACGAGCCGCTGCCCGCGCAGTCCGGCACAAACCCGAACTCCAGCGTCTGGTGGCGCTGGACGGCACCGGCGGCGGGGCTCTACCGCATCAGCACAGCCGGGAGCAGCATCGACTCCGTTCTCACCATCCACACCGGCGGAGCCCTGGGCGCGCTGACCTCGGTGGCGGAGGATCAAAGTGCGGGCTGGCTCAGCACGGGGGCGGTGGTGCTGAATGCGACGCTGAACACGACCTACCAGATCCGGGTGGACGGGCAGCTGAATGCGGAGGGCGCGATCAAACTCAGCCTGCAGCCCGCGCCAGCTCCGCCGAATGATGCTTTCGCTTCCAGGCTGGTGCTGGGCGGGGCCATCACCAGCGCTTCGGGAAATCTGATTTCCGCCAGCCTGGAGGCGGGTGAAACCAACTTCTCCGCTCCGAATGGCGGTCGCTCGGTCTGGTTTGACTGGACGGCCCCGGCCAGCGGCACGGCGTTCTTTCGCGTCACGGCGGATGCTTTCAACCCCGCCGTCGGGCTGTACACGGGCGCGTCGCTGGCCACTCTATCCCCCGCCATCACAGGCGGGTCGGGCACGCCGTCCACCACGCCGCAGACGTTCCTCAATTCCTATCCCGTGACCTCGGGCACCTCCTACAAGATCCGTGTGGATGGTGCGCCGGTTTCGAATGGAAACTTCACGGTGAATGTCTCCATGCCCGCGCCGCCGCTGAACGACGCCTTTGCCAGCCGGGTGAAACTCAGCGGAGCCGTCGTGCGCACGGTGACGAACAACGAGGGTGCCACCGCGCAGTCCGGCGAGCCCGCACACGCTGGCAGTGCGGCTGCCTTTTCCGTCTGGCAGGAGTGGACCGCGCCCTCTTCGGGAAATGTGAGCATCGACACCGCCGGGAACACCGGACGCCCGCGCATCGCCGTCTACACCGGCACGGTGCTCGCCTCCCTCACACCCGTCGCCAGCGATGCGACCACGGGCAACGAGACGCAAGCGAACCTCACCTTCGCTGCCACCGCAGGCGTGACGTATCTCATCGCCGCCGACTCCACCTCCGGCTCACGGGGGACGATCCCGCTGAACATCGTCACTGCTGGTGCCGTGCCGTTGAACGACGCCTTCGCCAATGCCACAGCCATCACCACGGACGAGGCCGAACAGGTGGTCGAGTGGCGCGGTGCCAGTGCCGAGGCCGGCGAGCCCGCCCACGGGGGACGCGCCGCAGCCCGCTCGCTCTGGTGGTCGTGGACGCCGCTCACGGCGCGCCGGGCCAGGCTCTGGTTTGAAACCCAGGATGCTTCCCTGCAGGCGAGGATCGCCGTGTATCGCGGCACCTCGCCTGGCAGCCTGACGCAGATCGCCGCGACCACGGTGGACGGGCGCGCGGGCCGCTTGGAGGCGGATGTGAACACCGGGGAGACCTACCGCATCGTCATTGATTCGCCCGCTGTGGCCTCCATTCCGGGCTGGATCCGCTGGGGCATCGCGCCGGTGAATGGCACGGCCGATCAGGCCTACCTGATCGAGCCGGCAAATGGCGTGGTGCCTGCGGACACGACTGGCGCCTTTACTCCCGATCCCGCCCAGCTTCCCACCGGACGCCGCGAACTCTGGTGGGCGTGGACGCCGGACGTCTGTGCGCGCATGGAGTGGCGGGCCTTCGCCCCACCGGGCAGCGGCATCACCATGGCCATCCTCACGGCGTCCTCGTCGGAGTCATTCACCGGTCAGGGCTATGCCTCGCCCAGCATTCCCGTGCCCGGCAGCGGGGAAATCGTGAGGACGTTCGATGTGGAGCCGGACGTCACGTATTTTCTCAGCATCAACATGCCTGCGGCTGGCAGGGTGGGGGTGCAGCTGGCCGAGGCACCGCGCCAGGCTCCGCCGGACAATGACCTGGAATACCGCGCGAAGTCGATGGCGGGAGCCTCGTGGACGCTGCCCGTCACCCTGGGGGCGGAGACGGCAAACAGGCAGTGGTGGGCATGGACTGCGCCCGCCGCCGGCGTGGCTGAGATCAAGCTGGACGGCATTTTGACGGAAAGCGACCGTCTCCTCGCCTACGCGGAGGGCCACTCCGCCTTCAGTGCCGGAGCCACGCGAACCAATGGCGGCGCACCGGTGCTGCGCCTGGCCAGCAGCGCGGGCACGCGGTGGAAGATCGTTTCGGAAACTCCCCTGCGCCGTCTGCGCGCGGCCACGCTCAGTCTCTTTTCTCCAGCCGGTGGCACGCCTCCGGTGAATGACTCCCGGACGGCTGCGCAGGTGCTCGCCTCCTCGTGGACCAGTGCTGCGGGGGACGTCACCCTCGCCTCGTGCGAGCCGGGCGAGCCGGATCACTCCGACTCCGGCGGCACCGGAGCGGCCACCATTTTCCCACCGGGCCGCTCGGTCTGGTATGACTGGACGCCTGCGAGCACGGGCAGGGTCACCCTCCGACTGGACGCCGTCACCGATCTCGCCATGCGCGTCTACTACGGCCCGCCGGTGGCCCAGTGGCAGCCGGTGCAGGAGGTGCCGCCTGGCGGACGCCAGCTCGCCTTCTATGCCGTGGCGGGGGAAAACTACCACATCGCCGTGGCCACGAGGCCGCCGTTTGAGACGACTGCGCCCTTCACCCTGCGGTTTGGCGGAGCGGCTAACGACCTTCTCTCTGGTGCCATCGTTCTCACCGGGGCCGGCGCCACCAGCAGCGTGGACAGCGCCGGGGCCAGCCTGGAGGAGGGCGAGCCCGGCTACGCCTTTTCCCTGGAAACGCCCCGCGCCAGCCTCTGGTGGAAATGGACCGCCCTCGCCACCGGCTCCGTCTGGCTGGACACGCGGGGCAGCGAATTCGACACCGTGCTCACCGTCTTCGGCACCGACCCGCCCGACGCCACCAGCCGCATCGCGGAAAATGACAACCTCTCCACCCGCGCCGGAGTCACTGCCAGCGCCGTTCATTTTGCCACCAGCGCCGGGCAGACATACCTCATCCGCCTCTGCCGGCGGGATGCCGCCGAGCCCTCCGGCCTGGCCAGGCTGAACCTCACCACCACCACGCCCGTGGAGCCCTACCCGCGCTGGATTGCCGGATTTCCCAGCCTCGCCGGTGCGGATGCGCTGGAGACCGCGGATCCGGACCGGGACGGCCTGTCGAACCTCGTGGAACTCGCCCTCGGCACCTCGCCCGCCACGGCGAACTCCCGCAGCCGCCTCACGCCATCCGCCACAGCCACCGGCTGGCAGGTGGAGGCCGGGCTGGACCGGGATGCGCTGGAGTCCATCGGCGACGGCACGCCGCTGGAGGTGCAGTGGCAGACATCGCGCGACCTGGCCACCTGGCAGCCCGCCCCGGCTGCCGCCTTCATCCGCCGGGAGGGGCGGCTCTCCGTCGAGCGGCTCGCCCTCACGCGTGACGATCCCCCCTTTGTCCGGCTCCTCGTGCGGAGGGCGCGGTGAGGTGGCGTGCGGGCATCTTCCGGCTTGTCCCGGAGCGCGGGATGGTGGTTGGTGGGCCGCATGAAGCTTCACGTCATCACCACCGGCGGCACCATCGACAAGGTCTACTTCGACGCGAAGAGCGAATACGAAGTGGGCGAGCCCCAGGTGGTGGAGATCTTCACCGAGGCCGGCATCACCTTTGACTACACCGTGGAGAGCCTGCTGCGGAAGGACAGCCTGGAGCTGACAGAGGAGGACCGCCAGCACATCCGCGAGCGGGTTCTGGCCAGCCCCAGCGGGCGCATCCTCATCACCCACGGCACGGACACCATGGCGGAGACAGCCCTCGCGCTGCGGGACATTTCGGGGAAAACCATCGTACTGACTGGCGCCATGAAGCCCGCCCGGTTTCGCGGGACGGACGCCATATTTAATATAGGCACCGCCGTCGGCGCCGTGCAGAGCCTGCCACCCGGAGTCTACCTTGCCATCAGCGGCCGCATTTTTGACCCCGCCCGGGTGCGGAAAAACTGGGAGCGGCAGTGCTTTGAGGAGGTGGGGTGAAAAACAGCCCCTCCGGGCACGAAAAAGCCGCCGGCTTGGGCAAGCGGGCGGCGGGGGTGGGAGGTGGGAAAATGTGGCGGAACGGACGGGACTCGAACCCGCAACCTCTGCCGTGACAGGGCAGCGCTCTAACCATTGAGCTACCGCTCCACATAAGCTGACCCTGTTTCAAATTCGGGCCTTTCTGCGAGCAGGCGCGGAGACTAGGCGGACTCCCCACCCCGCGCAACTGATTTTTCCATTTCTTCCGGAACTTTTTGCCCCGCTGGGGGCGAAAAATTTGCCCCAGGCGTGGCGGGAAATCTGTGGCAGAATGCCTGCGGCCCGGGGATTGGAACGCTCCCGCCCGGGGCCGCCACACTTTGTTCAGCCATGTCCGACGACTCCACGCTGCCTGCTGTTTCCGCCCCCTCCGCTGCTCCTGCCGCCCGCCGCGGCGGCATGGGGTGGTTTTGGTTCTTAGCCGGGCTGGCCGTGCTCGTGGCGGCCGGGGCGTTTGCCTTTTACCTGGTCATGGTGAAGCCCGCAGCCGGGGCGGCGAGGGAGCTGCGGCAGGCGGTGGCCGGGGCGATTGGCGAGATCGTGGGGCAGAAGGTGGAGATCAAGTCCGACACCGTCGTCCTGAGCAAGTCCGCCATTGCCGAATTCTCCACCGTGCAGCGGAAGACTCAGACGATCACGAAATTCGAAAGCAGCCTGCTGGGGAGCAAGAACATGCTCATCCTGCGGGGGGACTTCGTGGTGAAGGCGGGGTTCGACCTGACGAAGCCCTTTAAAGTAGCCGTGGACGACCGGACGGGGGAGGTCCGGGCGGATTTCCCCCCGGCGAAGATCACCAGCGTCGAGCTGCGGAACCACGAAGTCTTTTTCTCCGACAACGGGGCCTGGAACAAGCTGACCCCGGAAAACCAGGCGCAGGCCACGCAGCAGATGATCATCGAGGCGCGGCTGGCGGCGGAGAAATCCGACATCAAGGAGGAGGCCGAGCGGCAGCTGGCCACCCGCCTGCACGACCTCCTGGGGGGCGAGGCAAAGAAGATCCTCCTGCGCGGGGAGGAAATTAAACTTTAGCGCGGGCGTTTTCGCGCTATCCTCCCCGCTCCCCGGCCCGGACCCGTCTGGTGCGCCCCGGGGGCCATCCGTTTTACCGTCCTCATTTTACCCTCATCATCATGTCACAGCCGATCAAGGAAACGCCGCTCATGGAGAAAATCACAAGCCTCTGCAAACGCCGGGGCTTCATTTTTCAGTCGTCTGAAATCTACGGCGGCATCAATGGCTTCTGGGATTACGGCCCGCAGGGCGCGGAGCTGAAGCGCAACCTGCGCGAGGCCTGGTGGCGGTCCATGACGCGCGACCGGGAGGACGTGGTGGGGCTCGACGCCACCATCATCATGCACCCCGCCATCTGGAAGGCCTCCGGCCACGTGGACACCTTCAGCGATCCCATGAGCACCTGCCGCCAGTGCAAGAAGCTCGTCCGCACCGACCAGGTGTGGTCCATGCTGGGCGAGCAGGCGTGGTTCGGCGCCCTCTGCGGGCTCTACGACGCCGGGGCGAAATCCGCCGCGAAGGAGGGCCTCATGAAGTGGGCCAAGGGCCGTGGAAAACAGCTCGCCCCCAGCCTGGCGCTCGTGCGCGACCCGGACGCGATGCTCTCCGCCGCCGGGGACGCACTCCCGTTTGCCGACGTGCAGGAGTTCGTGAAAGCCATGGCCACCGCCAAGGCCGATGAGACCGGCGCCGTCACCCCGTGCCCGCACTGCGGGGGCGAACTGACCGAGCCGCGCCAGTTCAATCTCATGTTCACCTCCCACTGCGGCCCTGTCGCCTCCGAGGAGAACCTCTGCTACCTGCGGCCCGAGACGGCCCAGGCCATCTTTGCCCAGTTCAAGAACGTCCTCGACTCCTCCCGCCAGAAGGTGCCCTTCGGCATTTGCCAAATCGGGAAGGCTTTCCGGAACGAGATCACCCCGCGCAACTTCACCTTCCGCTCCCGCGAGTTCGAGCAAATGGAGCTGGAGTTTTTCATCAAGCCCGACGAGGCCATCGAGATCGCCCACGGCTCCGTGGCCGCGTGGCACGAGGGCGCGGACCTCTCCGAGCCGCAGGACAACTGGGGCTGGGAAATGTGGCACCGCTACTGGGTCGACCAGCGCACGAAATTTTACGCCAGCATCGGCCTCGGCGCGGATGTGCTCGACTACTACTGGCAAAAGCCCGACGAGCTGGCCCACTACGCCCGCGCCTGCGTCGACATTCTGTTCAAGTTCCCCTTCGGCACGGAGGAGCTGGAGGGCATCGCCGCGCGCGGCGCCTTCGACCTCACCCAGCACCAGACCCACTCCGGCAAGTCCCAGGAGTTTTTCGACGAGGAACTCAAGAACGCCGTCTCCAAGCTCGACGACGCCGCGAAGGAGGCCATGATCCAGCGCCGCCTGGCCGTGGAGGCTGCCAAGCCCAAGGGCGGGCTCACCGGGGAGGAAGTGCGCGCCTGGTTTGAGCGCCTCTTCAAGGGGAACTACGTGCCCCACGTCATCGAGCCCTCCGCCGGCCTCGACCGCCTCGCCCTCGCCGTCATCGCCGCCGCCTTCTGCGAGGAGGAAAAGGCCGACGTCAACGGCAAGGTCGAGACCCGCACCGTCCTGCGCTTCCACCCGCGCGTCGCCCCCATCAAGGTGGGCGTCTTCCCCCTGCTGAAGAACAAGCCCGAGCTGGTCGCCAAGGCCCGCGAGGTCCAGCAGCTCCTGAAGGGCCACATGAACACCTTCTACGACGAGACCGCCGCCATCGGCCGCCGCTACGCCCGCCAGGACGAGGTCGGCACCCCCTTCGGCGTGACCATCGACTTCGAGACCCTCGGCGAAAAAGGCCCCGAGCTTCAGGACACCGTCACCGTGCGCGAGCGCGATTCCGGCGCCCAGCACCGGGTGAAAATCAGCGAGCTGACCGGCTGGCTGCTTTCCCGGATGTAACACCGGGCGCGAGAAAAAAATGACCGGAACCCCGGTGTGACCCAGGCCCGCTTGCCTGCGTCACCCGGGGTTTTTTCGTTTGGCGGGGGCGGCCGGCCTGCAGGCCCGGAGGGTCGTTGGAGATTAGCCGGTGGCGCGAGCCACCGGGGCAGGGTGAAAGTGGTTGCCAGCCCCGGCAGGGGCGTTGGAATTGCGATGAAGGAGCCCGGTGCCGGTGCCGTTTCCCACGCCCCTGCCGGGGCGGCCGAAAATTGGGGCAGCAAACCGGTGGCTCGCGCCACCGGCTCATCTCCATCGGCCCTCCGGGCCTGAGAGCCCCGCCCCGGCGTGGTTTGCGCGGTCCCCTTTACAGTGCGTGCACCCGGAAAGTGGTCCGCACAACCGGAGCGCAGCGGAGATAGCCGAAGGCAATCCTCTGTGCGGTTCGCGCCGCCGGTCCGGTGCCCCGCCGGTGCCCCGCACTGCAAAGAGGACTGCGCCGCCGGTGCCCCGCACTGCAAAGAGGACTGCGCGGAGAACGCCGCGGGCTTGTGGCATGGGGCGCGCAGATACTTGCAAAGGCTCCTTCCTTGGGCTTGGGGCTTACCGTTCGGAGCGGGGCGGCTGGGGGTGTTGTCCCCCAGCTTTGACAGGCGCGACCTCCGGAACTGACCGTTTGGCACCGGATCCGACCTTTGGCGGGATCGACGGGAGTTTTGCCCAAAGGGATGCACGCCCGGGCAGGGCCGGGGGAGAGGGAGAAAAGCGAACCCACCATTTCCCGACGCCGGGGGAGTCACCTGGGGCGTGAGTCGCGCCAGAAGAGCCACGCGGCGATGGCGAGGAGGACGAGGTCGAGGAAAATCTGGGCGGGGAAGTTGGTCTTGTTCTCGGTCTGGCCGAAGCAGCCGCAGCTGATGTCGAGTCCGCGAGCCCAGGCGTAGCCGAGGACGCCGAGGAAAACGAGAAGGGCGGCGCCGAGGAGGGCGAGGCCGCTGCGGGCCCAGCCGCCGGCGATGACGGCGAGGGCGGCGAAGATTTCCACCCAAGGGAGGCCGAGGGCGAGGACGGCGGCCCAGGGGTCGGGGAGCATCTGGAAGCTGCGGACGTTGAAAAGGAAGGCCTGGGGATCGAGGGCCTTGACGACGCCAGACCAGAGGAAGAGGCCGCCGAAGGCCATGCGGGCGAGCAGGGCGAGGGCGTTCGCGGCGGGCGAGCGTGGAAAGGCGCGGACTTCTGGGCAGCGGAAAAAGGACATGCAGGGGGAGGCGTTTCGGGCCAGAGTCACCAGTATGTCATCCGCCCGCATTTTCATGCTGATTCTCGCTCTGCTGGTGCCGGTGGCTCCGGGGCGGTTGAGCGCCGGTGTCACCCTGCCGAAGGCCACGGTGTTCAAGGGGGAGGGGAAGTTCCGCGCGATCATGGCGAAGGCGCAGGCGGAAAAGTGGTCCGCGCTGCCGCCGGGGAGGCGGATGACGCGGATCGCCGGGGAGCTGGCGGGGACGCCGTATGTGGGGTACACGCTGGAGATCGATGACAAGGTGGAGTCCCCGTCGGTAAATCTGGAGGGGCTGGACTGCTGGACGTTTTTTGAAGCGGTGCTCGGGATTTCCCGAATGCTGGAGACGCCGCGCACGGCGTACAGCTGGGAGGATCTGCTCCGGGAGATAGAGTGGACGCGCTACCGGGGCGGGCGCTGCACGGGCGGCTACCTGGAGCGCATCCACTACCTGGACGAGTGGTTTTTTGACAACGCGGCGCGGGGCAACGTGGACCACCTGAGCGCGGGACTTCCGGGGGCGGTCTGCCTGCGCGGGCGGGAGAGCACGGAGATGACGAACCTCTGGAAAGGCTACCGCTACCTGCGGGAAAACCCGTCGCTGCGCCCCGCGATGCGCCAGTGCGAGCTGCGCGTGGAGTCCCTGCCCATCTGCTACGTGCCCAAGGCGAAGGTGCCGGCGATGGAGGGGAAGCTGCAGGACGGGGACGTGATCGGCATCGTGACCACGGAGACGGGCGGCGTCTGCTCCCACGTGGGGCTGGCGGTGCGGACGGAGGACGGGGTGCTCCATTTCATGCACGCCTCGCGGAATTACAAGAAGGTGCTGGTGGACAAACGGCTCTCCGGTTACCTGGACGACTTCAGCCACCATGCGGGCATCATGGTGGCGCGGCCGCTGCCCGTCGCCAGCGCGGTGCGGGACGAGGGGGAATACAAGAAGCGCCTGGCGAGGCTGATGGCGGGGAAGTGAGGGGGGCCACAGTCCGCCCGATGGGACGAACAGAACCGATAGGACGGATAGGGCCAATTTGGAGGACGCCGCCCCCCGGCTACTCCGCCCGCTTCCGGTTTGACCAGACTTTGAGGGCGCCCTTCATGCGGCCGAGGACGTAGTAGACGGTCTGGCTGCGGATGCGGACGAGTTCGGCACCGGTGATTTTCTGGACGAAGTCGGCGGGGACATCGAGGATTTCCTGAACGCCTGCGCCGTCGAGCCCCTTGCAGAGGATGCTGGTCATGGCGCGGGTGAGGGTCTGCACCTCGTGGCCAAGGGAGACGCGGAAATGAGCGCCGCCGTTTTCATCCACACGGAGGTGGATGCCGACGGTGTCGGTGCACTCCTCGTCCTTGCGGATGTCCTCGAGATCGAAGGTTTCTCCGGGTTTCGGAGCGCAGTGGGCGGCCCCCTCGGCGTAGGTGACGAGGAGGCTGCGGCGCTCCGACTCGGGCAGGTGCTCGAAGAGGGAGATGATCTGGTCCAGTCCGGCGGGATACATCAGCATGAGGCTAGACGCTCTTCTCGACGGGGGAGCGGACCATGTTTCCCCACTCGGTCCAGGAGCCGTCGTAGTTGCGCACGGTCTTGTAGCCGAGGAGATAGGTGAGGACGAACCAGGTGTGGCTGGAGCGCTCGCCGATGCGGCAGTAGGCTATGATGTCGTCGTCCTTCTTCAGGCCGAGGTCGCCGGCGTAAATGGCGGTGAGTTCCTCCGCCGTCTTGAAGGTGCCGTCGGCATTGGCCGCTGTGGACCAAGGGCAGGACTGGGCGCCCGGGACGTGGCCGCCGCGGAGGACGCCCTCCTGGGGATACTCGGGCATGTGGGTGGTCTCGCCGGTGAATTCCTTGATGCTGCGGACGTCGACGAGGGGTTTGCCCGCCTTGCAGTGGGCGAGGGTCTCGGCGTAAAAGGCGCGGATGGAGGCATCCCGCCGCTCCGGAGGAACGGGGTAGCTGGAGGGCGCGGGGGAGGGGGTGTCCTTGGTGACGGGGCGCTGCTCGCTCATCCACTTGGAGCGGCCGCCGTCGAGCACCTTTGCCTTTGTGTGGCCGAAAAGCTGGAAGACCCAGAAGGCGTAGCAGGCCCACCAGTTGGACTTGTCCCCGTAGAAGACGACGGTGGTGTCGGGCGTGATGCCGTGACGGCTGCAGAGCGCGGCGAAATCCTGGGGGCCGAGGTAGTCGCGGACCGTCTGGTCGTTGAGATCGCGGCGCCAGTCGATGTGGACGGCACCGGGGATGTGTCCGGTGTCGTAAAGGAGGAGATCTTCGTTGCTTTCGATGACGAGGAGGCCCGCATCATTGAGATGCGCGGCGAGCCAGTCGGTGCTGACGAGAACTTCGGGATGGGCGTAGGAGGCAAACTTGTCGCTCATCCTTTTCCCATGTCACAGGAAAGCGGCCGGGTCAAGGGACGCGGTGGAAGCGGCTGGGGCGCTTCATTTGTAACCGCCCTGCGCCCAGAGGATCAGGTTTCCGATAGCGCCTGAGATGAGCTGGTCCACGGTGCCGACCTCAGTCCTCTGGACGCTCTTGTCGAGGGCGCCGCCCGCCGCGAGGTATTTCACCTGGTTGGCGGCGGCGGTGATCTGGGAGACGGCGGTTTTAGGCGCGGCCTGGACTTTCTCACCGGGGGCGAGGGCGCCGAGAGCGGCGGCTGAGGATTCGAGCAGGCGCGCCGTTTCGCTCAGACGGGCGCGTACGCTTTCCGGCACGGCCCACCTTGGTTTTTTCTTCGTCTTTGGGTTGGCGGGTGCGGCCGCCAGGGCGGCGCGGGCGGCGGTAAATTCCGGTCCGGCCAAGCGGAAATGAGCGATGGCCAGCAGGAGGTCGGCCACGGGCTGGGGTGCTCCCGCGGTCACCCCCGTGCTCGTCATCAGTTCGGTCAGGCCAGGGGTTTTGAATTTGTCGCCGATATTGACCTTGTTAGGGTTCTTGATCTGGTTGTGAACGGAAATCAGCTTTGAGTAATACATGCTGCCGTAGCGCCTGGAGGCGATGTTGGCCAGGCTGTCACCCTGCTGCACGACGACGACTGTAGGCTCCGAGGCGAGGGGCGGCGGGGCGGAAAGTGTGGCCGGGGTGGCTGCAGCTGGCGCAGGAGTGGCAGGAGCAGGGGTGGCCGCTGGCAGTGCTGGAGCCGGCGTGGCTGCGGGAGCGGGCGTCACCGGAGCCGGTGCTGCGGGTGCGGGAGCCGGGGCGGGAGTGGCAGGTGGGACTACCGGTGCTGCGGCGGGTGGCGCGGCCTGACCTGCCGGGGATGGATCTGGTGCGCCTGCTTGGGCGAGGAGGGTTGCTGGCAGCAGCAGGAGAGAAAGCAGGGGAAGGCGGGTTTTCATGGGGAGAGATGGTGGAGAGTTCAGGGGTAAATAATCAGCGACTCCAAAATCTGCCAGCCAAAAGTGAATCTAATCGATGAACCGCTGGGTGACCCCAAACCGCCCGGCTTCCGAGGCCGGGAAACTGGAAAAACTGCTGGGCATCCCTGCTACTTCTGCTATGGCTGTTACACCACAAAACATCCAACGCTGTCTGCGAATGAAATCTGAATCAGTGAACCCGGCCGCCTCTGTCTCCATCCGCCCCATGACTTGTGAGGACGTGCCCGCCGTGGCCGCCATGATGGAGGCCACGATTCGCCGGGATCCCGGCTACATCTCCCATGGCGAACTGCAAATGGGCATCGCCGAAGCCCCCGGCCGTCTCTCCCCGGACGCCTGCCGCATCATCGCGGAGGAACTCACCGAACGCATCAAACTAGGCGACCCCGCCATGCTCGTCGCCGAGCTGGATGGCCGGTTGGCCGGTTTTGTCTCCGCTCGAGAGGAATCCCAGTACTCGGCCCGCTATGGCATTATCGCCGACCTCGGCGTGGATCCTGAAATTCGAGGCCACGGCGTGGGCTCCCTCCTGGTTGAGCAGGCGGTTGGGATTTTGAAAAGCCTCGGCGTCACGCGAGTCTTTCTGGAATCAGGAGTCGCCAACGAGCACGCCCACTCCTTTTTCGCCCGCCACGGGTTCAAGGTGGTGTCGAAGGTGTTTGCGTGTGAGCTGACTGATTAGAGCTGGCTGCCTGTTCCCGAGCCATGAACCCAGAAAAAGTTTTTATTAGCTGTGTCTCCTCCGAGTTCAAGGAGCACCGGGGCGCTCTACGGAATGCACTGGATGCCCAGCGCCAGGCAGGGCCGGGCGGCATTGAGATCCGGGTGTTCACACCTGTGGTGCAGGAGATCATGGCGGATGACCGGGCAATGCTGGAAACGCTGGAGCGGGAGATCCTGCCCTGTGCGCAGGTGGTTCACCTCTGGGGGACGCAGTCTGGGGCATTCCCAAGCGCTTTCGAGGTGTGCGCTCTGCTGGAGCGAAATCCGAGATTTTTAGAGAACCATCCGGTTTTCGTCGATGTCATCGCCAAAGCGCGGGAGGAGGCCGCCGCCCTGAAAGCCACCCCTGAACTCCCGCAGAAGACCACGCTGGTCAGTTACACGCAGTGGGAGGCATTTCTTGCCCTCCATCACGGAAAAAAACTGCTGAGTTTTACCGACAAGCTGCGTTCCGACGCGGTGGCGGGGGACGCAGGCTACAGCCGGCACTGGTCGGCGATCTGCGCGGCGGGGATCCATCGCAGCAGTTTTCAGACGGTGGACGGACTGTGCCTCGCTGTGACGACGATTCTGCGGAACAAGGCCGGGCTGTCAGTCGAAGGGGGGCGGGTCAATCCGGTCCCACCTCCGGCACCGCCGCAGCTGCCCCACCGCCTGGCCCGGATCAACGAAGTCTTTGTTGGCAGGAATTCATTCATCCGGGAATACGGAGACTGGCTGAAGGCACCAGCCGCGCCGAGAATGCTGATGCTGACTGGCGAGGCGGGCACGGGGAAATCTGCCTTTGCCGCGAGGCTCTGCTCCTCCCGGCAGGTGGATCCGCTGCAGCCGCTGCGCCCCGAGGAGGGGGTGAAGGCGTGGCATTTCTGCGATGCGGGCGAGGTCAGTGCGTCGGGGAGTGATGATCTTGTGCAGAGTCTCGTCAGGGGCTTCAGTGCCTATGTGGACGGATTTGCCGGGCACTACGAGCTATTGAAGGCGGCTGCGGGCAGTTCCCGGCCCTCGCCGGAGGATGTGTTCCACAACTGGGTTGTGCGTGCCCTCGAAGAATGCCGGAGGGAAGGAGACGGCCCGGTCGTCATTGTGGTGGATGCACTGGATGAAGACGCGGGTGCTGGGGACGATGACGGGCCCGGCGAGGATGGAGTGGTCAAGTTCCTTCTTTCCGCTTTCGCGACGGGGGAGCTTCTGGTGCCGGCCTGGATCCGGCTGGTGGTGACTTGCCGAAATGACTCGACGGCATACCTTGAACTGAAGGCGGCGTTTGTGCCGAAAATTGTGCATCTGGACCCGGGGGCACCGGAAAACCGGAAAGACATCCGGAATTTCATTGTGAGGAGCATTTCGCTCCCCGGCGGTGCGCCGCTGGATGACAGAACGGTGGTTGCACTGGCGCGAAAGAGCCAGGGGGTATTTCTCTACGCGCAGCTCGTGGGAGCACAACTACGGGCCGGGCAGCTTGAGCCGGCAGATCTCGCCCGCTGCCCGAACGGGCTGGCGGGCCTTTACGAGGAGATCTTCCGCAGGATTTTTGGCTTTCGGCATGCGAAGGAGGCCCCTTTTTCCGATGAAGCCCGGAAGTCGCAGCTCCGGCTGCACGAGCTGCTGGAAGTGCTGTGCGCTGCGGTGCAGCCGCTCCACCGGAGGGTGATCTCGGCCCTGCTGAAGGAGAAGGTGGAGAACGTGTGGAAGCACCAGTCATTCCGCACACTCTTTCCCGAGGCCAATGGCTGCCTGCGTCCGGTGCACCGTACAGTGGTGGAGTGGCTGGCGCTGCCAAGGGCGCAGAATGGGGCCGGTGTGGATGTCCAGGCGGGGCACCGGCGGCTGGCTGAGTTGTGCGCAAAGGCGCTCGCCCGATACGAGGCGAGCCGCGGCAGGAGCGAAGACGATCTGGAGTGCTTGAGCCTCGCTTTCCTGGCCGGGGTGGACCACTTCCTGCAATGCCGCAGGGTGGGGGATGCCATCGGCCTCATCAGCTGGCTGGCGCGCGTGTCAGGCACGCCAGCGGCAGCGCCGCCACGGAGTCATTTGGAACTGAAAAAGCTCCTGCAGGAGCGGGGAGCGTTTCCCTCCAGCGATGACCGGGCCCGCATGCCCCACAGGCTGGCTGCCTGGATGTGTCGCGAGGAAAACCGGCTGACGACTGAGGAGGCCGCGCAGGTGAATGCGGCGGAGGTTGCGGACATCATCGTGAATCTTTACGCGGAGGAGGTGCTTCAGGGGCCTGTCCGGTTTCTGGTCGAGCACAAGGCGGAGGAATGGCGCGGCTCAATCAGTCCGCAGTGGCTTTTGCGGGATGACTTTGTCCTGAGGCACACCATGGCGATCGTGGAGGCTGACCTGGCATGCGAGCGTGCGGAGCGAAACGAAACGGATGCGCTCATCGAAGCAGTGGCCCGTTTCCGCAGCTGTCTGCCTGCAGCAAATCCGGTCAATACGCGGGAATTTGGCACCTATGCCATTGCCCGCGTGTATGCGCGGTTTCCAAAATTAATCAATCCGGCGGACATCGCCCTGATGGCCGACGGAGAGCTGTACTGCATTAGATCGGCGCTGGGCGATCTTTTATTTAAACTCTGCCTGGGTGACACCGGGCAGCGAGAGGCGGGCTTCAGGCTGCTGAGAGGCCTTGCGAAGAACAGTCGCTTTCTACAGCCGGTTTGGATGTTCAACCGGATGGACGTCCGCTGGCTGGGGGCGGCGGGGGAATGCCTGGACCAGCCAGGGGTGGCGGCCCTGCCTGGACCGGAGGAGGCCGCGTGCATGGAGGAAATAATCACGTGGCTGCGTGTCTGCCTGGAGGAGGTTGGCAGGCTGGCCGCGAACGATGCGGATGAGCCGGGTGCGCTGCCCCGCTTCGAGGGGAGGGATGAGGTCGCCCACGCCGTGAGTCTCTGGCTGCATCTCGGGACGCTGACTTCAAATTTCGGCCTGGTCAAGCAGCCGCTGTCCCGGCTGCTGCACGTCGATCCGGACACCTTCCTGCGGGTCGTGATCCTGGTCCTGGGGCATCCGCTCTGGGAGGTGACGGAGGCTGGGGCCGAGGTGCTGGCAGAGTTGGCGACCGGGGCAAAACCGGCCCGGAGGATGATCCGGACGCTGATGAGGCACGACCAGTGGCGGGTGAGGTATGGTGCGGCGGAGGCGGCGTTCTTGTTGCGCGATCTTGGCCCCAGGAGCCTGTTTTTTGAGGCGGTGGAAACACTCCATGCGGAGTCCGCGCCCCTCCTGCGGGGGAACTTGGTGGAGAACCTGGCCGCAGTTATTCAGGACAGCAGTCTTGCCGAGCGAAAGCTGCTTCTCACACGCTTTGAGCGGCCAATCCGGCGCTGGATCGGGCCGGAGGAGGATGATGCGTGGGTGCTGGATCATGTGCACCGGCTTTTCCAGATGCTGGTGGAAGCTGGGATGGAGGATGAGATTTTCGCCCTGACGAACGGGGAAGTCTCGCCGCTGCTTTCCGGCACCGGGGATGCTGCATGGAGCGCAAGAGCGGGGGCTCCGGTTCCGGAGGCGTCGCGTGTCTGGTATCAGTTGCCTCGTTCCGAACTGCTGGTGCGGATGGAGGCGCTGCGCATCGAGCAGGTGAATCAAACAAACGCCTCGGGTTGATTTCCGGCGGGGAGTGGGGTTGGGTCGGCCGGTATTCTTATCACTATGAAACTTGCCCACCTTCTTCTTCCCCTGGTTTCCCTGTCCGGCGCGGTACTGGCGCAGGACGCGGCCACGGAGGCCCGTTTTGTCAAAAATGCCCGCCAGTTGACGCTGGACGGGAAGCGGTCCGGGGAGGGGTATTTTTCTGCGAACGGGAGGAAGCTGGTTTTCCAGAGTGAGCGGGAGGCGGGGAACCCGTTTTACCAGATTTACCTGATGGATCTGGAGTCTGGGGATGTCTCCCGCGTGTCCAATGGCACGGGCAAGACGACTTGCGCGTGGCTGCACCCGGATGGGAAGCGGCTCCTCTTTGCCAGCACGCATGAGGACGCGGAGTCGAAGGAAAAGCAGGACGCGGAACTGAAGCTGCGGATCGATGGGAAGCAGCGGCGCTATGCGTGGGACTACGACGAGCACTACGAAATCTACGAGGCGGGCACGGACGGCAGCGGGCTGAAAAATCTGACGCACTCCCTGGGCTACGATGCGGAGGGCAGCTACTCGCCGGACGGGACGATGATCGCCTTTGCCAGCAACCGGCACGTTTACGCCACGCCGCCGTCTGCAGCGGACCAGGAGCGGCTGAAGGAGGACCGGCAGCATTTCATGGAGATCTACACCATGAAGGCGGACGGAACGGAGGTGAAGCGGCTGACCGAGGTGCCGGGCTACGACGGCGGGCCGTTTTTCAGCGCGGACGGGAAAAGGATCTGCTGGAGGCGGTTCAATGAGGCGGGTGACAAGGCGGAAATCTGGTCGATGAACGCGGACGGCTCGGACCAGCGGGCGCTGACGAAACTGGGCGCGATGTCGTGGGCGCCCTATTTTCACCCCAGCGGGCAGTACGTGATCTTCACGACGAATCTTCAGGGATTCGACAATTTCGAGCTGTACCTCGTGGATGCCGCCGGCACCCACGACCCGGTGCGGGTGACGACGACGGCGGGGTTCGACGGTCTGCCGGTATTCTCCCCGGACGGAACGAAGCTTTCGTGGACGAGCGGGCGCACGCCGGAGAAGACGTCGCAGATTTTCCTGGCGGAGTGGGACCACGCGGCGGCGCTGGCGGCGCTGGGGCTCACGGCGGGCGGGGCTCCCAGCGTTTCGGCGAAGCCGCCGGTGCCTGAACTGGCACCGGAAATCTCCGCAGCGGACCTGCGGGCGCATGTGACGTACCTCGCCTCGGACGCGCTGGACGGCCGCCTCACCGGCACGGAGGGCGAGCGGCTGGCCACGGCGTATGTGGCCGGGGCGCTGGAGAAATTTGGCCTGGATCCGGCGGGGACGGATGGTTTTTATGCGCCGTTTGATTTCACCGCCGGGGTGGAGCTGGGCGCGGGCTGCCGGCTGGCGGCGGGGGCGGAGGAATTCAAGGTACGGCAGGACTGGATGCCGCTCTCCTTCACGACGACGGGCGAGGTGCCGGCGGCGGGCATCGTCTTTGCCGGCTATGGCATGGAGCTGCCCATGGAGGGCAAGGAGCCGGGCTATTCATCCTATTTCCATCTGGATGTGAAGGACAAGTGGGTGATGGCCCTGCGCTACGTGCCCGAGGGGCTGAGTGCGGAGCAGAGGCAGAAATTCACGCAGTTCTCCAGCCTGCGCTATAAGGCGATGACGGCGCGGCAGCACGGGGCGAAGGGGATTCTCTTCGTGAGCGGCCCGAACTCAAAGGTGCGCGAGCAGCTGGTGGGGCTGAGCTTTGACGCCTCCCTGGCCGGGTCCGGAGTGGCCGCGGTGTCGATCACGGATGCCGTGGCGGAGAAGCTGCTGGCGAAATCCGGCAAGACGCTGAAGGCGCTGCAGGACGAGCTGGACAAGGGCGAACCGGTGGCCGGATTTCCCCTGCCGGACGAGGTGAAGCTGGGCGGGCTGCTGGACGTGCAGCAGGAGAAGCGCACCGGGCGGAACGTGGCGGCGGTGCTGAAGTCCGCCTTCCCGCAGGCCCCGGCGCTGCTCATCGGCGCGCATGTGGACCACCTGGGGCGCGAATTCAACGGAAACTCCCGCGCCACCGAGGCGGAGAAGGGGCAGATCCACCACGGCGCGGATGACAATGCCTCCGGCACGGCGGGCATGATGGAGATCGCCCAATGGATGGCCGCAGAGGCTGCGGCGGGGCGGCTGCAGCTCAAGCGTGACGTCATCTTTGCCGCATGGTCGGGCGAGGAGGCCGGGCTACTGGGGTCCGCCTCGTGGGCCCGCACTCTGGCCAAGCAGGCGGGTGATGAAAACGGCAAGCTCACCACCCGTCTGGCCGCCGTGCTGAACATGGACATGATCGGCCGGCTCGATAAAACGGTCATCCTCCAAGGGCTCGGCTCCAGTGATTTCTGGAAGCCGGAAATCGAAAAGCGCAACGTGCCAGTGGGCCTGGCCCTCACACTCCAAAGTGACACCTATGCGCCCACAGACACGACCACCTTCTACCCGCGCGGGGTGCCGATTTTGAATGCCTTCACCGGCTCCCACGAGGACTACCACCGGCCCACGGACACGGCGGACAAGATCAACTACCCCGGGGCGGAAAAAATCTCGCGCCTCATGGGGCTGATCGCCCGCACCCTGGCCACGAAGGATGAAGTGCCCGCCTGGAAGGAGGCGAAGTCCAGCGAGCAGCAGGGCCAGCGCTCGTCCATGCGCGTCTACCTCGGCACCATTCCGGACTACAGCCAGGGGGACATCGTGGGGGTGAAACTCAGCGGCGTGAGTCCCGTCGGTCCCGCTGGCAAGGCCGGGGTCAAGGGCGGGGATGTCATCACCGGCCTCGCCGGGAAGGAGATCAAAAACATCTACGACTACACGTTTCTCATGAGCGCCATCAAGGTGGGCGAGGAGACGGACATCACCGTGCTGCGGGACGGGAAAACGATCACGCTGAAGATCACGCCGGTGTCGCGGGACTGAGGCGGGCGCTGCCGCCTTTTCCCTGTTGAATCCCACCCCGGCGCACGGTATGACGGAGGGCTGACGAACTATGGACATTTTTGAAGATCTTGAATGGCGGGGGCTGCTTTCTGACTACACCGGCCGCGGTGAACCCGGCGGTGACGCGGGGGAGGCGCGCGCTCCGGGCCTGCCGGAGAAGCTGCGGGGAAATCCGGTCACGCTCTACTGTGGATTTGACCCGACAGCGGACAGCCTGCACGTGGGCAGCCTGGTGCCATTGCTGGCGCTGCGGAGGTTCCAGTTGGCGGGGCATCAGCCCATCGCCGTGGCGGGCGGGGCGACGGGGTCCATCGGCGACCCGAGCGGAAAAACGCAGGAGCGGCAGCTGCTGACGAAGGAGCAGATCGCTGCAAACGTGGCGGCCATCCGCCCGCAGCTGGCGCGGCTCCTGGATTTCGACGCGGCGGAGAACCCGGCCCGGCTGGTGGACAATGCGGAGTGGCTGGGCCCGGTCAGCTTCCTGGATTTCCTGCGGGACGTGGGAAAATATTTCACCGTCAACCAGATGGTGGCCAAGGAGAGCGTGCGCGCCCGGATGGAGGACCGGGACGTGGGCATCAGCTACACGGAGTTCAGCTACATGCTGCTCCAGGCGTATGATTTCTACGTGCTGGCCAAGGACTACGGCTGCGAACTCCAGATCGGCGGCTCTGACCAGTGGGGGAACATCACGGCGGGCATGGACCTGATCCGGAAGAAACTGGGCCGCCAGGGCTACGGCCTGACGCTGCCGCTCATCACGAAGTCCGACGGCACGAAGTTTGGCAAGACGGAGTCCGGCACGGTGTGGCTGGACCCGAAGAGGACGAGCGTCTACCGGTTTTACCAGTTCTGGATCAATGTGGAGGATGTGGACGTGGTCCGGTTCCTGAGATACTTCACATTCCTCGACCGGGAGGCGATCACGGCGCTGGAGACGGCGCATGCGGCGAATCCCGGAGCCCGTGAGGCGCACCGGTCGCTGGCCCGCGAGATGACGACGCTGCTGCACGGGGCGGACGCGTTTGCGGATGCTTTGAAGGCGAGTGAGATCCTCTTTGGCGGATCGGTGGAGGGCCTCGCTGCCTCCACGCTGGACATCCTGCGCAGCGAGGTGCCGGGTGCTGCCATTTCCCCGGCACAGCTGGAAGCAGGGCTGCCGCTGATCGACGCGCTCATCGCCGCCGGGCTGGCCCCGAGCAAGGGGCAGGCGCGGAAGGACATCGAGGGCGGCGGCGTCTACGTGAACGGCGTCCGGGCCACCGGGCACACGCAGGTGCTGACGGCGGCGGACACGCTGCACGGCCGCGCGGTCCTGCTGCGCAAGGGCAAGAAAAGCTACTCCCTGCTGACGGTCGAAGCGGCCTGAACTCCAGTGAGCACGCGCCCCACCATCGGCTTTCTCGGCCCGGCCCCGCTGACCAATGGCTGCACGGCGGCCACGAGGTTCGCGGCGCACCTGACGGGCTCTGCCGAGCCGTGGACGGTGGCGCAGGCGGTGGAGTTCCGCACCCACCCGGACATCGTGCAGGCACAGGCGGCGGGGGAAATCGACTACGGCGTGATCGCTGTCGAGAACACGCTGGACGGGACGATCATCGAGTCCATCCGCGAGCTGCAGCGGCTCTTTGAGGACGACCGCGAGCGTCGGACCCATGTTTGCTGGGAGGAGCTGCTCCCCATCCGCCACCTGCTGCTCAGCCAGACCGGCCGGGCGGAGGACGTGCGGCGCATCTACAGCCACCCGAGCGCGCTGCGGCAGTGCTCGCGTTTTCTCCAGGCCCTGCAGCGGAAGCGCCCGGAGATCGAGATCACCCCGGTCACCAGCACGGGGCAGGGGGCCAAAGAGGCGGCGGCTGACGCCACGGTGGCGGGCATCGGACCGGCGGAGGCGCTCACCCACTACGAGGGCCGGCTGCGCGAGATCACCGCCGGGCAGATGGATGCCGCCTTTTCCCTCGGCCTGCCCCAGACGGAGCGGCTCACGGATTTCGGAAACGGGCTGACCCGGTTCTGGGTGGTGGGCGCCCGGACCATGCCGAAGGCGATGGAGATGATCCGCGTGAAAGTGCGCGACTCCGGTGGCCAGGTGACGGGTACCCAGGACCGCAGCCTGCAAAAAACCTGCTGCCTGCTCAACCTCCCCGACCGCCCCGGCAGCCTGCACGAGACCGTGGGGAAATTCGCCAAGCACCGGCTCCAGCTTTCCGTCATCTACCCCTACCCGCGGGCCGAGAAGACTTTCGAGTACATGTTTTTCGCCGAGATCGAAGGCCACGAAACTGATGACGCCATGCGTCAGGCCGTCGGCGAGCTGAACGAGGGCACCGCCTACCTGCCCGAAAACCGCAGACCCTGCATCGTGCTGGGCTCCTTCCCCAACACCACCCTCCTCCAGCAGCATCCGGAGCACCGCCGCGCCTATCGGGAGAAGTTTTACCCGGCGGCGTTTCCGTGGAGGGATTGAGGGTGCCGCACGGCAGAGTATGTCCCGTTGGGTGCACCAACTTTTTGACTACAGGCGACACTCACAACGGCGTCCCGCCCGTGAGGCAACGAGCCGGCGCAGCCCGGCGCTGATGCGGCTTTCACTCACCTCCGACGATGGTTCGGGCCCTCGCTTTGGCCTGGCGCATGAGCTTCTCCAACTGGACGTAATCTGCCAGCTCCTGGGACTCCTCGGGCAGAAGGCCATCGCGCTTTTGCTTTCGGATCAAGTCTTCCACACGCTGCTTGAGCCCGGGGGATGCCGTGAACTCCATCACCGCCCTGCTGGTGGGGCCGGAGGCGATGAAGTTGATGATCTCCTCATGTGCTTTCGTCATGAAGGGGACCCTGCCACAAGAGGCCGTGCAATGCAACTGGGGCCGGGCCTCCCCACACGGGGATCGCAGTCGGCGGGGTTGCCCCGCTCGAAATCCGGCCCCCAACGGAAACTGCCCCACTCCCGTTGATGACCACGAGTCCAGGGCGTCCTCCCGCCGCCGGCGGCCGCCACTTCCGCCATCGAGCCGCACAGCTTGTGGCGCCCGGGTGCCCGGGTGATTTCGCCGGACTGGCGCGAATTCAAAACTTGTGTGAGGGTGGGGCCCGCGACGGGAAAATGCCGCGCGATTATCCCATGAAAACCCCGACACTCCTCACCACCCTTTTTCTCCTTCTGAACGCGCTCCCGGTCCGGGCTGACGGGCCGGCGGTGACGCACCGGTTTCTGTGCTGCGACCACAATGGGGGGCATGTGAGCATCGTGTCTCCTGAAGGGAAGGTGGAGTGGGAGGTGGCGGCGCCGGCGCCGCAGGACTGCTGGATGCTGCCGAATGGGAATGTGCTTTTTGCGCACCGGGGCGGGGCAAAGGAGGTGCAGCCGGACAAGACGGTGGTCTGGGAATACAAGGCCCCGGAGAAGACTGAGTGCCACGCGTGCCAGCCGCTGCCGGACGGGCGGGTGCTGGTGGTCGAGTGCGGGACGAGCCGGCTGGTCGAGGTGGGGCGGGACGGGAAGGTGGCGAAGGAAATCAAGCTGACGACGGCCACGACGGCGGTGCACAATCAATTTCGCGGAGCGCGGAAGACGGCGGACGGGCACTGCTTGGTTTGCTTCAAGGGCGATGGCAAGGTGGTGGAGCTGGACGCCTCCGGTGCGGTGCTGCGGGAGGTGAAGGTGGAAGGCGACCCGCACGGGGCGCTGCTGCTGCCGTCGAAAAACTGGCTCATCACGTGCGGTGACGGGCACAAGGTGGTGGAGGTGGACCCGGCGGGAAAGACGGTGTGGGAGCTGAAGGAAAATGACCTGACCGGAAACACGCTGCGCCTGATGGCCGGGTGCCAGAGGCTGCCGAACGGCAACACGGTTTTCTGCAACTACCTCGGCCACGGTCACCTGGCCGAGCAGCCGCAGGCGTTTGAGATCACCCCGGACAAAAAAGTGGTGTGGGTGGCGGAGGATCACGCCCACTTTAAAACGATCAATCAGATCCAGCTGCTGGACGTGAAGGGGGACGTGACGAAAGGGGAGATCCTGCGGTAGAGCGCAATCTGGGCAGAGCCCCCGCCACGGGGACGGTGGCGGAGGGCTGGTGTGTGCGGGAGGCTAGCAAGCCGGCGTGAGCGAGTCTGCGCCGAAGTAGGGGCGCAGGGCCTCGGGGAGGATGACGGAGCCGTCCTCCTGCTGGCCGGTTTCGAGGAGGGCGACGTAGAGCCGGGCGAGGGCGGTGCCGGAACCGTTCAGGGTGTGACAGAAGCGGTTTTTACCTGATTCCGGATCCTTGTAGCGCAGGGCCATGCGGCGGGCCTGGTAGTCGCCGAAATTCGAGCAGCTGGAGACCTCAAGGTAGCTGCCCTGGCCGGGGGCCCAGACCTCGATGTCGTAGGTGCGGGCGGAGCCGAAGCCGATGTCGCCGGTGCACAGCTCGATGACACGGTAGTGGAGGCCAAGGATCTGGAGGACGCGCTCGGCGTGGCCGGTCAGCTCTTCGAGTTCGGCCATGGAGGTCTCGGGCGTGGTGATTTTGACCAGCTCCACCTTGTCAAACTGGTGCATGCGGATGAGCCCGCGGGTGCCCAGGCCGGCGGAGCCCGCCTCGCGGCGGAAGCAAGGGGTGTAGGCGGCGTAGTTCACCGGGAGGCTGGCGGCGGGGAGGATTTCCTCGCGGTGGAGGTTCGTCACCGGCACCTCGGCGGTGGGTACGAGGAAGAGGTCATCCTCGCCGCAATGGTAGAGCTGGTCTTCGAATTTCGGCAGCTGTCCGGTGCCGATGAGGCTGTCGCGTTTGACGAGGAGGGGCGGGGAAATCTCCGTGTAGCCGTGCTGGCGGGTGTGGAGGTCGAGCAGGAAATTGACCAGGGCCCGCTCCAGCCGCGCGCCCTGACCGCGGTAGACGACGAAGGCGCTGCCGCTGATTTTCACGCCGGCCTCGAAATCGACGAGGCCGAGTGCGGTGGCGATGGCGGTGTGGTCCTTGGGCGCGAAGGCAAAGGCGGGGCGCCCGCCCCAGACCCGGACTTCCGGATTTTCCTCCGCCGTGGTGCCGACAGGGCAGTCCGGGTGGGGGAGATTTGGGATGGAAAGCAGGAGGTCGCGCTGGCGGGTGTCGGCGGCGGTGGCGGTGGCGTCAGTTTCATCCAGCTCGGTGGCAAATCCCTTGACGGTGGCCTCGAGGGCGGAGGTGTCCTGCCCGGCTTTTTTCCCTTGGCCGATTTCCTTGGAAAGACGGTTGCGGTCGCTCTGGAGGTTTTGCTTGCGGGTTTCGGCGGCGCGCCGCGTTTCGTCGCAGGCGAGCACTTCATCGATGAGCAGGTGGGTGTCCCCGCCGCGCTGGGCGAGGCGGGTTTTGACGTCATCGGGGTTGTCACGAATGAGGCGGATGTCGAGCATAAGGGTGCGGAGTTTAGCCGGGGCGGAGAAATGATCAATGCCGAGGTGAACCGGAGGCAAAGAGGAGTGCCGGTGCATCATTTCACTTGCCGGAGGGGGAGGGCTTCGCTAAACAGGGAGGCATGCTGAGACTCCCCCCAGCGGCTTCGATTCTGCGCCTGCTCCCCGTCCTGCTGGTGGGGGCCTGGATGCTCATGATTAATGCCCAGGTGCGCGAGACGGCCGGGGGGGGCGCGCTGCCCGCCGAACATGAGGTGACGGTGGCGGGCGGGGTGGACTCGGTGAAGCCGGTGGTGGCGGCCGGGCTGCCTCCGCGGCCGGAGGATCATATTTACGACGGCTCGGGGCTTTTCAGCCCGTCCGTCTACAGCCCGGAGAAAAGGGCCGGGCTGTCCGCGATGCTGAAGCGGGTGGAAAAGGAGAGGGGGATGCGGGTTTACCTGGCGACGTACACCTACCTGGTGGATGAGCCGATCGAGGACCGCGGGGAGAGGCTGCGGAAGCTGTGGTGTCCGGGGGAGGGGTTTGCGGTGGTGGTGGTGTTTGACCGGTCGACGAACAAGATCCACTTCGCCGTGCCGCTGGAGGGGGAGGAGTACCCCATTCCGCTGGAGCGGATGCGTGTGGTGCTGGAGAAGGCGACGCGGCTGGCTCGGGATGAGGATGGGACCGCCGCGCGGGTGGAGGCGACGATGCGAGGGATCATCGACCCGCTGACGGAGGAGGTGAAATTCATGAAGCAGGCTGCGGCCAACCAGGCGAGCCATGACCAGATGGTTCTCTTTTCCGCAGTGGCGGCGGCGGTGCTGCTGCTGACGGCCACGGGGCTGCTCCTGCCCAGGCTGTGGAGGAAAAAGGAAAAGGAGGCGCCATCCCAGCTTTTTTTCCCCTCCGTGACGGTGCAGCCGAGATTTGGCGCCCCCTACGGTGGCGGTTCGTGTGCTGAGGTCGGCTTCGCTGCACCACCAGCCGTGAAGTGAGGCCGCAGCCTATTTTCCCGAAATCCAGGAGAGTGGAACCCGGGCGAAAGTAAGCGTTTCTGCGGCACCCTTGTCCCCGGTTTCGTAAAGAATTCCGATCCGGCCGTCCTTGAGCACGGTGAGGCAGGAGTAGGCCGAGGGGCGCGGGTCGAGCAGGCGTCCGTCGGACCAGGTGCGGCCTCCATCCGTGCTGGTGCGCAGGGTGAGCGCGACGCGGCTTTTTGCGGAGTTTGGGTTCGAGAAAATGAGTTCGCCGTGCGGGTGGCGGATGAGGCTGGCCATGCAGGTGGGGTCCGGCACGGTGAGCCAGGGCTCGCTCCATTTCCCGGTGGCAGGGGTGCCGGTCCAGTCATAGCGGGCCCAGACGCGCTGGCCGGAGTGGGCTTCATTGCGCATGGAGAGGAGGAGCGATCCGTCCTCCAGCTGGGCGATGGCGCTCTCACTGGTGGGCGGGGTGCCGGGGATGGCCGGGGCGGAGGTGTGCCAGGACTCGCCGTGGTCCGTGCTGAAGATGAAGCAGGAGTGCGGGGGGCCGTCGGCGGCGCGGAACTGGGCGGGGAAAACCAGCGTGCCGTCCTTCAGCTGGATGCCAGAGCCGGGCCCCTGGAAAAACAGGCGCCAGGCTGGATCCTTGGTCGTGCGCGTCAGGTTCACGGGGGAGGACCAGGACTGTCCGTCGTCGGTGCTCTTCGTCACGACGAGCTGGCCGGTTTCGCCAGGCTCGATGCCGGGTTTTGATGCATTCCACGCGTGATTTCCCCATGACCAGAGGCCGGCGACAAAGATCGCGCCCGTCTGCTGGTCGACGAGGATGGCCGGATCGCCCACACCGTTTCCCTGGCTGTCTTTTTCCGCGGCATCGAAGTCCAGCACTCGCTGCACCGGGCCCCACGTCTCGCCCGAGTCAGTGCTGCGCATGAGCCCGACGTCGATGTCGCCCGGCAGGTCACCCCCGTTTTTGTGCCGCAGGTCGAACACGGCCAGCAGCGTCCCCTCCTTTGACGTGGCCAGTCCGGGAATGCGGTATGTGTGCACGCCATCGTCGCCCTGCTTGCGCAGGACTTTTCGGAAAACCTGCGGGTCTGTCGGCGGCTCCGCATGGAGCGGGAGGACGAGGGCGGCGAGGAGGAGGATGGTGCGGTGCATGGTGGGGGCGGAAATTGTTGATTGCTAATTGTTAATTGTTAATTCCGGAGGTCTGGGACGGAGCTGCTCGTGGATTGATTGAGCGCTGTCTATAACGCGGCCAGAGACTCCAGTTTGGCGAGGTTCAGCGAGCCGCCACCCCGGAGGAAGAAACGGGTGACACCCTCCCTCAGGGTCCGGTAGAGGGCGGGGTCGGTGGCGGCGAGTTCGGACGGCACGTCCCTGTGGGCGAACCTCACAAGCGCGGCGACTTCGGCCCAGCGTTTCTCCTTGAGATAAACCCCCAGCAAATCCGGGTGCTCCAGCAAGTGGCGGGCGGTGAGTTCTTCTTCTCTGGCGTTCATTGGGTTGTGATTTCCAGGTAGATAAGGTTTTCCTCGGCGTGTTGACGGTGCTGCGGTGAAAAGCCGGCCATTACGGCTCTCACCCGCTCGAGATCGGCATGGTGAAGATGACGCAGAAACAGGATGTCTGCAATGTCACGAGCGTCGCCTCGGATGAGCTTGGAGGCGATGAGATTCTCAACGGGAGGGCGCGTTAGGTGCAACCGGCCCATGCGCTCAATGAGCACTGGTGAGAATTCGCCGATTTCCACCACGCCTTTGTCGACGATCTGCAGATAAGGGCGATCTGGTTCGAGAGCTGTCTTCGGATCAAAGAGCAGTCCCACTGCCTCCGCTGCCTGCTTCAATTCAGTCCGGTCGTAGTCGCTCAAAGGACGCCATACATCCAGATCACGCGAAGCTCTCGCCTCCATCCCGCCAAAGAGGCATGCTGAGGAACCGATGAGGCACAGATGCAGCGGGGGCCCTTCCTTGCCAAGGTTCGCGGCGAGCCGCTCGAGCACATCCATCCATTGAGCACCGTTCAGGGTATCAGAGAGGGTGTCCATCGGAGGGCGGAGGTTTAGCGACAGCGGGTTTGCGCAGCCCTTGCTGCTGGGCCGCTGCGGAGATTCGCAGCGAGGCATCGCGGAGTCTTTCCACGATGCGCACTTTCTCGGGAAAAGGCAGTTGGGCCAGGCTCTGGCGGCGCTGGCGTTTTTGCTCCAGGATTTGGGCGGTAAGTGGACTCATGGGTTTGGCCGGTAGTTCTGTTTGAATCTACCCCAGGCGTCAACCAGCCCGTGACGTTTCAGGATGGCTGCGAGCGCCACCTCATCCACCACGCCGGATTCGACGAAGGCAAGGAGGCGTGTGAAGTCCTTCGCCCTGCCGGTTTGCAGGGCAATCGCCATCAGATGCCCGGCGGTCATCACCCGGGTGGGAACACCTTCAAAATCCACCGCCACCGCCTGCTGCACCGCCTCAGTTAGCAACGGTGATTCCGCAGGCAGGAACTGCACCGGCCAGCTGTGGATCACAATAGCGTCACCCTCGGGCACATGGCCGCGCTGCTGTAGAAACTCGTAAATGGGCGTGAGGGTGAGAATGAGCGGCGGGTTTTCAAAGAGGACAAAGATGTCCAGGTCGTATGTGGAGATCGGCTCCAGATAAAACGTCGCCCCCATCGCCCCTCCGATGGCGAACTGGCCGATGATGCCTGCTTCGCGCAGGGCGTTGAGTTCAGCGAGAGTGGATTTCACAACAGGCGGGAGAGGATGTCGTCGAGTTACACGGGAGTGACGTCGCGCGGGACGTCTGTTATCTGCCGATCCACCCCCAGAACCCCAGCGCATCCAGTTCGGCGTCGAGTTCCAGTTTTTGGGCATCGGTCAGGAGGGCATTGGGCAGGCGGGCGGGGCCGACGGGGACGCCGAGGCGGGTCATGAGGTGCTTGGCGGAGGCCATGTAGCCGCGTCGGGCCAGGGTCTGGACGAGCTGCACGCCGCGCAGCTGCTCGATCCGCGCGGCTGCCATGTCCCCGGCGGCGAAGGCGGTCATCAGGCGCTGGTAGACGGGCGCGGCGAAATTGAACCCGCTGCCAACCGCTCCCTTGGCGCCGAGGGCGAGGGCACCGAGCATGGCTTCGTCGATGCCCCAGGGCACGTCCCAGCGTCCGCCGTCGGCGTTCAGGCAGAGCTGGTAGGCCATCATGTCCGGGTTGGAGAACTTGATTCCGGCCAGGTTCGGGATGTGCCGCGGGGCGCGGGCCAGAAACTCCGGCATGGAAAAATTCACGCTGGTGAGCACCGGGATGTCGTAGAAATAAAAGGGCGTCTGCGGGGCTCCGGAGGCGATGAGGGAGGCGCTGAGGATGAGGTCATCCAGCGAGCGGGGCTTGAAGTAGGAGGGGGCGAGGGCGCTGATGGCCTCCGCACCGAGCTGGCCGGCCTGGGTGGCGAGGGCACGGGCGTCGGGGAGGCAATTGGCCCCCACGTGCACGACGATGCGGAGGGCCGTTCCCTTTGCCACCTCAAACCACCGGCGGGACAGGGCCAGCCGCTCCTTCAGGGTGAGTGAGTGGCTTTCCCCGGTGCTGCCGCCAATGAAGACGTGGGTCAGCCCCCAGCCCAGCAGGTGGGCGGCTTGTTTCTCCACGGCGGAGAGGTCGAGGGAGCCGTCAGTTTGAAACGGGGTGTGGGTGGCTGGAACGAGGGTGTGCAGCATGGAGTACGGTGTTTATTTTTTCGGCAGAGACCAGACCTCCGGCGAGCGGACGCCGGGCCGGACCTCGCCAGAGGGCAGGACAAAAAGGTTTCCCCACGTGACGAGGGGCAGGGTGGCACGCGGCGCGGGGACGGAGGGACCGGCGGACCACTTTTTCGTGGCCGGGTCAAAGAGGAGGCTGGCTGCGGGGAAGCCCGGGTGCTGCTCCGGCGGGGAAAAGCCGGCGCGGGAGCCGTCATCGCCGGCCACGACGAGGAACTTTCCATCCGCCAGTCGCGGGGCCGGGCTGGCGGCGGCGGCGAGCGGGTGGGGGAGTGGGGGCAGGGGCATCCAGCCGGTGGCCTGGCTGAAAAACCACGCGTCCTTCAGCCAGGTGCGCACGATTTTTCCCGAGGCATCCGGCCCCAGCGAGCACCCGCCGAAATAGAGAAAGCGCCCCTCAAAGACGGCGGCCTGGGCCAGCAGGCGCGGGGCTCCGGGGCAGGGGGGCAGCTCCTTCCAGACGGCGCCGGGCACGGAGAGGTCGAGCGTGTAGGCCTTCGCGCTGGCGGCCTGCTCGCCGGGTTCCTCGCAGCCACCGGCCACGTGGATGGTGGTGCCGATGAGCGCCCCGGTGGCCAGCGCCAGCGGGCGCGGGAGCGGCGGGGCGGGCCTGGTTGTCACTTTTGCCCCGTCCCATTTCAGGAGAAAGCAGTCCGCGTAGTGCCGGGTGGCATCACTACCGCCGATGCAGAAGACACCCACCGGCGTGGTGATGGAAACGCCGTACCCCAGCGCCCGCGGGAGTTTGCCCGCCTCGCGCCAGGTGGCGTCCGGCTTTTCCAGGACAAAGACTCGGTCGCTCCAGACCTTTTTCCCGCTGGTCCACGGCATGCCGTTCGGGAAGTTCGCCCCGCCCGCCACGATGAGCGCCTGCCTGGCCACTCCGGCGAAGGGCGCGGCCACGCCCAGCGGGTCCGGCAGGTCGGCCAGCTTTTTCCACGCCGGAGCAGCCACCGCAGGGCAGGCGGTGGCGAGGCAGACGAGCAGGGAAAAAAGCAGGCGGCGCATGGATCAGGTGCTGGCGGTGGAGTCGAGCAGACGGGAGCCATACCACAAACTGCGCGGCAGGTGAAACGGCCCTTTAAACATGTTTCCCTTGGCCCGCTGGGAGACGGTGCCGTCCCGGTGCAGGTAGCCATACCACTCCCCGTGCTCCGGGTCCGGGAAATGGCGGAAGCTCCAGTCGTGCACCAGCCCGTGCCACTCCGCGTAGCGCGGCTCCCCGGTCAGCTCGTGCGCCAGCAGCGTCGCGATGATCGCCTCATTGTGCGGCCACCAGAATTTCATGTCATGCCAGTACTCCTGCACCGGGCCGCCGTGCAGGTCTGTGAAATACAGCAGCCCGCCATGCTCCCGGTCCCAGCCCCGCTCCCACATCCAGTCGAGGATCTTCGCCCCCAGGGCCACCAGCCGCGCCTCGCCCCGGTGGCGCCCCTCGTGCATGATGAACCACGCGCACTCGATGGCATGGCCGGGGTTCAGCGTGCGTCCGTCCAGGTGGTCGATGACGGCCCCGTCCGGGCTCACCACCTCCATCAGCGCCCGGTGCTCCGGTTTTAGAAAAAGGCTTTCGATTTCCCCGATGGCGTGGTCGATCCACCCCGTGCAGGTGCGTCCCGCCACGGTCACGTCGCCCAGATTTTCCCGCAGCTCCTGCGCCGTCACCAGCGCGATCATGCGCGGGGCCAGCCCCGTCATCGGGCGCGTGGGCTCGTATTTCGGCAGCATGGCCCCCGGCTCATACGAATAGCGCAGGTAGGTGGCAAAGGCGGCGAGCGCGTCCTCCCGCGACCGTTCCTGCCCCGTGGCCCGCGCGTGGGCAGCGAAGGCGATGGCGGCGAAGGATTCACTGAACACATACCGCCGCATCCGCAGCGGCGCCCCCTCCCGCGTGACGGTGAAGTACATCTTCCCCTCCGGGGAAAAGCAGTGCCGCCGCAGGAACTCCACGCAACTGTCCGCCGCCTGCAGCCACTGCGGATTTCGCTCCACCGTGTTGTAGAGCGTGGCGAACATCCAGCCCGCCCGCCCCTGAAACCAGACGGACTTGTCCGTGTCCATCACCCGGCCGTCCCGGTCCAGCGCCGTGAGGAATCCGCCATGCTCCCGGTCCCACCCGTGATTCAGCCAAAACGGGACGACGTCCCCCAGAAGTTTCCGGCGGTAAAACTGGGCCAGCGCGAGGCGGCTTTCGGGAGTGGCGAGGTGGGACATGCGGAGGGGGATCATCCACGCCCGGCGGGAATGATCAACCGGAGGTTCGCCAGGGCGCGCTGCGGGGGCGTGGCCCCCGGCTTCCGGTCATTTCGCCTGCACCACTGCCGTTCCTGCCTTCGCCGCATCTGCTGGAATGGGCGCATACGGGCCGTAGGCCATAGGAGTACCGCCCGGGATGCCCACGCCGGCCCGCAGCCCGGCCAGGTCCTTTTCCGTCACGTCCGCCTGCCAGCGGCCCTGCGCGTCCGTCACCACCTTGCCCGAGGCAAGTTTAGGCAAGTTTTGTCTGTCCCCATGCATGAGTTTTGTCGTCTGTCCCCATGCATGAGTTTTGTCTGTCCCCATGCATGCGAAAAGGCCGTTCGGACGCCTGTCCCGCTCCGAAACCCGCTCCGCCCACCCCCCTCCAATCGGCGTCCTGCCGGGCCCGTCAGGAACTGGGCGCCCCTGTTGTCGGATTCGCCCCAGTGCGGGGAAAAGCTTTCCCCACACCTCACCAGCCCGTCCGCGTCTCAGGGTCTCCGCAGCTGCCATGCGGTCATGACCCCAGTCACAGCAGCTAACATGAGAACGAGGCTAGCAGGCCACTGCCCGACATAGAGGCAAACACCACCGCCAGTCAGGGCAACGAGGGCGAGTGCGAAAGACCACCGCGCCCGCTGGATCGAAGAGTCGGGCTGTATTGGGTTTGTCGTTGGTTTCATTGTTGTTTGTGGATGCGCTTAGTCGGCTATTATTGATTTAAGGTAATGACCAGACGGAGAAATATTGGGCCGCTGCCGATCGGAATGGAAGCGGTTATGTCTCCAGCGGAGTTGCGTGTTCCCTGGCTTACTCCAGCTGCAGTCCAAGGAATTGGCGGGGTAAGTGTCGAGGCGGTCTGCACCATGTAGGTCACATCGGAGGCGCATGGATGATAGGTTAAGGTGAGATTTTCGCTGCTGCTGCCGGCGACAGGAAGGCCGTTGGTTTGAGCGGTCATAGGCGGCAGTCCGAGAGCGTATTCGACAAGGTTTGGTATGCCGTCGTTGTCGGGGTCATCGTTCACATTGCGTTTGTCGGCAGGGACATCGGCGTCAATGAGGGTTGACAGGAATGATCGTTCGCCCGTGCTGCGAGCGCCCACTGTGATGCCATGCCAACCTTCCTCCGTAAAAGTGAAATCGATTCGCGTGTAAGTTCCGCTGAATTTTAATATGCCGCTGAATTCTTGCCCGGTAAGTGTATTTCCCTGCGTGGCATACGTGCCGGCGCCCCAATAGGCGGCCCTGGGGCTGTAGTTGTCGGAAACGACGGTGAATGGCGATGTCAAAAAGTCATAAACCACGGGGAGCTGCGGATTGCCGACACTGCTAAGTGCGATGAACGGATCCACAACGGGGAGCTCAAACACGAAGCTGCCCGAGCCCCCCAATATAAAGCGAATCAGGCCCGGGTTCGTCGGGGCAGCTATTCCGTTTTGCGAGTAGGGGCCATTAGTGTTGTCCCAGTAGCCCACTCCGTCTGTCGAGGAATAGTCGACATCGAAAAATTGACCGGTGTACTGCACGGAGGTGTTGCCGAGAGTGCCAAATACGTTTGAACCGCTGGCGTAGGACCACTTGGTCCACGTCTGGGCCAGCACGCCACTGGGGACCGTAACAAGAAGGACAAGCAGTGTCCAAGTGATAGATTTACTGCAAGAAAGGCGATATTTTATTGAGGTAGTGTTCATAAAAGCGGCGGAATTGAACGGCGATCCCTCCGGGGGCTCTCGCCGCGAATGGGTTCTGAGGTGAATGCTTGGCGGGAAAATGCTCGACCTTGAGGCCGCCGACAGTGGAGGTTCTGGTGATGGAGTTGCGCGAGAATTAACCGACCTGACAACGCGAACTGTTGCTTAGCTTGTCAGCATGACAAGCCCCAGGAACAGTTCTGTTGGGAAGGAATCAGGCACGAATTTATCTCATCAGGCGCAAAAGCAAAGGCTTTGGCTCCTTTTTCGGGTGATGGGCTGATTGGCAACGACCGGGGATGCGCACACAAGGTGGAAGTGGCAGGGCAGGTTTGGCAGGCTTTGTCCGCCCCCATGCGGCACCCATGCGGCAATACCGATCTACGAGAAGGTGAGGACACAGGAGACGCGCCACCCCGCCTCACGGCACGCGGATGCAGGCGGGGTCGGACCAGGGGCCGTCGCCCTGGGAGTTGGTGGCGCACATCTGGACCCAGACCATGGAGCCGGAGGGGAGGTTGGTGAGGGTGAAGGAGGACTTTGTGCCGGGGGTGCCCGGGGTCCAGACGGTGGCGGGGAGGGTGGGGTCGGTGGTGGTGAAGCGGGTCTGGTAGAAGTCGGCGATCTTGCGCTGGGAGTGGCAGTGGCCGTCGACCTCGCCGGGTTCGTCGCCGTAGCTGAGG
>JANOAS010000406.1:0-33273 GCA_031411255.1 bacterium
GCGTCGGTCTGCGCCCAGCCGACGAAGATGGTCCACGCCGGACCGTCCAGCCCGTCATGGGTGGCTGTCCAGTCCATGGCGGACGCAGGCTGCGTTTTGGCCCACTCATGGAGGAGCGTTTGCAGAATGCTTCCTTTCTCCGGGCCTGGGGCGAGGGCCTCTGCTAGGCGGATCATTTCGCCCATGGAATCCGGAGCCACCTGTGCGGCGAGCGCCTGCATTTTCCACGCGGTGACGGCATGGGCGGGGCTGCGTGTCGCGTCCTGCAGGGCGGCCAGGATCTCCGCCAGCGTGCAGCCGCGCGGCAGCCGCGGCGATGTGCCGGCCACCAGCGGCGGGGGTTTGACCGGAGCGGGGGAAAGGGCGTCCGCACCGGGCTGCGGGGCTCCACCAGATGAGTTCGACGAGCGCAGTTCGTGGATGAGGAAGGGCGCCGTCACCAGCAGGGCGGCTGCCATGCCTGCCAGTAGCGAGGTGGAGCCGGGCGGGGAGACATCCGCCATATCAATCACCGGAGCGCCGGGTTGGGCGAGGGCGGCGGCGGCCCAGCCTGCAGCTGTGGCGGGCGCAGGATGGGCGAGGGAGCCGAGCAGGGCTGCAATGGTGGCAGCGGGCAGGCTGACCTGGCGCCGGGCCAGCAGGTTGCGCAGCTTGCCAAGGGCGCGGTTGATCCTTTTTTGCGCGGCGGCCTCACTCAGCTGGAGGGCTGCGCCGATCTCGCGGGCGGTGCGTTTTTCAAAATACCGCAGGATGAGTGGTGTGCGGTCCGAGGCGGGCAGGGCGTCGAGCGCCGCGTCCAGGGCGGGGGCGAGGTCCAGCCAGCCGGGCTGGGGCGGGTCGGTGTCGGGCGGGGGCATGGCTTGATGGCGCTGGCGGCGGCGGGATTCCGAGCGGCGGAGGTTCGACGCGATCCGGCACGTCACGCGGTGCAGCCAGCCGCCGAGAGCGACATCCCCGGGCAGTTGCGCCGCCTGCCGGGCCAGCTGGACAAAGGCCGCCTGCGCTGCCTCCTCGGCCAGCGCCGCATCGTCCTCCAGGCAGCGGCGCGCCGTGCCGTGGACCAGGCCGGCATAGCGCCGCACGAGTTCGGCAAAGGCCCGCTCGTCCGCGCTTTCGCGGAAGCGTGCGAGCAGCGCGGCGGTTTCGTCATCGGAGCAGGGGAGCGGTTCCATCGGTCATATATCACCACTGCCGGGGGCAACCGGACACGAAAAAAGGCGCATCCACTTTGAAGACGCATATTTTTCGCCCTGCGCCTCAGGTTGGCCGCCCCGGGTCACCAGTCGAGCCCCTGTGCAGCGAGTTGCTGGCGGAGTGCATGGAGATCCCAGAGGAACACGGTCCACCGGGAGCCGCAGACTGCCAGCCAGCGTTCGTCCTCGGAAAAGGCGAGCGCGCTGACGTTTTGCCCGAAAGGGTGCGCGAGGCGGACGATGGGGCGGCCGGTGGCGGCGTCCAGCAGCCAGGGAACGTTCGGTTCCAGTGCCGCTGCGACGAGGTGGCCGCCGGGTGAAACCTCACAGGTTGCGGAAAGTGAGCCTGGCTCCCTTCCCGGGGCCGTCCACGCGGGCTCCAGGCCTGGCAGCCGGATGGCCCGCACGGCATAGCCATCCCCGACGAGAACGAACGACGCATCCGGCGCCATGGCGGTGCGGATCCATGCCCCGGATGCCGGGATGTCCCGCGCCCTGCCCGGATCATCGGCAGGCCAGACGCGGACAAAGCCCTTGCCCCGTGTGGCGCAGGCCACCCAGGAGCCGTCTGCAGAGGCCGCCATGTAGCGCATGGGCAGACCGGGGAAGGTGCGGGTCTCGGGCGAACCTTCCCGCCAGGAGTAGACGTTCTCACTGGTGCAGGCAAAAGCCCTTGATCCGTTCTTCGCGAAAGCAGCCCCGAGGAAGTTGTGGTTGTCCACGAGGATTTCCGGATCCCCCACCTGCCAGCGCCCGCCGGATTCCAGCCGGGGAAAGGGCATCTGCGCCAGGGCACCAGCGCTGCCGATGCAAAGCCTGCCCCCGCTGCTGGTGAGCGAGTGGATGCCGCCATGGCGCGTTTCGAAAACCTCGGGCGAGCCGGGCCGGGCCAGCCAGAAGCCTTCGGCAGCGCCGATGGCCAGCCAGCCCTCGGGGCTCACGGCAACAGCCTCCGGGCCGGTCGTCCACGGGGCGACCTGCGGGCTGCGCGGGAGAATGATCTGCTGGCAGAGGGGGAGGCGCTCGATTTCGTAGAGCCTGCTCTCCCGGCGATTGGCGTCACTGGCGACGAGGCGGCGGCCATCTGTGGAAAACCGGGCGTCCAGCCCCCAGCCCGGGAGGCGGGTGATGAGGCCTCCGTCTGCGACGTTCCAGAGGAGGGTGGTGGAGTCCCAGCCACTGGTGATGGCCATTTCTCCGCCGGGGTGGAACTCTACGGCCACGGCCTGCGCCTCCTGTCGCACCCAGGCGGCGGCGCTGGCCTCACCGGGGCGCCAGCGGCGCACCTGGGTGTCGGCCATGGCCAGGGCGATCCATGCCCCGCCCGGGTGCCAGGCCAGGGCGTTGACCGGGGCATCCGTGGGCATGGCTGCCGTGCGCTCACCGGTGGCGACGTCGTGAACGGTGACAAGCCCGGCAGCGCCGGCCTCTCTATTGATGGAGAAGCCCGCTGCCACGCGTCTGCCGTCGGGGCTGAAGACGGCATTCACGCTTCCGACCGTTCCTGCCAGTTCGTCCTTTGCCGCCAGCTGCAGCGTGGCCAGCGGCTGGAGCGGGCTCGTGGCTCCGAAATCAGGACCGCCAATGGCATAAAGGTGCGCGTCACCCGAAGGCGCGGGAACGATGAGCCGGCTGCCATCCGGCGAGAACCGCGCCGGTCCGCCGCCGGGCAGGCCGCCCAGCAGGATGGCGGGTCCCGAACCGTCGGTGCGCAGGAGCTGAAGCCGCCCCGCCTCCGCCGGGGCCGCCAGCCACCGGCCGTCGGGACTCAGCATCAGATGCAACCAGGCCGGCGGCAGCGACTGGGGCAATGCGGTCGTGGTCGAACCATCCGCGGTCCGGTGCATGGTGATGCGCCCCTGTGCGTCCACCAGTGTGAAGGTCTGGAGCGAGGCGTCGAAGGCGGGCATGCCTGTCGGCTGGCCTTCTGGACCCGGGGTGAAGGGGATGCGGCGGATCTCCCTGAGGCCCGGCTGTACGAGTGCGGCCACGGTCACATCCCGCAACTCGCGGCGGCCAGGTTTGATTTGCGCTGCGGCCTTCACCGCCGCCAGAGCTTCCGCGCGTGCCGCCGGTCGCGTCGAGCGGACGGCCTCTCCGGCCAGCTGGAGTTGCGAGGCAAAGAGAGCGTCCTCCGCTGCGGCACGCAGCGCGGCTTCCCGCGCGGCACGCTGGCTGGCCATCCACGTTCCGCCCCACGCGAGCGCCGCCAGTGCGGCGGCAGCCACGCCCCAGCGGCGCAGGGCGAGCACACGGCGCTCCAGCTGGCGCACGCGGCGGACGCTCCGGCCGCTCTGTAGCAGCGCCAAGTCCCCCTGCAGTTCCCCGGCGTTCGCGTAGCGCCGCGCGGCGTCGCCCTCGCACGCACGAAGGACGATTTCGAAAAACTCCATCGCTCCGTGCTCATCGCGGGCAATCCAGGCGGCTGGCAGCTCCGGGTAGCGCGTGTGCTCCAGTCCGGTGCACGCCTGGTAGAGCACCTTGCCCAGTGAAAAGACATCCGCTCCGGGTGCGCCCGGCCCCTCTGGCGGGATGTAGCCCTCCGTGCCGACGAAACTCCGGCTTTCCCCCTGCTCGCTCAACAGGCCAATGTCGGCCAGCTTGGTCCGTCCATTCACGTAAATGATGTTCGAGGGCTTTACATCCCGGTGGACGAGGCCCTTCTGGTGGAGCGCTCCCAGTGCCTGCGCGAGGGAGCAGGCCACGCCCAGGCAGTCCGCCAGCGGCAGCCGCCCCGTGCGGGCAAACTCCCCCGCAAGCGTTCGCGGGGCGTACCCCGCCACGTCCAGCTCCGCCCCGCCAGGCACGACCGGATCTGCCAGCTCCATGACGTAGTAGAAAAGGCCGGCGTCGTCGTGCCGGCCGACGTGCAGCACATGGATCAGGCCGTCCGCCTGACGGCTGAGCGGCTCAAAGCGCCTGATGGCCGAGTATTCACGCTCAAACGGCCGCGCGCTCTGGAATGCCGTCCGCCGCACGACCTTCACCGCCCGCCCGGCTCCCATGATGTTTTGCGCCAGCCACACCTCCCCGTAGCTCCCGCGGCCGACCAGCCGCAGCAGCGTGTGGTCCGGCACGTGCGGCGGCTGCGGCGCATCGGGGTGGAGTGAGTTCTCCATTGGCGGTTACCGTCCGGAAGTGCGCTTCACACGCCCTCCTCGACTTTCTTTACTTCTGCTTTCACCAGCCTGCCCACGCGGTGGCGGACCATCCAGATCTGCGGGATGGAGATGCCGAGCATGGCCGCCACGCGTCTGGCCGGCGTCTGGCGGACGACGCTGAGGTCAAAGATGAGAAAGTGGCGGGCGCTGACTTTTTTCTGCACGCGGGCCAGTGCCGCCTGCAGGAGGTGCTGCTCCCATTCCTGCTGCCAGAGGGGCTCCAGGCCATCATCACCCCCGGTGCTGCCGTCGTCTGTGAAACGGGCTTCGCGATTTCGTGTGCTCGTTGTGCGCTGCCAGTGGTCGGCCAGGCGGCGGCGCACGATGGTGAGGAGCCAGCTCTTGAAGCGCCCCTTTGAGCGGTCGTAGCGAAACTCAGGGATCTGCTGCGCCACGCCCACCAGCACATCCTGCACGATGTCCTGGGCATCGGCATCGCTCAGGCCCGCTTTGCGCGCGACATTGTAGATGAGTTTCCAGTAGGTGTCGAAAAACTCGCGCCAGCTGGCGTGGTCGTCCCAGTCCTTCAGCCGCGTGAGCAGGCTCTGGCTGGTGAGCAGCGAGGTGTCCGGCGGGGACGCCGGGGTTTGGGGCTTTGGTTCAGTGACAGTGCTCACGGTGGTGGTTGGATCTTTTCTGGTCGGGCTCCGTGCCCAATCTGGCATGGAGCCCGGCTTCTGCAAACTCACGGCTGCTGCCGGGGCTGGATTTTCACGCGGAAGAAACGCTGGGGCGAGCCCTGGGAGTTTGTGCCCGGGCCCGTCCACAGCAGCGGGGCGCCTGTGCCATCAGCCGTGCTGCCGACGGGGAACCAGTTCAAGAGGTCCTCGCTCCGCTCCACCTGGAAGCTCTGGCGCTGGGCGGAGGGGAAGAGCAACTGAGACTTTTCCGCTCCGATCTGAACGCTCTCCCAGGTGAATGGCAGGATGTCCGCCCGCCCGCGGCCACCGCTGGCCAGCGGGGCGATGGTGAGCCCGGCGCCGGGTGAGTCCAGCCGCACGGTGAAGAACTCAGGCCCCTCCAGTTCGCTGCCGTGAACCAGCGGCACGTCCACGGTGCGGCTCATTTCTCCCGGAGCAAAGAAGACTGCCAGCGGCGCGGCGGCGAAGTCCTGGCCCGCCACTGCCGTGCCGGACTCGGGCACGAGGGTGACCGTGGCCGGCTGGGTCTGCGGGGTGTCAAGGGTGACCTCGAAGCGGGCGCAAATGTTTCCCCGGCCCTCCACGACGCTGATGGAGTCCACGCTGAACCGCCCTCCGGCGGGCGCGGCATCATTGTCATGGATCACCCCGCCGGCGGTGGCTGGGGAGCCGATGGTGGCGGGATTCTGCCCGCTGGCGTGCAGGGTCAGGGCGAAAAATTCGTCCCCCTCAAATCCGGCGTCGTCCGTGGTGGGGAAGTCAACCGTCTGCTGCGTCTGGCCGCTGGCAAAGGTCACGATGGCTGACCGGGGGGCGATGTCGCCACCGTTTATCTCATCGATGGTGATGGTCGGTCCGGAGGGCAGGGGATCCAGCTGAACGAGCACCTCCACCGGCCCGAGGCTGCCGCCAGTCCGCACGAGACGGACGCTCAGCGGCGCTCCCTCGGTGACCTTGAAATACGTGCCGTCGAAGGCGACGAAACCCGGCGTGTCCGGTCCGTCGTCGTTGAGAAGGATGATGTCGCCTCCGCCGGCAAAGGTGGCATTGGTCAGCGAATCGACGCTGAGTTTGAAGGATTCATCGGCTTCGGGCGTGGTGTCCCCGGCAATGAACACCTCCACCGTCTCTGTGACATTGCCCGGGGCGAACCACCTCTGCACCCCCGTGCCGGCGAAGGAGCAGTCGTCGAACGTGGCCGTGCCGGGAGTGGCGACGAGGCGGAAGGGAACCGGGCAGGGCATGGGTCGGGAAAGGTGCAGGGTCATGACGTGGTGAGCCGGCGTGCTGCCTGAGCCCTCGTCGACGCTCAGGCTGTCGATGGTGATTTCGGGAAGCGATGCATCGGTGATGAGCACTGGAAGGTCCAACGCCGGCAGCAGCACCGCCGGGGAGGAGGAGGCGATGTGGAGGTGGAGCTTCTCCTGCTCCTCGGCCACGCAGTCTTCGAGGGCGTGGAATTCAAACACGGCGGAATCACTCCCGGCGGCAAAGGTGACGGTGACCGGACCGCCATCGAAGTCGCCCGGAGCCTTGGCCGTGCCGCCCACGGGTTCTATCTGGACGGTGAGAGGCTCCTTCAGGCTGCCAGTGCGCTGGAGGCCGATGACAGCCGGCACGCCCTCGACGGCAGCTGCGTCCGTGTTTGTCCAGAAGACACTGGCAGGCGTTGAAACGACCGGCGGTTCACATTCATCGGCCATGCCGTTGCCGTTGGCGTCGTGGAGGGTGCCGTTGAGGATTTCGAGCATGTCGGTGATGCCATTCCCATTGCAGTCCTCTGCTGCCGACGCGGGGCTGGTGCTCTGGACGGGCGGCTCCAGCACTGAATCAATGGTTCCGTCCTGGCCGAGGTCGATGAGCAGCTCGGGTTTGGCATTGGTGATGCGCAGCGTGGCGGCAGCGCCTGCAGCGATGCTCACTGGAGCGAGCAGGTGCCGCTCCTCACCGCCGGTGCTGTTGCGTTTTTCCCAAGCGAGCTGCACTGGCAGGTCGGCGCCGCCGTCATTGAGCAAACGGAGAGATTCCGTGCCAGGCAGGGCCTCGATGCACAGGGCGTGTGCGGCGGGCAGGACCGCTATGCCGAGGGAAAACCGGTGCTCGCTGGCCACGTCCTGCATGGCGGTGCGCAGGCGCAGCCGCGCGGGTGCCGTGGTCGTGAGGGAGACGGAATCCGGGATGTTTTTTCCAGAGCGGAAGACGAACTGGTCCGCCGCCCCCGCAGCGCTGGCGGCTTCGGCCTGCCAGCCCTGGTGGCCCATGAAGGCGGTCAGTTTTGCCTCGTTCGTGCCCGTGTGGCGGAGGGTGGTGGTGATGGATTCGTGCGAGGTGGGGAAGAAGCACGTGACCGCGTCCGGTGTGTCTGCATACGCGCCGACGGGCTGCCAGGGGACGATGTATTCGGTGTTCATGACCCAGCTGCCGTCCGCCTTCCACCCGACTTCCTCGCCATTCTCAGCCTGGCAGTGCGCCCGGGCTTCCCCGGAGGCGCTGACCAGCCAGGCAAAGGCCCGCAGGGCGGTGTCAAAGTCAGGCAGCAGGTGGTTGCCCGGCGTAATGCCCGGCACGCTGGTGTAGATGCGTGTTCCATCCCAGACGACGGGCGTGCCGTCCCTATTGTAGCTAAATTCGTATCGGTACGTGGAGCCGGTGGGCGTGGAGGTGATTTCGACCCAGCGGTTCATGGCCCGCACATTCTGGGGATGGGTATCGGGCAGGTTTGAATTGTAGGGATAGTTGGAATCGTAGACCCGGACACGGTGGAAGGAGACTGGCACTCCGGCGACTGTCCTGGTCTCGGTTGTGAGCTGGTAGGGTGCCACACAGTGGCCTGCCATGGTTCCGGCCGGATTAAAACAGAGGACGTAAGCTGTGGGTCCTCCAGTAAGTGTCCGCCATGCCCGCTCCGGCTGAAAGAGCCGGTTCGGGGTCGAGTCGGACAATTGCCGGTACATCGACTCGAGGTGCCATTTGTCCGACTGCACGCCGTGCATGGCCTGCAGCCAGGCCGCGCTGGATCCGCGGCCCATCCGCCCCCAGTCGCCTCCTTGGAGGCGTTGCGGAACACGAGTGAGGCAGGAGCCCGGCACGGTTGTCCAGTTTGGCTGGGTCAGGTGGCTCATGATTTGGATGGCCTGCGGGCTGCGGGCCTCGAATAGGATCTGCTCCATGCGCACCGGATCGGCGCACTCCTGGGCCATCAGGGCCATTCCGTAGCAGGTCCCGCCCGCCGGCGGGCCGCCCGGGGGCTGCGGGGGGTTCATCAGGTCGATGTAGCAATCACGCTTCAACTCGGCAATCCACCCGATCTCGCAATGGGTGACCAGGCTCCGGCTGTCAGCATCGAAGAGGAACTGCCAGTCAAACTCACTGTTTGGGCCCTCGGCATTCTGCTGCCGGGGTGTGCAGAGCCGCATGTAGTGGTGGCTGCGGAGCTGGAAGGCGGCGGAGTAAGTCACACCGCTGCCGCTGCGCAGGGGGGACGGGTCCAGCAGCAGGACACGGACCGGCAGTGGGGCGGCGTCCCGTGCCGGAAAAAAGTGATCCGGGATGCGCAGGCGGATGAGTGAGCTTGTCATTTCCAGCGGAACGACAGGAACTCGTGAAGCCGGGTCCACGCCCTCCACCTCCACCCGTACATCCGGGCGGAAGCCGGTGCCCCGCAGCGTGACGACGGGCGGGGGAAACTCACGATCTCCATTTGGTGTGGCCCAGACGTGCCACTCGGGGAAAAGCTCTGCCGGCTCCTGCGCGGTGATGATTTGCTCAGGCAGGCGGGGAATCCGGCGGGCGGAAAAGGTGGACAGCAGGGGCAGGGCTGCGTTGCCCGCTGCGTCGCTGCACTCGATGCGCAGGGTGTAGTCGTTTTCCACCAGTGCGCTCACAGAGGCATTGAAGGTGAAATACGGTGCGGAGCCGACAGGCGTGAGCACCTGGATGTCGTCCGGCGCTCCAGCGCGGGAGAGGATGAGTCTGGTGGTGCCCAGGGCCACGGCCTCGGTGGCGCGGAACGTCACCGGTACATTGACCAGCAGGTCTGCCGGTCCCGCAGCGGTGATGACTGCGCCGTCTGACGGAGCCGTGAGGGAGAGGGCAGGTGGTGTGCGGTCCACCCCGCGCGGGGCAGGACGCACGGGGGCAAACTCAAGCGTGTCCAGTGCCTCCCGGACCGCGAAGGCGCCCTCGCAGATCAACTCCACCGCCGTGATGTCCCGTTCCTCCCAACGGCAGACCTCCAGCGGCAGGGTGATGGAGGTTTGCGAGGTCACCACGCGACGCGCCTCCCCCAGCGGGGTGAGGCCGTCCGCACCGCCAAACGCGACCAGGCGAATGGTGATGGGTTGGCCCGGGTGCACGGGGTACGGGTAGCCCGTCCTCAACCGGACGGCGCCCTGGGGCGGGTCCAGCCTCAATCGAATCGGGCCGGCGGCACTCTCCGATCCGTTTTGCCGGAGCAACTGCGGCGGGGTGTCAGTGCCGGGGTACGCCTCGATGAAGTTGGACGCGTTTTCCACCGGTTCGGGCACCGAGGTCATGCCGTCGTATTGCGTGGTCACGGTCTGGCCGGGCGCGAGGTTGTCGAAGGTGATGCGAGTCACGTGCCCCGGGTCGAGCCGGCCAAAAAAGAGGTCGTCCATCTGCTCGAATCCCACGCCGGCATCCAGCTCCACCATGCCTATGTCCTGGCCGATGGGCTGGCAGATCTCCAGTTCAGTGAGGAGGCCTGTATACGTGCCGAAGGTGGTTTCCGCGCTGGCGCACAGCTCCCAGCTGCCTGCCCGCCAGCGGTAGCCGCGCAGCTGCACCCGCTGCGGCAGCGCCCCGCCAACCGGATTGCCTGTGAAGAGACGAACGAAGCCCTGCGGTGAATCAAAGTACCACCGCATCGGCCCGGTGTGAAATTCTCCCGGACCGCGCGAGCGGAGAGCGTGTGTGGGTGAGGCTGTCTGCGTGCCGGCATCGATGACCTCCACCTCGGTGGCAAAACTCACTCCCGTGATCGCCCGCGGCGGCAGGATGCCCTGGGGGCGGCCTTCAAAGTCGACAAAAGTCGTGGGTGGTCCGCTGACACCGCCGCCACCCTGCCCGCCATCGGCCAGGGCCGAAGGCATTGCAGGCAGCAACAGCAGGAGGGCTGCCGCCGCGCGGTGGCACAGCGGGTGAAATGACGAAGCACCGGAGAGAGGGATGAGTTTCATACTCCCCTCACTTCCCCGCCGGGTTCTTCAACCTTGCAAAAATCTTTCAGAAAAAGAAATTTTTTTGCCGGGCGTGCCAGGAGCCGGGGTGCGGCCGGGTGGCGACATCAACTGCGAAAGGGCGTGGTCAGGCCAGCGGGCCGCCGCCGTCGGGGAGGAACCTGAATGCGATCATTTCAGTGCCGGAAAAAGCTGTGAACAGCGCGGGCGTGCGAACGACGGCGCCGCGGACGATCACGATGGCGGTGCCGGTGACGTGTGTGGGGGGCGGGGGGCGGGGCGGAAGGAAATTTTCGGCAACAAAAGATTGCCAGCCAAGTGCGGTTCCTGATAGGGTGGCAGTCACTAGGCTGGCTTCCCGGCCCTGTGAAAGCAAAGCCCCTCTGCCATGTCACTTTTCCATGAATTCAGCGAGACCCACTGGAGCCAGGTATTCTCCGCCGGCAGGGCGGACACGCCGTGCTCCCGGCAGGCGCTGGAGGCCCTGTGCCAGCGGTACTGGGGGCCGCTTTACTTCTACGCCAGACGGCGCGGGCGGACGCGCGAGGAGGCGGAGGATCTGACGCAGGAGTTTTTCCAGCAGCTGATAGAAAAGCACTGGCTGGAGACTGCGGACCCTGAGCGGGGCCGGTTCCGGAATTTTCTGCTCAGGGCGATGGAAAATTTCATCAACAAGGAGTGGGCAAAATCCCGCCGGCAGAAGAGGGGCGGCGGGTGCCGGATGATCGCGCTGGATGCGGACACGATGGAGGCGCGGCTGGCACTCGACGAGGCGGCGGCCACGGGCACGCCGGAGCACGCCTTCGAGGTGAAGTGGGCGGAGACGGTGCTGGCGCTGGCGCGCGAGAGGATCGTGCAGGAGTACGGGACGCACGCGATGGGGGTCGAGCTGCTCATGAAATACCTGGCCGGGGAGCGGGGGGCTCCGGCCTTCGCGGCGGGGGCGGAGTCCGCCGGGGTGACGGAGGCGGCGCTGAAGAGTGCGGTGCACCGGCTGCGGGGGCGCTTTGGCCAGCTGGTGCGGGAGGAGGTGGCCCGCACGGTGGCGGACCCGGCGGAGGTGGAGGATGAAATGCGGCAGCTGCTGAGTGTGCTGGGAGGGTGAAGAATGAGCGAGCCCGCCCGCCAGTGTTGTGAATGCGGCGCGCCGCAGCCCGCCTGGGCCGCGGCGGATGAGGCCTGTGCCATCTGCCTGATGCGGGCCGCCCTGGAGGTGCCGCCGGCGGAGGGGAGGGCGGGAACGGTGGGGGACTATGAATTGATGGAGCCGGTGGGGCGCGGCGGGATGGGGGTGGTGTGGCGGGCGCGGCAGATCAGCCTGCGGCGGGAGGTGGCGCTGAAGGTGATGGGCGCTGGCTGGGCGGCTGGGGACGCAGAGTTTGCCCGCTTCCGCACGGAGGCGGAGGCGGCAGCCAGCCTGGACCATCCGAACATAGTGCCCGTCTATGAGGTGGGGGAGCTGGAGGGGCGGCCGTTTTTCACGATGAAGCTGGTGGAGGGGCAGACGCTGGCGCAGCGGCTGGCCGGGGGCGCGGGGGCCTTCACGCCGGAGGAAACGGGCGCACTCATGGGCAAGGTGGCCCGCGCCCTGCAGCACGCACACGAGCGCGGGGTGCTCCACCGGGACATCAAGCCGGGGAACATTCTGCTCGATGGGGTGGGGGAGCCGTATCTGGCGGACTTCGGGCTGGCGCGCCTGGCTGGGGCGGAGGGCGGGCTCACGCTCAGTGGGGCTGCCCTGGGCACGCCGGCCTACATGGCCCCGGAAATGGCGGAGGGGCGCGGCCGCCACGCCACCACGGCCGCGGACGTTTACGGCCTGGGCGCCATCCTTTACCAGATGCTGACCGGCCGCCCGCCTTTCACGGGGGATACGCCGCTGGCCACCCTGCGCGCCGTGGTGGAGACGGATGTCGTCCGCCCCAGCAGCCTGAACCAGCGAACAGACCGGGATCTGGAAACCATCTGCCTGAAGTGCCTGGAGAAAGACCCCGCCCGCCGCTACCCCACCGCCGCCGCCCTGGCCGCGGACCTCGAACGATGGCAGCGCCACGAGCCCATCCACGCCCGCGCCTCCGGCACATGGGATCGCACCCGGAAGTGGGTGCGCCGCCGCCCCGCCCTGGCGGGGCTCATCGCCACTGCTGTGGCCGGAGCCGCTGCGGGCATCGCGCTGCTGCTGGTGACGAACCGAACCATCCGGCATGAAAAGGATGCGGCCATTTCCCTGCAGAAACGGGCGGAGGGCGGGGAAAAGGAACTCCAGCTCCAGCTGTACTGCACGGACATGTCACTGGCCTCCACCGCTGTGGATGCGGGGGATTTTACGAGGGCCAACGGCATCCTGGAAAGGCACCGCCCGGCGCCTGGCGCCCTGGATCTCCGCGGTCCGGAGTGGGCCATGCTCTGGCATCAGTGCAATGCGAATGATATGCGGACCTTCGACAGGAAGTTCGGCCCCGTCTTTGCCATGGCGGCGCATCCGACCCTGCCAAAGATGTATCTGGGCGTCTGGGACATGGTCGTTCTGCTGGACCTGACCACCGGTGAGCACGAACGGGCCATTCTGGGTTCCACCTGGCAGGATATGCCGCCGGATGCAGCACCAGCCACCCCGGAATCCCCGGAGGATGCCGCCATTCGCCTGCTGGGCAGGATCAAGGCGCCCGAGGACTCCGCCCATGCCCGGCTGGTGCGTGACTTGATCGCGGACAAAGCCACTCTTTCCGCCCTGACCTCCCTGAAAATGGAGGGCATTTTCAGCGTGTCCGTCACCGCGGACACCAGGCTGATCGCCACTGCGGGTATTGGCCGCTGTGTCTCCGTCAGTGCACCGGCCTCGGGCTCGGGCTCTGGAAAAATTCCCGCCGTGCGCCAGTGGATGATGCCCCAGAAGGCAGAGGCCAAAGTCCTTTTCTCGCCAGTGGCCCCTCTGCTAGCCGTGGCCGTCGTGGACATGAAATCTGCGGAAAAAACCAAAGGCGACGTTTTCGTCTACGACCTTCAGCAGGGCGTGCTTCTGGCCGAAATGTCTGATGCGGGCGCCACCATGGCCTTTTCCACTGACGGGAAGCTGCTGGCCACGGCGATCAGTTCCAAGCAGGAAATCAAGCTCTGGGAGATGCCGTCAGGGCGGCTCCTGCGTGCCGTGAAAGGCATTGCCCCTGTCATCTCCGGGCTGGCGTTTAAGGAGGATGGCAAGCAGCTCCTGGTTTCGCATTGGTACGGACATTCGGTCTACCGTGTCGACCTCCGCGACTACGGGGAGCTGCCGTGGCTGAGCCCTCCCGACAATGGCCGCGTGCCAATCATGGCGCTGGGTCCGCATGGCCCCGGAGGGCAGTTCGTGGCCCTGGGCGGAAATGAATTTGGCATTCGCCTGATGGACATCCGGACTTCGGAGACAAAGGTCATCCTCAACGGGCGGGTGCCCCGTTCCAGCCAGATCGAGTTTAGCGCAGACGGGCTGTGGGTGGCGGCCGGAGCGGTGGACTACACCTTTCACTGGTGGCCTGCCTTTCCCCAGTCCGCCGGGCAAAGGGCGAAGATCGACAACGAAAGGTACCCCTCCCGGCGCATGGTGTCGCCGGACCTCAAGTGGATCGCTGCGGCGACGGACACGCAGGCTGTTCCTCTGATCGAGATCCGGACTGGAGCGAGGAAAAAAATCGGCGGGAAGGGCACGCTGAGTCACGAGTTTTGGAGCAGGGAGGGCGAGGGTGTCCTCGTGTGTTCGGTGCGGCGGGCGGAGGGAGGGCCGCTGGAGCTGGAGTGGTGGGATGTGGCCGGGAATGCAGTGCTTCGCGCCCTCACTCTGGAGAACTCGACCAGGGTGGAGCGCTGCCGAATGCCCTCCGAGGACGGCTCCATGTTTGCTTGCGGCTACCAGGACGGCAGCATCGCGGTCTGGCGGGTGGCGGATGGCCGCTGCGTTTTCACTGCGCGGACTGGGCTGAAGCTGGTGACCGATCTGGCCCTCTCCGCCGATGGCGCAATGGTGGCGGCGTGGCATTCAGCGAATTCCCGCGCCTTCATTTTTCACACGGCGAACGAGAACGGGGTTCCGGTTTCGACGACCGTGGACAAGTGCAGGGCGCTCAATTTTTCACCCGACTCGAAGCTGATGACTGTCACCCGGCTTGATGACGGCATCGTCTACCTCGTCAGCGCAGCCACGGGAGAGGTCACTGACCGCATCCCCGGTACCTGCCGGGAGGTGCATGCCGCGAGCTGGAGCCACGACCAGCGTGTCATCGCGAGTGCCGCGACGGACTCAAAGATTCGTCTTTTTCGTACCGACACCATGCGCGAAGTGGCTGTGCGCCGCACGATAGGTGAGGCGACTTCCGCCCATTTCGGACCGGGCGACCGAATCCTGGTCGGGAATTCGTTTTGGTGGATCCCCCCGCTCGACGAATGCACCGCTTCCGCCCCGTCGCCGTCCCCTGGCAAATGAGGGCAGCCGCTGGCAGGTCGGGCCGGAAAGATTTCTGCAAAAAATCTGAACCGATCCGCGCGGAAACCGGAAGAACAGGGTGAGCCTGCCTGTAGCAGCGCTCGATCAACCCCTTCACCCTTCCGTTTCCATGAAATCTCTCCTTCGCGCTCCTGGCCGCCTTCTGGCGGTCGCCCTGTTTCTTGGCTCTTGTCTCGCCCCCCTGTCTCTCAAGGCCCAAATTCAGCAGGGGCCGCCGGTTTTCGGCTACTGCGCCAGCTACCTGGACACCCTGGACTATGTGGACCTCTCGACGGGGACCTACACGCTCGCCGCGCCGCTGGTTCCGGCGTCCGCCGGCATCCCGCCCCTGGCGGGGCCCATGCTGAGCGGGAAAATGAGGGCGCTGGCCTTTGCTCCGACGGGCGAGTTAATCGGGATCGACGGGGACAACCAGCTTTTCCTCATCGACAAGACCAACGGGAAGCTCATCGACTGGTTCGACCTGAAGATGATCGGCGTTGGCGACACGATCGAAGGGCTCGACTATGACGAGGACAACCACTACTTCGTCGGCGTCAGCGGCCATGTGGGGTTTCCCCTCAGCTTCGCCACCACGGGACCGGACTCGAAGCTTTGGAAGATCCAGGTTGCCTTCGGCTCGACGCTGACCGTGACGGCGGGGCCGCTGGGGCCGCTCACCGCCGGCTCCGGGCCGTCCACTGCGGGCATGGAGTCGGTTTGCGCCCTGCCGAACAGCGCGTCCCTGCCCGGCGGGGAGCTGTGGGGCATCCGGTATGATTCGACAACACCGCCGTTCAATCTGCCCATGTTTGTGCGCCCGCTGGCTGGAGGGCCAGGCGCCTACGCTCCCGTGGACACCACGCTCACCGTGACCCCACCCTGGCCGCGCAATGAATGGGAGGGGATTGATCGCGCCTCTGACGGGAAACTCTACGCCGTGGGCAAGCTGCTCTCCATTTGGCGGATCGATCCCGGCGCAAAAACCGGAGCCCTGGCTGCGCGTTTCCAGGGCAGGGAGTGGACGAGCCTGGCCTGCGAGATCCCGCCCGCTCCCAAACAGGCCACAATTCCCATCAACACGGGCCTGAACAGCCTCAGTCTGAACTGGGCCAATGCCGCGATCTACCATGGCCCAATGCTGGCTGGCGGGGGCAGCCTGGCCGTCGTTCCCTCGGGCGGATTGACCCCGGGGGGCTTGGTGGGGAAACAGGTGGCAGTCATCGCAGGGCCTGGATCGCCCTCGGTCGGTGCTGTAATCGCGAACACCACCAACACTATCAGCATCGGAGGGCCGGGATTTGCCGGCGGGCTCGTCGCGGGGCAGTCCATTGTCCATCTCTCGGATCCGGTGACCGTCAGCCAATTATTTGGGCCGACGAACAGCGCGGGGCTCCAGGGGGGCTTCGATCCGAGTGAAAGCGACAACATCATTCTCAAAGGTCCAGGAGGCGCCTTTTTCACCATCTTCTTCAGCACCGATGATTTCGCCCCCGGCTGGGTGGACGCGGATGGGAATCCAGCCGGAGCCACCGTCATCGACCCCTGCGAGAGCTTTTTTATCGTGAGGAGGGGGCCAGCCATCAATCTCCCCGTGTCCAAGCCCGCCCCTGTTTTCACCGGCTCCACGTCGGTGACCGCGGGGCTGAAGGACAACTGCACGGGCGGGCCGGAGCCCACCTACCCGGGCCCCGAACTTATGGCTTTCATGGGAGGACCGGGCCTGCCCTTTGATGCGGCGCAGCAGCAGGGCACGGTAGGACACACTTTTACCGGGCTGACGAACGGCATTTGCGGTGGCACCCTCACCCTGCGGTTGAAACCCGGCGATGCCACGGGCGATGAACTGCTCATCGGAATGCCGGTGCCCACTGTCATCCCGATCAGCTCGCTGACTGGGGCGGGCGGCACGTGGTCCCAGCTCTCGAATGCGGCCACAACGTTTGTCGTCGATCTCACGCCCTGGATCGCGCAGATGGAGGCGACGGGACGGCTCGATGTGGCCGTGCGTCACCACACCACAGTGGACTGGATGGAGATAAACCTGGAGCGCTGCCTGCCCTGCCCGGATCCAGTGAAACTGCCCGACCCGGCCCCGTGGTGGGACGCTCCTTGGGCGTTTGGCGGGGGCGCCGCTTCTTTTTCTGGAAATGCCTACGCGGCAATTGGCGGAGCGGCCAGCCTTCCAGGGCTGCACATCGGCCATCTGGGCGGGTTCGCGCCGGGCTCCGGGGTGGCTGGCACGGACGGCTCGACGGATTTCCCCATCATCGGGGGCACGTCAGACCCGGCACGGCTCGCCTGGGCCATGCCGGCGGCCGGGTGGCAGACCGGCGGGCTCGCCGTGGTGGAGGCCAAGTCTTTTACAGCGGGGCAGACCGCCCTGTGTGGCTGGCGGCGCACGTCCACAGGAGTGAAGGCGCATGTGGATTTCCGCTCCATCGGCTCCAGCACCTACACGGCGGAACTCCGCCTCCAGGGACGGCTGGTGGCCACGTATCCAAATCTCCCCTGCGGCCAGGCAGGGGAAGCGGTGAGCGTCGCACTGCCCTCGCTTCAGCCATCTGACGTGACTGTCCCGCCCCATCTGGGCTTTGTCACCATAGTCCGACCCACCGGCGGCATGGGCGGCGGCATCGAGATCGAGTGTCCCCGTTTTGGCGATCCGATTCCGGGCATCGATGTCTCCCTCGATCAGAATCCCGGCGGCGGCATTTTTCCCCACCCTGTCACCGTGGGCGGCACCACGACGAACGCCGACACCCTCATCTTCCACCCCACAGCGCCCGCTGCCGTGCGCATGACCCGGGTTTCCCTCGCGACCTCGGGCACGACGAATGAAACCATTGGCTCATTTGAACGGGGGGTGGGGGATGGGTTTTTGCAACCATGGAGATGGCGGGATGATTTACGCGATGAGGATCTCAACAGCATTAAAGGCACGTCTCTTGAGAGTGCCGCACGGGACGGCATCCTTGCCTCTCTGGACTTGGGTTATGCGGAAAGCTTTCGCGTCTCATGGGATTCGAGCCCGGAGGTCCGTTTCCCGATGGCGCTGGCATCGACGATCCGGGGCAGCTTCGACGGGCAAAACGAGGTGGAGATTGACAGGGCGGCGGTGGTTTGCGTCCAGGATGAATTCGTGGGCATGAGATACGAGCACTGGGTGAATTTCTCCGCCATCGGAGCGACCAGTGTCTCCGTCCAGGTGGTGGATGCGTCCGGCAACGTGGTGGCGGAGCAGCTGGTGCCGATGGCTGCTGGCGGAGCGAACATTGGCTCGTCCTCCCTTCCCCCCAGCGGTTGCGGGAAACTGGGCAGACCGCGTCCGTGCCGGGTCAGTACCTGGAATGAATCCACCCTCATCACCATCGGCAGTGGTGTGGAGGCGGTCACCGCCACCGGGGTGGAACTGCGGGCCCTGGCCAATGGCATGACCGGGGAAATCGGGACCCTGAACGACATCGGCTTCGCCCTGCCTTCGGACCCCGCCGGATTCCTCGCCGGAGGCACCGGGGGAGCACCTCTCTCCGCCGCCATCGGCCTGCAGGACCTTGCCATCACCCCTGCGGCACCTGCGATGGCACGGGTTCAGCTGATCAGCCACGAGTGCGGCCACGAATCGCCACCGCCAGCTGTGCCGGATCTGGTGACGCTGAAAATCACCAACGTCGGCAGTGCTCCCATTTCCTTTTTCCGCCTCTCGTGGCCCGGACGCACGGTGACCCCGGGCACGCCAGTCTTCTCCCCGCCGGGGGCATTCCTGCCCGGCACCACAGCGACGGTCACCGCTACCATCACCGGGCCGCGAGATCCGGAGGTTCCCTGCCTGATGGTGGAACTCCTCGGTCCAAATCTTCAAGTGGTCGCAACGTATCCCGTCTGCTACGACTGCCCAGACCAACCGGGTGCCAATCCGCTGTTTCCTGTCAAGTGCGGCCAAGCTGTCGTGACGTGCTATGCCGGAAGCGCGGGAACCGAGTCCCCCACCGCGTATGCCGCCGGTCTCATCGCGATAGACCAGCGCAACGCCTCCACTCCGCGCGCCGCCAATTGGTCGGCTCCCATGTACCACGGCACGACCACGTGGCCATGGGACAACGCCCACCTCGGCGAAGTCTTCGGTGTCACGCTCGATGATGCCGTGCCACCGAATATCTACCTCTCCTCCACTTCCATTTATGGACAGCCGGGATCTGGAACCGGGATCAGCATGGGCACTCCGGCCCGGTGGCAGCACACCTACACGGCCAGCGGACCTGGCGCGGTTTTCAAAATTGACGGCGTCAGCGGTGCCATCTCGTTGTTTGCGAAACTGCCCAACAAAGCAGCATCTTCCATCAACGACCTTCCCGCTTCGCTGGGCAATCTGTGCTTCGACGCCGTTCACCAGCGCATCATCGTCTCCAATTTTGAGGACGGGCTTATATACTTCTACAACATGAGCGGCGTCTTCATCGCCGCCACCTACGACCACGGAAAAGACGGCCGTCCCGCTGCCGGCCTGCCCGCCATCGTAGATCCAGAGGCCAATTCCACCACCACCACACGGGATGGTCTGATGACATCCTTTGGGCGCCGCGTTTGGGGCGTGCAGGTTTACGATGGCCGGCTCTACTACTCTGCCGTGTGGGAGTCGGGCGAGTTTCCTAAAACTGCTGAAAGCAACGAAATTTGGTCGGTTGGACTGGACCCCACCACCGGGACCCCCGTCGCAAGCACTGCCCGACTGGAGATCAAGCTGCCGGCGTTCGTTGGAACCGCCTTCACCGTCCCGGCCGGAACCTCATCGCCTGTTTCGGACATTGCCTTCAAGGAGCCTGGTGTCATGATGTTGGCCGAGCGCAGCTTTACCAACCCCGGAAACTACGCTCACGTTTCCCGCCTCTTGGAATACACCCGGGACATCTCGACCGGTCGCTGGGACGCAACCAGCCCCGCACTTCCGCCGGTCGGGCACTTTCGGGCCAGTTGTTCTGGAGGAGTGGACTACGATTGCCCGCGTGCGGAGGGGGTCAATGGGCTTCCCGCCAGCGCTGGGGACATCTGGGTCACTGGCGACTACATCCACTGGTTTAGTGGCAATGGTAGTCCTGCTTTCCCAGCTTACGGGCTCCTCGGGCTGCCCGGGCCTCCATCGGTCGTGACGTACACCAATGCTGGCAACATCCCTTCCTCCTGGGTCATCGACTACGACGGTGTGGGTGAAGGCCTTACCAACGTCAAAACCCAGCAGGGCGACGTGGCCATCAACCGGGCCTGCTGCCGGTGCGGCTCCATCACGGACATCCGCACACTTTGCACGCCCGGGCCCGCCCTGCCTGCGGGCTCGGTGTCGTGGACCTTCGAGCTGAAAAACACCGGCGACCAAGCGCTCAGGTACGTCACCTTCCTCGAAACGCCCGGCTGGAGTGTTTCGCCTGCCATCGTGACGCTGAACCCGGTCCTCCTGCCCGGCCAGACGCGCACGCTCACGGTGACGCTGACGCCACTCAACCTGGGCAACCCGCCGAAATTCTTCTGCGCGAACATCGGCCTGCACAACAGCACTCTGGCTCAGTGCTGCCAGATACAGCACTGTGTGGACATCATTTGTCCGGGGTTCCCGCCCGCGCCACTGCCGGGCGCTTGCATCTGCAATGGCCTGTGGAACCTGCGTACCATCAAATGCCCCGGCGTCGTGAACAACCTCACCACCGCCATGGCCATCGCCAGCGACCCCGCCCATCTCGTTTCCACCAACAATTGCCCTGTCACCACGGCCACGTCGGATGTGCTCAACCACTGGGACCGCGACGTTCCAGGCTATGCCAAGTTGTTTGCCGGAAAGAAGGACATCCCCGGCACTGCCGACGGTGGAGTCACGCCGTACACCGTCACCGTGGCCAAGGCAGTGATCACCATCTCCGGGACGAATGCCAACACCCCGTTGACCTTCGGCCTGCGCTCGGACGACGGCATGGGTTTCCGGCTGCTCAACAGCGCCAACCTGGCCATGCCGTGGACCTGCGTCAGCGGCGCGGGCAACACCCTGCAAGCCGGCAACACCGCCGTTCTCCACGAATTGCCCACCGGTGACACGAACTGCCACGCCTGCATCACCCTGCCTGCCGGCGATTACTGCGCGGAGTTTGTCCACTTCAACCAGGGCGGTGCGTCGGATTTCGAGGTCTACGCGGCCAAGGGCGCCTTCACCTCCGCCAGTCAGACGCAGGACTGGAAACTCGTCGGCTATAAGTCGGGCAAGCCCGGCTCCAACTGCTGGCCCTGCCTTTCGCAGGTGGACTGGCGCGTGCGGACGTCGACGCGCGGCGGACCAGCGATCAACAATCTGACCCAGGCTGCGGCTGAGACGTTCTGGAGTGTGTGGGGCAATTCCCCCGCACTGAATTACCTCGATCCCTCCGCCCCGGGCAGTTCCAGCTTTGGTGGCGACCTCCCGTTCCCCGGCGACCTGGCAGGCAACGATGACAACTTCGCCCTCGAAGCCTCTGCGACCGTCTTCATCCCCTGCGAGGGGGACTATTGCTTCGGCTTCCAGGGGGATGACGGCACACGGCTCACCATCAGTCCCGTCGGAGGAGTGCTTGGAAACAACGCCCTCAGTTTCAAAGAAAACAAAACCGGGTTGAGCACACTCATCAAGAGGTTCGCGTTTATTGACACCACCGTCGGCCTTGAGTGCAACTCGCCCACTGGCAACAGCCGGAGCTTGGCGAGTACCCATCTCCTTGCGGGCTTTTATCCGATCAAAGTGCTCCACTGGGAAGGAGGTGGCGGCTCCTCTCTTGAAGTCTTCTGCACTCCGGCCTTCCAGCCCTACGCCCCACCGCGCCTGCTGACCCGCTCCACTTGCTATGGCCCCCCTGATCACGACGGCTTGCCGCTCTGCAATGCCGGGCCCAAGCTCACCTATCAGGACTGGGCCGCAGGGCAGGCCAGTGCCGGCGGCCTCGCGGACAGCGCGGCGGATTTCGACGGGGACGGGTGGAGCAACGGGCTGGAATATGCCCTGGGAACAAACCCGGTGGTGGCGGCCTCGACGGGCCAGCTCATCACCGGGGTGGCCACGCTGGATCCGGCGGGCACCGGGGCTCAGACGTTCCTGACTCTGGCCTACGACCGGCCGGCAGACAGGGTGGATTCCTCGCTCTCGGCGGAGTTTTCCTCGGACCTCGTCTTTTACCAGCCCGGGGTGCTCATGAGCAGCGAGCCAGTGGCGGGTGGCATGACGCGGGATACCTGGCGGAGCGCCGAGCCCGTCGAGGCTGGCACGCGCCAGTTCGGGAGGCTTCGGGAGGCGGGGGGCTTGTAACCTCCGGTGTCTGCGGGCGGGTCGCTGGCGGTCTCAGACGGCCAGCGGCTCGCCGTCGCCGAGGAGGAATTTGAAATCATCCAGGCTGAGCGCTTTGGCGAAGGTTTCTTCGCCGAGGATGTCGCTGGCGAGGGCGCTCTTTTGTTTCTGGAGGAAGCGGATTTTTTCCTCGATGGTGTCGCGGGCGATGAGGCGGTAGGCGATGACTTTGTTGACCTGTCCGATGCGGTGGGTGCGGTCGATGGCCTGGTTCTCGACGGCGGGGTTCCACCACGGGTCAAAGAGGACGACGTAGCTGGCGGCGGTGAGGTTGAGCCCGAAGCCGCCGGCCTTGAGGGAAATGAGGAAGGTGCAGGCGCCCTCGGTGTTTTGGAATTTCTCGACGAGGGCGCCGCGGTCCTCGGTGGCTCCGGTGAGGATCTGGTGGGGCCAGTCGCGGGTGGCGAGTTCGGTGCGGATGAGTTCGAGCATCTCGACGAACTGGGAAAAGACGAGGACCTTGTGCCCTTCCTCGACGAGGGGCTCGAGGAGGTCGAGCAGGGCGGCGAGCTTGGCGGATTCGTCCTGGGGTTTCCCGGCTCCGATGAGGGCGGGGTGGCAGCAGATCTGGCGGAGGCGGAGGAGGGAGGTGAGGATGTTGAAGCGCAGCTTGTCCAGCTCCTGGCTGGTCTTTGCCTTCAGGAGCATGGTGCGGGCGCGCTTGAGTTCGGCGCGGTAGAGGGCAGCCTGGGGGCCGTCGAGTTCGCAGACGATTTCCTCTTCGATGCGGTCGGGCAGGTCTTTGGCGACTTCTTTTTTCGTGCGGCGGATGACGAAGGGACGGACGCGGGCGGCGAGACGGCGGCGGGCGAAGGGGTCGTCCTTGCCGTTGAAGTTTTTCCCAAAAGCGGCGCGCCCGCCGAGGACGCCGGGCATGGCGAACTGCATGATGGACCAGAGGTCGAGGAGGCGGTTCTCAATGGGGGTGCCGCTGAGGGCGAGGCGGTGCGGGGCCTGGAGGGCGCAGGCGGCTTTGCTGGTCTGGGAGGAGGGGTTCTTGATGTACTGCGCCTCGTCGAGGATGACGGCGCCCCAGGGTTTGGCGAGGAGGGCGTCCTCGTGGAGGCGGAGCTGGGTGTAGTTGATGATGAGCAGGAAGTTTTCCGGCTTGGGAGCGGCGGCGGTTTTTTTGCGGGCGGCTTTTTTCGCCGGAGGCGGGGTGGGCGCGTCGATGAGGCCGGCGTCGTCGTGGGTCCAGACGCGGACGGGCTGGCTGGGGCAGAAGCGGGCGACTTCGGAGCGCCAGTTGTCCTGGACGGACTTTGGGCAGATGACGAGGGCGGGGCCGGTGAGCTGGCCGGTCTCGCGCAGCCAGGCGAGCCAGGAGAGGGTCTGGAGGGTTTTTCCCAGGCCCATGTCGTCGGCGAGGATGCCGCCAAATTTGTTGGTGGAAAGGTAGGCGAGGAAGTGAAACCCGTCCGTCTGGTAGGGGCGCAGCTCTGCGGTGATGGCGGCGGGCAGGGGAGGGGAGACCTTTGTCTTCAGCTCGGCGGCGCGGCGGCGGACCTCGTCGGCACGGGCCTCGGGCAGGAGGCGGGTGCCGGCGGCTCCGGCGAGCTGGAGGACGTGGAGGCGCTGTTTTTCACCGGAGGCGAGGTCGTTCACGCCGAGGCCGAGGTCCGCCAGCTGGGCGTGCTCCTCCTCGGTGAGGTGGAATTCGAGTTTGCGCCAGCCCTTGTCCGGCAGGCGAACCCAGCGGCCCTGGGCACTGAGGAGGATGGAAATTTCGTCCGGGGTCAGCTCGACGTCGGAGACTTTAAGCGAGACCTGGAGGTCGAACCAGTCGAGGCCGGCGGGCGCGGTGTCGAGGGTGACGTGGCCGGAGACTCTGCCATCGCGCAGGGAGGCGAGGTCGGGGTCCAGCTCGACGGTGACGCCCTCGGGGCGGCGGTCGAGCCATTCGATGAAATCGTTCGGGAAGTTCTTTTGAGCCGGGCCGGAAAGGCGGCGCTGGAGGGCCTGGCCGCGGCTGTAGTAGTCGACCTCCACGGCGGCCTCCTGGATCCAGCGGGCGGCGGCATTTTGCACCGTGCGGTCAATGCGGAGGATGGTGCCGGCCGGGACGGGCACGGGTTCGGCAGTGCGGTCCTGGGCGGGCAGCCAGCCATTGCCCGCCCAAACCTCCGGTGCCTGGCTGCTGCCGAAGGTGGTGGTGGCCAGGAGGCGGAAAAAGTCCGCCGAGTCCCCCACGGCGCGCTTGATGGAGCACTGGACAGTGACCTGGCCGGCCACGGTGATGGTGCGCCGGGCGATGCGCTGGGGCAGGGCGACGCGCATTCTCTCCAGCACGGCGATGCCGGCCGGTGTCTCCAGGGCGGCGGCCGGGATGCGGACGGGCAGTTTCTCCGCCACGTGCTGGAGTGGGTGGCTGGGCAGCGGGTGGACGGCGGAGGGCGTGACGTAGAGGAAGGGTCGTCCGCGCAGGATGGCGAGGGGCGGGGGCGGGGTGGCGCCGCCGGCGGTGCGGATGCTGAGTTCGTAGTCGGCGGCGGCCTCGGCGGCGGCGTCCTCCAGCGGTGCATTCCCGGCGGCTCCATAGTAAGGGCCGCTCAGGTGCCACTGGAGCGGCTCCGTCTCGTGGCGGAGCGGGCTGCCATTCGGGGCGACGACGCTGTCCACTGTGAGCGGCTGCCGGAGCAGGGCCTCCAGGCAGGTGGCAAAAGTGGGCTCGCCCGCAGGCATGAAGGGCTGGGGGTGGTTCGACGGCCCGGGGCAGAGGGTGAGGAATCGCTTCGCCACCGGGTCGACGTGGATGCCGTTGTACGAATTTCCGTGAGTGGCGGTCTGGGTGTACTGGCGCAGGGCGGTGGCCTTGACGTACGTCCACTCAGTCTGTCCAGGCTTCTGCATTTCGATCTGGCCGCCGCCATCCGCGAGGCGGAGGCGGAACTTCGGGGCATCCGGCGCGGTGTCGGCCTGGTCCATGCCGGCACGCGCGAGCCGTTTTTCCCATTCGGCGATCTCCTGCTCGCGCTGCCATGGGGTGATGAGCTGCGCCACTTCGCGCCAGTTCACGGTGCGAAAGATGGTGCTCTGGGTGTCGAGTTTTTTCTCCCGCACGGCGTGGGCCAGGTAGAGCCAGGCTTCGCGTTCGTTCTTTGGCGGGTGCTTCCGGCTCCAGACGGTGACGGAGGAGTAGCCCCAGCCGTAGTAGTAGGGCGCACTGCCGGCGAGGTGCAGCAGGTCGGTGCCGGGGATCTTGTCCCGGTTCTGCTTGAACATCTCGACGATCTGCTCGACGCGCTTCAGGTCGCCCTTGTTCAGGGCCCGGCCCTGTTCCGCTGCGATCATGGCGGCCAGGCCGGTGGGGGCGGGTGGCGGAGGTGGGGACGGTGCCGGGTCTGGCTTTTTGGGATCCGCAGTCTCTGCGGCCAGGCGTCGTTCGAGTTCGCGCTTCAGCGTGGCTGCGTCGGGGCTGGAGTAGACGGGGGCTTTCTCCTCCTCTTCACTCTCTTCGTCCTCATCCATTTCGTCCCAGTCTTCTTCGTCATCGTCCGCTTCGGAGTAGTCGTCGTCGATTCCCTGCTTGTCCACGCCCTCGACAGGCAGGCCGTCGCGGGCCGCGATGAGTGCGGCCACGAGGTGCTTGCAGTATGCTCCTGCGGGACATGTGCATTCGTCGGCGAGGATTCTGCCGTTGGCAAAATAGATGTGCTGTGTGTAAAGATGGCCACCCTGGACTTTGCCACGGAGTTCCGCCCCCGGCACCGCCCACCAGAGTCTTTTGACGGAGTCGGAGGCGGCCAGCGCCAGTCCGAGCCTTCGGGTGGCGGGTGACTGCTTTTCGATCCACTTGGTGATGGGTTTCGAAAGTGCGTGGGGGAGGCGGATGGGTGCTTTTTTGGACACGTTGTGGTGAAGATCAGATGCACCTTCCGCCATAGCACCACGGAGGGTTCTGTCCAGGCCGCGGCGAGGAAGGCGGGGAAACCAGAGAAAAACCCTTGCGAAAACAGACAGGTCTGTCTAGTGTCGCCGCAGCCGTGACCGACACCCGTCAGCGCATCCTGGACACCGCCGCCCGCCTCTTTGCGGAGCGGGGGTATGAGCTGGTGGGCATCAACGAGCTGATCGAGAAGTCCGGCGTGGCCAAGGCGACGTTCTACCAGCACTTTCGCAGCAAGGAAACGCTCTGTGCGGACTGGCTGAAGCAGGAGGCGGCGGGGGCGGAGCGCGAGGCGCGGACCCTGCTGGACAGTGCGCTGCCGGCGCGGGAAAAGGTGGCGGCGAAGTTTGACGGGCTGCGGGAGCATTTGAGGGCGTCCGAGTTTCGCGGGTGCCCATTCTCCAACACGGCCACCGTGATGACGCAGGACAATCAGGTGCGGGGCGTGGTGAACGAGTACAAATCCGGCTCCCGCCTTTTCTGGCAGGCGCTGGCGCTCCAGCTGCGGCGCGACCCCTCGGCGGCCCGGCAGCTGGGGGATGCCCTCTTCCTCCTTTTCTCGGGCGCTGCCACGGAGGCGCAAAATGCCAGGGAACTCTGGCCTGTGGACTCCGCGAAAACCGCCGCTCTCGCTCTCAGCGCCGTGCCCTCAGGTGGCTGATTTTTTCCCCGCTCGCCTTAAATTTGCCTCTTTTTCAGACTGACTGGTCTGTTTTTCACCCAAATCCAACGACAAACCACACGCAAACAAACATGTCCAAACCTGATCTCTTCACGCCGCTGACCCTTGGTGGTCTGCAAACCCCGAACCGCATTTTCATGGCCCCCCTGACCCGCTGCCGGGCGGAGGCGGGGAACGTGCCGGGCGACCTGGCCGTCGAGTACTACCGCCAGCGGGCTTCGGCCGGGCTCATCATTTCCGAGGCGACCTCCGTGACACCGCGCGGCTTCGGCTACCCGAGCACGCCGGGCATTTTCACCCCGGAGCAGGTGGCCGGGTGGAAAAAAGTGACCGCTGCCGTGCATGAAGCGGGCGGGCGTATTTTCTGCCAGCTCTGGCATGTGGGGCGCATCTCCCACTCGTCCTACCAGCCGGATGGGGCGCTGCCGGAGGCTCCGTCGGCGATCAAGCCCAAAGGGCAAATTTTCACCGGCACGGCCATGCTGGACTATGAAACACCGCGGGCTCTGGAGCTGGGGGAGATCCCGCGCATCATCGCGGAGTACGTCCATGGGGCGAAGTGCGCGAAGGAGGCGGGATTTGACGGCGTGGAGATCCACAATGCGAACGGCTACCTGCTCGACCAGTTCCTGCGCGACGGCACCAACCAGCGGACTGACGCCTACGGCGGCAGTGTGGAAAATCGGGCGCGGCTCACGCTGGAGGTGACGGACGCCGTGGCCTCCGTGTGGGGTGCGGACCGTGTGGGCATCCGGTTGTCGCCGGGTGGTGTCTTCAATGACATGAAGGACTCAGACCCGCTGGCGACCTTCGGCTACGTCCTGAAACAACTGTCCGGCAGGGGGCTGGCCTACGCCCACGTGACCGTCGTGACCGCCCAGGACATCGCGCACGGCGCGGTGGACGGCGTGGGGCCTCGCGAGCTGCGTGCCAGCTACCTGGGGAACATCGTGACCGCCGGCGGCTTCACCCGGGAGACGGGAAATCAGGCGCTGGCCGAGGGCTGGGCGGACGCCATCGCGTTCGGCGTGCCCTTCCTTTCCAATCCGGACCTGCCCGCGCGCTTCCGCGCCGGTGCTGTCCTCAATGCACCGGACGAGTCGACCTTCTACGCCCCGGGGGCGAAGGGGTATACGGACTACCCGGCGATGGCGTAATGTGCTGGCCCGGCATGTTGCCCGCCTCTTTTCGGAAGTGAAAAACCACGGGCATCAGGGTATGGGGAACGCAACGTCGGGATGCGTGGCCACAAGTCCCTTGTCCAGTGTGGCCAGCCGGATTTTGTGCCGGCGGGCCAGCTGGGCAAGCCAGGCGTCGGTGACGTGTCGGTGGCAATGCGTCCCCGCCGGAGGGATGAGGTGGACCCCGAGCTTCGGCCACCGCAGGGCAAAACCAAGCTATGGAGGCGTGGGCTGCGGAGTCTTGTAAGCGATGGTTGGGTATCCGGCACGGACGGAAGCAGGCGGCGTGTCGACGGGGTTAGCTCGTTTTTCGGGGGATGCTAGAGCGTTTCTACACCTGTTGGACAGGTGGGTTTTGTGCCGTTGGCAGCGCGGGGGAGGGGGTGCGTCCCCTGCGGGCCTGCGGTTCGTAAACAGGGGACATCAGAGGGAATTATGCAGTCCGCCACGTGGCCTCCAGGTGCCCGCTCCAATGGGGGAGTTGCGTTCCTGGTGCGGGGTGGAGCGTGTTTTTGGTTTTTCCGGGGGGCTGGGCGTCGCTGGCTGGCATTTCTTTTCGTTGACGGGGTTTGAAAGGTCTGGTTCACTGGCGCGTTAGAAATTGAAATCCAGCTGCTTTTATGCCGGTGTTCGTCCGCTGACATCTGCCTGAGCCCCACCCCGTAGCAAACCACCCCTCCTCTGCTTCCCCTGCCCGAGACCCCTGCCCCTGCCACGTCACCCGCTGCTCTGCGGGACTGATGCGCTACCCCTTTCCCATTTAAAATTTTATGAAAAACAGCCCCACCTCCTCCCTCCTGACGATGCGTTCCAGCCGGCGTTTCCTGAGCGGTCCGATCCTGCGCTCGCTGGCAGCCGCTTCGGGACTCGTCCTGAGCTTTGCCCCCATGCGCGGGGCGTCTGCCCAGACTTGGAATGGAGGCAGCCTGACTGACGACAACTGGGGCTCTGGCGACAACTGGGTGGGGGGAGTGGCTCCGGGTGTCGGGACAGGGACGACGGTCAACTTCGCCGGTTCCACGCGGCTGACCCCGTTCTTCAATTACACGGCCTACGACCAGATGGGCTCGATCTTCTTCAACGCGGGCTCGGGGGCATTCACCCTGGCGGGCAATCCGATCAAGATTTTCTCGAAGATCGAAAACAACAGCAGTGCAACGCAGACGATCAATTTCAGCACGGCGCTGGTCCTGAACGGAACGACGGCCACTGAGATCAACCCGGTGGACGGGGACCTGATCATCAACAGCCCCATTTTCCTCGACACGCCGCAGCTCCAGGTCTGGGGGAACAACGCGCACACAGTGACCTTCAACGGCATCATCGCCCCCGGGAGCGTGTCCGGTGCTGGGTTCGCGCTGAACCAGAACAGCAATGCGGTTTTCGCGGCGGCTAACACTTATATTGGCGACACCTTCGTCAACGCAGGCAAGCTGGTTTTCGCCGCCGGCGGATCTGCGAACAGCAGCACGATCAACATTCTCGACACCACGGGAGCGAACAACGCGACGGTGGAGCTTTCCCCGCTGGCGGGCGGTCTTGCCCTAAGCAGCAATTTTATCGTGCGCAGCGGCAGCACGGGCGCGGCCGCGCTGAACTCCCTCGCCACGAGCGGTACGAACACGCTGAGCGGCAGCATCAGCCTGGGGAAAGACCTCACTCTTTTCAGCGATGCGGGCGGGAACCTGGCGGCGACGGGTGTGATTTCCAGCACCGGGGCCATGGGGATAGCCAAAACCGGAGCTGGCACGCTCACGCTCAGCAACACCAACACCTACACCGGCCAGACGGCGGTAAATGGCGGCACGTTTTCCTTCAACACCGCCGCCGCGCTGGGTGACGCCACGAGCGCCGCCAACAACATCGCGCTCAGTGGTGGAGGCCGTCTGGCTTACACTGGTGCCACGTTTGATCTGGGCGCGAACCGCTCCATCGCCGTGGGCACGGGTGGCGGCGGTATTTCCCACAACAGCGCCACGGCGGCGACGCTGACGGTGTCCGGGAACCTCACCGGCAGCGACGCGCTCAATCTGAGCAGCACCCTGGCGGGCGGCGGCAATTTTGCGCTCACAGGCTCGAACTCCGGGTACACCGGGGCCATCACGGTAGATTCGCTCGGTACGGGCCTCAGCACGCTGACACTGTCCAACGCCGCCGCCGTTCCCTCCGCGTCGTCCATTACGCTGAACTACCCTGCGGCGAGTGTCACCAATGGAGCGCTGACGACGTTGAGCCTTGCCGGTGTCGCGCTGCCTGTTGGGACCACGCTGAACATGACATCGTTCCTCACCGGCGGTGGCATCAGCCAGCGGTCGCAAGTGACCAGCTCGGGCGCAGCCTCGATTGAAGGGCCCATCACCCTGACCGGCTCCCACATCACGCAATGGAACCCGATCGCTGCGAGTACTCTGACGATAAACGGCGCGGTCACGGCAGGCGGCGGCGGGTTCACCGGGACGCATTTTATCCGCGGGGTGGGCAATGGGGTCCTTAACGGCACGATCAACCTGCCTGCGGGCAGTGTGACCAAGACGGACGGGGGCACGTGGACCATCAACAGCACCGGCAACAACTGGCTGGCCACCGGAGTGAGCGTGGGTACGGTGAAACTGGGCATCGCCAACGCCCTGCCGACCTCGGCCATCGTCACTCTCGGGCAGAACGACGCGAACGCCGCGACTTTGGATCTCAATGGATTCAACCAGACCATCGGCGGACTGCTGAGCAACCCGACGACGGTCGGCGCCAACACCAACACCAAGTCCGTAACCAGTGCCACGGCGGCCACGCTCACGGTCAACCAGGCGGCGGACAGCACCTACGCAGGCGTGCTTGGTGGAAGTCTGAATCTCGTGAAGACGGGTGCCAGCGTGCTGACGCTGGCAAATACGGCCAGCACCTTCACCGGATCGGTGACTGTTGACGGCAGCACGAGCATCCTGGCGGTCCCGGGGAACGCAGGTGCCGCTGGCGACCCGACAGCCCTGGGATCCGGATCGAAGGCGATCAACCTGATCAATGGCGGCACGATCCGTCTTACCAGTAATTCGAACCCGACAAACACGAACACCAAGATGTTCACCATCGGGACGGGCGGTGGTAAAATCGACGCGCCGACTGGTGTGACAATCACCTTGGACGACAACACCGGGGCCACGGCACAGCTGCAGGGCAGTGGCGACCTGACCAAGGTGGGTGCAGGCATCCTCCAGCTCGGGTATTCGGGTCAGGCTGGGGCAAATACACCCGGGGGCGGCTTTGCCGGCTACACGGGAAACATCATAATCAGCGCGGGTACGCTGCAGGCGGGCAACTCGAACGGACTGGGCTCCGGCGCAGGCTCCACAACGACGGTGCTGTCTGGTGGGGCCCTCGATTTCTACAGCAGTGCGACCACGTATGTGGAGGACATCCGGATTATTGGAACCGGCCCTGCGGGCAACGGAGCCCTGCTCAACAGTTCGACGCTGGCGGAAACGCTCACCGGACCGCTGACGATGACGGGCGACAGCTCCATCGGCGCGACGAACACTGGCGCACTGACCATTAATGGCGTCGTGAGTGGTCCTGCGTTCAGCCTGACCAAAGTCGGCACGGGGGCCGGCGTCGTGACCCTGGCCAACACTGCCAACACCTACACAGGCCTGACCACCGTCAGCGCCGGCACGCTGGCGGGCACGACGATTGCCAATGTGGGCGGCGGCAACACCTCCTTCGGCAACGTCACCACGCCTGGCGGCGGCACGATTGCCATCGGCAGCGTCGCGGCTGGTGTGCTGCAGATCAATGCGGCGACCGTCTCGACCACCGACCGCGTGATTGATCTCGCGGGAACGACCTTCAACGGAGGCCTGGTCTCCAGCGGTGCGGCAGCGGTCACCTTCACCTCGGCCTTGTCCGTTTCCGGCGTGGGTGCCAAGCAGTTCACCCTCGGGGGGACGAATGCGAACGACAACACCTTTTCTGGTCTCATTTCCAACGGCTCGGGCACCATCGGGCTGGATAAATCCGGCACCGGCACGTGGATATTGCCTGCCTCGGCGGCGAACACCTACACCGGCACGACCAATCTGACGGGCGGTGTGCTCTGGATCAAAAATGCGGCCTCCCTGGGCGATGTGGCAGGCGGCACCGTGCAGTCGGGCGCCAGCGAACTGCGCCTGTCCGGGGGCATTGCCGTGGGCAATGAAGCGCTTTCCATCACGGGCGGCGGCATCACGAACTTCGGCGCCCTGCGCAATTACGCTGACAACAACTCCTGGGGCGGCCCGGTGACGCTGGCCGCGCAGACACGCATCAACTCCGACAGCGGCACCCTCACCATGGGTAACACCATCACTGGCACCAACGTCGGTCTGGTGGTGGGTGGTGCGGGCAACCTCACACTCAATGGCGCACTGAGCTTCGGCTCCGGCATCCTGAGCAGGGGGGACGGCACGGGAAACCTGACGCTGAACGCGAACGCCGCCTACACCGGGGCGACCACGATAAACGCCGGGCGGTTCATTCTGGGACCAGTCGGGAACCTGACCGGGGCTACTGCTGCGAGTGTGGCCAGCGGAGCGACCCTGGCGGTGGCGCAGAACGCCAGTGCGACCACGAACTCGATGGGCGGCGCGCTCACTCTGGCTGCAGGCTCCCAGTTTTCGATGGCTGACGGCTTCACCAGCACGCTGGCCGTGACGGGTGCGACGACTTTTGGCGGTTCCAGCTCGTCCTCGCTCACCTTCGACATCGGCGGGGTCGCCACGGCGGTAGACCGCATCAATTCCGCCGGGACGGCCATCATTTCCGCTACGGGTGAGAACATCACCATCAACACCATCGGCGCGACGCCGCTCACCCTGGGCAGCTACAACCTCATCGGTGGCGGCGCGGCCTCGACCCTCTCGACCAATCCTTTCGCTCTCACCACGACCAAGGTCTACGTCGGGACGACGCCTTACACCCTGAGCCTGGCGAGCGCGCCCACCACGGTGAACCTGAACGTCGCCGCCTTCACCGGCCTGGACACCGCCTACTGGAAGGGCGACGTGAGCGGGCTCTGGAACGTGACCGGCGCCAATACGAACTGGGACACCACCGAGGCTGGCGCGGTGGACACCGCCGCCATCCCGACCAGCGTGACGGATGTCTACATCCACGCCACCGGGGCGGGCAACCTGACGAACCAACTCGGACAGGATTTCACGATCAACAGCCTGAACTACACTGCGGCGAGCGGGGCCACGACCGTCGGTGCAGGAAACACCCTCACTCTGGCTGCGGCGGGCGCGGGCAACATCGGCCTCAACGTGGCCAGCGGAGCAGCGGCTCAGGCCTTTAATGCCAGTCTCGTCGCCGCCCAGAACCAGACGTGGATCAATTCCAGCGCGAACACCTTCACGATCGGTGGGGCAGTTTCCGGTCCGGGCAGCATCACAAAAACCGGGACAGGCGCTGTGGCGCTCACCAACGCGTTCAACGGCCACACTGGTGGTCTGATTGTCAACGGCGGCCGGGTCAACCTGAGCGGCACCTA
>JANOAS010000407.1:0-1617 GCA_031411255.1 bacterium
TTCATCCTTCCTTCTGCCTTCCCCGCCTCCCGTTCGGCCGCGGCGAGAAGCAGGTCGCAATACCGGAAGCCCGGCAGGGAATACAGCAGCGGGTAGGCGGGCTGGCGCTCAGCCTGCATCTGCTCGGCCTCGCGGAAGCGCGCCTCCGCCTCGGCCCGGCGGCCCGCCTGGTGCAGGGCGTCGGCATGGGTCGTGCGCTTGCCCATTCGCTGAAACGCATCGCCGCTGTGCTCGGCGTAGGTCACGGACTGCTCGGCGTCCCCCACCGCCCCGGCCACCTCGCCCAGCGTCAGCTCCAGCTCGCTCAGGTTGCCGGCGAGAATTGCGCCGAACGCCCAGTGCTCTTGCTTGACGTAGTTCTCCATCCCAGCCCGCATCGGCTCGAGGGCCTCGGTCAGCCGGCCCAAGGCGCGTAGGCGGAAGGCGGCTTGGTTCAGCAGCCAAGCTTGGTGGGCTTCCATGAGCGCGGGCGAGACACGGCTCCACGGAGTCTCGAAGAAGCACGCGACGGCTCCCAGGTCGGAACCGAACGCGCCGAGTTTCATCACGGCGTATTTCTCTTTCCCTCTCGTGATGCGGGCGAAGTAAACCTTGTCACACGCCTCCTGCTGCAAGCCCGCCTGGCATCCGTGGGCCACGGCCTGGTAGAGCGGTTGGAGGTCTTCGAGGGTGGCGTCGGGCTTGTCCTTCGTCGTCGCGCAGAGGTGTTCGTAGAGCCGCCGGTGCGCTTCGCGCCACGCTGGGTTGCCCGTTGGAGTTCCGCCTTTAGGCGGTTCTTCAGACCCTGACCGGCTAAAGCCGGAACTCCAACCTTCGTGCAATCGCTTGGCGAAGTATTCCCGCACCAGCGGGTGCGCATCCAGGGAAATGAGCGTGCCCGCCGAATCGCGGTTCACGGTCAGAAGGGCTGCCTCCTGGAGCGCCTCCAGACTGCCATTCCAGTCCTCCTCCGGCAGGCCGACGAGGGGTTCGGTGAGGCCTGGGATGGCGGGGGCCTTCAGCAGGGCCTGCAGGCAGTCGGCGGTGGCGGGCCGGTCAAAGAGGCCCAAGAGGGCGAGGATGGCCAGCTCGCGCTGCGCTTCCTCGCTGCCATTGGCCAGCCAGTTCTCATACGCCGCCATGGCGCGGAAGGCGTGGCCGTTGTCCGTCTTCTGGTCCGCTTTGGCAAAGGTGACACGGTCGCGGCGGCGGATGTCGCCCAGAAAGGCGCGCTTCAGGAAGGAACCCATGAGGTGGAGCGTGAGCGCATGGCCGTCCACGTCCTCCACGAGGGCCTCAAACTCGCTGAGCGTCTCCTTTTTCCCGTCCGCGTCCGTGTGCGGGAGGCTCGGGCGGTCGCTGCCCGTCACGCCGTGCGCCTTCAGCAGCTGCACCCCGGCGGCACGGGAGAGGCGGGTGAGTTTTTCCTCCCGCACCGTCTTTCCGAGAAAGGCCCGAAGGTCCGGCAGGGCGAAGCGGGTGGTGACGACACACAGCCCGCGGCTGCTGGCGGCCAGCCCCTTCAGCAGGGCGGCCAGGCCCTGGTCCTTGAGTTCGCCCGGCGTGGGCGAGGTGGGGGCGTACTGCAGCGGCTCCAGGCCGTCCAGGATGAGGATCGCCCGCCGCTCGCCGACGAGC
>JANOAS010000408.1:0-27153 GCA_031411255.1 bacterium
ACAGCGTGGTTCAACAGCTCAAAGCGGCGGCCAGGGGGTTCCGCTCCTTCGCCAGCTATCGAGCCAGGATTCTCTTCTACTGCGGCGGGCTTGAACTCAAACCCTCCACAAAATCCCACGGAATTGGTTGAAGAGCCGTCACGCAGGCCATATCCGACACGCCCAAGGTGTGGCTGGAAGTCACGCAGCCCAATGCCGCCGCCACTCCGGCCCAGGCTGCCAGAGTCCGCCTGTATCGGGACGGCAGTCTGTCGCAGAGCCTCAGCCTGAATTTCGAGCTGGGCGGAACCGCCGTGAACGGGGTCCACATCCAAACCGTGCCCTCCAGCGTGACGATCCCCGCCGGCCAAAGCTACCGGGAGATCCAAATCTCCGCCCGGGCCGCCGGTCTGACCAGCGGGCCGAAGGTGCTGCTGCTGCAGCTCGCCTCGCAGGACCGCTACCTGCTCGGCAATCCGCACGAGGCGCTCGTCTACGTCGGCAGCACCGCCGCCGAAAGCGGCAGCGCCGGATTCGACCGCTGGATCACCGCCTCCACGGGCGGCGCCATTTCCGGCTTGGGCGACCTGGCTTCCACCGCACCTGACAAAGTGGGCAAATACCTGCAAGCCTACGGCCTTGGGCTCAAGTCAGCACAGGAGCCTGGAGGGCGCGGTCTTGAGCTGCTCATGGTGGACGGACACCCGGTCCTGACGACGCCCGGCAGGCTCAACGGCGCCGACCTGCGGTGGAGAATCGAATCCGCAACCGGGCTCAACCAGTGGACGGATGCCGGCGGCACCTTTGTGCAGACAGTGGAGGGGGACGGGCTCAAATTCACCGGCCCCGCCCTCTCAGCCGGAGAGCCGTGCAAGTATTACCGGGTGAACTTTGCGCTCAGCCCCGGCCTTTCCGCTGCCAGCAGCCTGACCGCCCTGACCGGTGCCACCCGCTACGGCATGAGCGGGAATTTCAACTGGACCACCGGCGGTTCCGGCAGCCTTGTGAGCAACGGCGGAGCAGCCGGGGAAACCAGCCGGATCATCGCGCGGACCACCGGTGCAGTGGCGCTTGATTTCGAAATGGGAATTCCCGGTGCCAACTGGGACGATGCACTGTTTTTTTACATTGACGGCGTCCGCCAGGCGGAAACCTACGGCGAGGCGGTCCGCGTGACCCGGACCCTGTGCGGCCCTGCCTCACACCTCGTGATGTGGGAGTTCACCCGGGGCTCGGGTCAGGCGGTGATCCGGGATCTTCTGCGCCAGGGCGTCTCCCGCTTCTGAATAGCAGCCGGCCCGTGCCGGCTGGCGGTTGAACCGGGAATCTCCCGCCGGAGCGAAGCGGCAGGGGCGGGAGCAGGTCCAGGCCGGCTCCCGCTGGAAGGGAGAACAATTATTTCGCCATGTCCTGTTTGCCCTGGTAAATTGACCGCCACCCATGCTCAAATCCTCAATCCTTGCCTGCATCCTCGCCGGCCTCGCGGCCAGTCTTGCCTCCTGCTCCAGAAAGGAAGGGCCGGCGCCCTACTCCGGTCCCCCGGCGCAGCCCGGCCAGCTGCTGCGTGCCGGATCCATTATCGTCACCGAGGCGGACCTCGAGCAGCAACTGAAGGACCAGCACACCGGACGCAATGACGAGGCTGCGCGGCGCAGGGGTCTTGAGGAACTCGCCGCCCGGGCGCAGATGGCCCAGGCGGCGCTGGATGCCGGCCTTGGCAACGACCCCATAGTCCGGGCCGAAATCGCCCGCGTACTGGCCTCCCGGCTCAAGGAAACAGCGCTCTCCCCGAAACTGAAGGAACTGGCCGCCCCCGTGTCTGAATCCCGGCTGCGCGAGCTCTATGAAGCGCAGGAATCGCGGTTCCGGTCTGCGGAAAAACGTCAGGCGGCCGTGCTCTGGCTTAATCCCGGCGCGGATCCGGAGCGCAAGAAGCAGTATGAAGCAAAACTCGCCGGCGCGCGCGCGTTTCTTTTGAGCAACAGTGATCTCAATGACCATCCGGACCTGGGATTTTCAGTGCTCAGCGTGGACCACTCGGAACATGCGGCGACCCGCTACAAGGGAGGCGTGGTTGGCTGGCTGGAGCAGGCAGGAGGGATGGACCAATGGACCAAAGACGTGGCGGAAATCGTTTTTTCGCTCAAGGAACCCGGGGAGGTCAGTGCCGTGTCCACGCGGTCCGGGGGCGTTTTTCTGGTGCGTTACATGGCGCAGAAAGTGGCGGTGCAGCGATCTTTTGTAAGCGTGAAGGCGGAACTTGACCAGGAGGAACGCCGCCGCCTTAGGGAGGAGGCCGATGCCGCGTTTCGGCGAGGGGTTGAAGTCAAGAATCCATTGCAATGGCTGACGCCGCCGTCGGCACAGGCACCGGCGGCGCCCCGGCCTGAAAACGTAGGAAAATGAACGCGCTGGAATGGAGGAATTGGAGGAGGAAGGTGTTGTGCGCATGCCGTCAGTCGCCATCCCGACGGGGGCGGTCTGATTCCGGTGCCCGCGTCTGAAGTGACGATGCTCCGGCTCATTTTCCGGTCACTTTCCGAATATAGGCGACTTCCTCGGGGCGGTAGGGGGTGCCGTCTTTGCGGAAGATCTCGTGGAACCAGACGTCGGGCTCGCCGGTGTAGGTTTTGGTCCAGGTGTCCCAGGGGAAATTGGTCTGGGTTTTTCCGGCGACGAAGCCCCAGCAGTAGGCGGCGACTCCGGCTTCCTTCATGACGCCGAGGTTCGGGTCGAAGGTGCTGCCCTGGGGGCGGGCCATGAATTCGGTGCAGAGGACAGGGCGCCCGTAGCGGCGGAGGTTCGACATGGCCTGCTTCAGCTCGGGAGCCTTGGCGTAGTTGTGGAAGGAGATGATGTCGGACTCGTCGATCTGGACGCGCTCGATGGGTTTGAGCTTTGCGTCGTCGGGCCAGGTGCCGATCCACACGCCGGAGGTGACGGGCTGGCTGGCGCCGGCCTCGCGGGCCCAGGCGAAGGCTTTTTTCAGGAGCAGGGTGGCCATTTCGGCCTTGTCCTTCAGCTCGACTTTTCCGTAGGCATTGACGTTCGGGTTGTCGGGCTCGTTAAAGATGTCCCACGCGTCGATGCGCTTGTCGTCCTTGAAATGGCTGATGACGCCGGTGATGTAGGGCTTGAGCGAGTCGTGCCTGGCGGGGTCTTTCAAGATGTCCGCGCCGGGGGACTGGACCCAGCCGGAGTTGTGGACAAAGGGTTTGGGCTCGCGCTGGAGGCCGGCCTTGGGGAAGGGGTCCCACACGCCGTCGAGGGGGACGAACATGACGCCGATGTGGTGCTTGTCCGCCAGGGTGAGGAACTCCTCCATGCGGGTGAGAAGGCCCTTGCTGTCGGTCTGCCAGAGGATGTCGTGGAGGAAGACGCGGACGGAGGTGAAGCCGAGGCCTTCGGCGAGGGCGAGTTCGCGGTCGATCGTCTTCGGGTCCCATGTTTCGGCCTGCCACATTTCGAGCTGGTTGATGGCGGTGCTGGGGGCGAAGTTGCACCCGACAAGCCAGCGGTGGCTTTTTTCCCAGGCGGTGGCCTGGGCGGGGGTCCAGCGGTCGCGGGCCGGGGCGGCTGCGGTGAGGGCGGCCAGCGCGAGCGCGGCCAGGGAGGGGAGGGTGCGGAGTGTCATGACCGCAGAGTAAAGGCCGCGTGCCCGGTTCGGAAAGGAGGATTTTTGCAGGGCGGGCCGGGTGGGAGGGCGGCAGGGACTGGGGGTCAGCGTTTGGGCGGATCGGTGAAATACTGGATGGTGGCGGCGCGACGGAGGCGGGAGGTGAGGCGGGTGATGGCGGCTTCTCGTTTCACGGACGCGAGGGTGGCGAGGAGGGTGGGGCGGGAGTTTTCGAAGGTGGTGTCTGGCGCGGGGCGCTCGTCGGGATGGGAGTCGAACCACGCACGGGCCTCGGCCTCGGTGACGGTGATTTCGGGGGCGATTTGGGAGTCGATCCACGCGGCCTCCGGGGTGGCGGCTGCGGCGGCTGCGCGCTGGATGAGGTGGGCGGAGATGAGTGAGTCACGGGCGGTGAGGCGGGCGAAGCTGAGGTCCAGCCGGGAGAGGGTGGCGGCGGTGAGGCCGCGCTGCTGGAGATGGCGGGCGAGGGCGGCGTCGAGGTCGGCGCGGGAGATGAAGTGGTCATCCACGCGGGCGACGGCATCCGGGTGGTCCGCAGGTGCGCTGGTGGCGTGCGTGGTGCCGGAGCACCAGCGGTAGAGCGGGCCGCGGGCGATGAGGAAATCCCACGCCAGCCACGCGACGATGGCGCCGTAGAGGAACATGCGGAACTGCATGCCGGAGCCGCGCGAGGCGCGAGGTGTGGATGTGAAGCGGCCGGGGGGCATGGCGGACCGGAATCAATGACGGGGTGCGGGCAGCCGGTGCTCGATCCATTTCTCGATCTGCTCCACGGCCTGCCAGCGCTGGGAATCATGCAGGATGAGGTGGTAGCTCTCCGGGTGAAAGAGGCGGGTGCGGTCCGGCGCGGCGACGTGCTCGAACCACGCCTCCACACTTTCCTGGGAGGCGACGGGATCGCGCGGTGTGTAGAGGACGAGGAGGGGCACGGCGAGGCGGCGTGCGGCGTCGTCGCTGCCGCGCATCATGCGGTCGATCTCGGTAAGGAGGCGCAGGGACTGGGCCTTGACGAAGTGGGGCGTGACCGGGGTTTGCTCGGCCACGTTTGCATCGCTGGTAATCTTCATGGCACGGACGGTGGCGGGGTCGAGGGACTCGATGGGGATGCGGCGGTTCGGGGCGAGGATGGCGGCGGTGCGGAGGAGGGCGTACTTCCACCCCGGCACGTGCTGGCGCAGGGCCACGGGCGGGGAGGCGAGCACGAGGCCGGCCACGTGCAGCCCAGCCGGGAGGCGGGTGGCGGCGTGCAGGCTGATGAGGGCGCCCATGCTTTCCCCCTGCCAGAATATGGGCACGCCGGGGTACTGCCGTGCGAGCAGGGCGTGGAACTCAAAGAGGTCGTGCTGCCACTGGTCCGCAGAGTGGATGCGGCCGCGGGCGGAAGGGTCGGGGTCATTCCCCTGGCCGCGCAGCTGGAGGGCGTAGACGAGGATGTCGCGGGCGGGGAGCTTTTCGCCAAGGGGCCAGAAGTCACTGGCGGCACCACTCAGGCCGTGGATGCACAGGAGGACGGCTTTTGGTTTCTCCGGAGCCGCAGCGGGGGGGACGGGCCAGCGGGAATAGGGGAGCGTCTTGCCGTCGCCGGTGCGCCAGTTGGTGGTGCCGAGTTCAGGAGGATGCGGGCGGGACATGGTGCACTGGCAGAGGAGAAAAAGGCTGAGCAGAAGACCGGTGAAGGACGCGGCCACGGACCACAGGCGACTGGGGGCGGGGGATGTGCCGGCGGCGGGGTGCATGGGTGGCGGGTACAAAAAAAGCGGCGGCCCTGGTGGCAGGGCCGCCGCTGCGGGAGTGGGTTACTTCTTGTCGCCTTCTTTCTTGGGCGCGTCGTCCTTTTTCGGCGGGATCTCGACGCTGACCGGAGGCGTGACGGCGGTGGCGCGGGGCTTGCCATCTTTCATTTCCACCTGGATGGGCGGGGTGGTGGCGGTGGCGCCGGGGCGGTTGGCCGGGACCGGCGTCGTGGTGGCGGTCTTTTCCTTGATCTCCAGGAGATCCACGTCAAAGACCAGCGTGTCGCCAGGCTTGATCGAGCCGCCCGGACGAGGGTTGCGGCCGTAGCCGAGTTCACTGGGAACCCAGAAGCGGTAGGTGGAGCCGACGCTCATGAGCGGAATGCCCTCGGTCCAGCCCTTGACCACGCCGGTCAGGGGAAAGGTGGCCGGGCCGTTTTTGGACTGGTCAAAGACCGTGCCATCGATGAGCGCGCCCTTGTAGTTGACGGAGACGGTGTCTGCGGCCGTCGGCTTGGGTCCGGGCACGTCCTTGATCACCTTGTACTGGAGACCGCTGGCGGTGACCTTCACGCCCTCAGCCGTCTTGTTCTTGTCGAGGAATTCCTTGCACTCGGCTTCACGCTTGACGGCGACTTCGTCCTGCTGCTTGCGGCGGCGCTCGTTCATGGACTGCTGCACCTTGCCCATTTGCTCCTGGAACTGCGGCTGGCTGAGCTGGCCGTCCTTGCCCCCGAGCACCGTCTTCAGTGCGTCGACCAGCTTGTCCATGTCCACTTCCAGCTTGTCACTGGCGAGCTTCTGTCCCCAGCTGACTCCCACGGAGTAGTCGGCCTTCACTTTTCCGGCGATGGTGTCGCGGATGCCGGCGGCCACTTCGTCCAGGTTTTCCGGGATTCCCGAGGGGGCGGACTTGAGCTGGTTGGCGATGGCCATGCCGAGGGCGTAGCTGGAGCGGGCCTTCTCATCGGCCAGGGATTCGGGGTAGGGCTCCACCGGAGGAGTGGCCGGGGCGCCAAGGCCAGGACCGCCAGGGCCGCCCGGACCTCCACCGGGGGCTCCGGGGGGCAGGCCTGCGCCGGGTTTGGGCTGCTGCGCGAAGGCGGCTGTGGTGAGGAGCACTGCGCTCAGGCAGGCTGGAAGCGTTATTTTCATGGGATGATCGCGGGTGTGGTCTGGGGTTGGTTGGGTAATCGGGAAAAATGTCCGTGAGCCGGTGAGTTTACGGGGCACCCGGAGCCGGTCAAGCGCCGATGGGGGCCGGGACAGGGCTTTTTCCGGGGGGCGGGCGCTCTCTCGCAATCGGGGGAGGGATCAACGGGGCTGGGAAAATTTGCTGACGCGGTGTCATCTTGCCGCCATCGCCCTTGCCAAACACGGGAGAGGGAGAGCATACTCTTTCCTCATGAAAATGATCACAGACCCGGACCAAATGCGCGCCTGGCGCAGGGCGCAGCCCTCCGTATCCTTGCAAGAAATGGACCGGCAAATTCAGGCAGGGCTGGAGGCCACGCGGATTGCAAAGGAGAAATCTCTGCGCTCCGAGAAGCCGAAGTCCACTGTGCGCTCGCGGAGCATTTGAAGGAAAGAAGGCGGAAGAGGCAACGGATTTTCAGCGATGCAGGAAGGTGGGGCATCCGTCCTCGCAGGGCTGATCTGCAGCTGCCCCAACATTCCCCCCCCTCCATTTCCTCCGTTCCCTCCTGTTTTAAATCCCGAGCCCCCAAGCTCAGCCTGCAGGGAGGCGCGCTCTGAGGCTCGGCTATTTGCCCATGCTCCCGGCTGACGCGGCGTCCACGACGGGGCGGACGGGGACGCCCTGGCTGGCGAGGTATTCCTTGACTCCGGCGACGGTGTATTCACCGAAATGGAAGATGCTGGCGGCGAGCACGGCGTCGGCTTTTCCCTCGCTGAGCACGTGCGCCATGTGCTCGACGTTCCCCGCGCCTCCGCTGGCGATGACGGGGATGTTGACCGCCTCGCTCACAGCGCGGGTGAGGTCGAGGTCGTAGCCGGCCTTGGTGCCGTCGGCATCCATGCTGGTGAGGAGGATCTCGCCTGCGCCGCGGCGGCAGACTTCCTTCGCCCACTCGACGGCGTCGAGGTCCTCGCGGTCGCGGCCGCCGCGGGTGTAAACGTTCCAGCTTTTCCCGTCGGGATTTCGCTTGGCATCGATGGCGACGACGATGCACTGGCTGCCGAAGGCCTGGGCGCCCTGGTTGACGAGGTCGGGCTGGCGGATGGCGGCGGTGTTGATGGACACCTTGTCCGCTCCGGCGAGCAGCATTTCCCGCATGTCCGCCACGGTGCGGATGCCCCCGCCCACGGTCAGGGGCATGAAGCAGCGCTCCGCCGTGCGGGCGACCACGTCGACCATGGTCTTGCGCGCATCCGAGGAGGCGGTGATGTCGAGAAAGACGAGTTCGTCCGCGCCCTGGTCGTTGTAGGCCACGGCGCACTCGACCGGATCCCCGGCGTCACGGAGTTCCAGAAACTGGGTCCCCTTGACGACGCGGCCGTCGGTGACATCCAGACAGGGAATGATGCGCTTGGTCAGCATGGTGGAGCGGAGTGTGGCGCAGAACCCTCCCGGGTCAAAAGGGAATGCTGCGGCATGACCCGGAATGCCGGAATGGTTTGGAACAGGAGGAGACGGAGAAAACGGAGCACCAGCACTTAAGGGACGGACAGTAGAGTTCAGCCACCTCAACGACGAGGCGACTGATGGTATGGGCGCAACAAGTTCTTTCTCCGTTTTCTCCGCTCCCTCCTGTTCAAATCTCTCCGTTTTTAAGATGACAGGATGGCGAAACGAAAAAGGGCGGAGGCGCCGGACTGTGCCCGGCCGCCCCCGCCCTAAAATGCCGGGCGACTACTCCTTCAGCTTGTGGTCTTCGGGTTTGATACCGGTCTTGAATTTCCCGAAGCCGAACTGCGTGGGCTTGAACTCGCCGACGATGGTGGCGTCCGCCTTCGCAGGGACCTCCAGGCCGGTGCCCCAGTAGACGCCGTTGATGACGAGGCGGCGGAGATCCTCGCAGACGAGGTCGGTGGCGGCGCCCATGGTGGTGGTGAGGATTTTGTTTGTCTTGCCGGACTCGTTTTTATACTCACGGGACCAGGCCACGGGGTGCATCGGCGTGTTTTTCGGGCCTTCGAGCGGCTTGTCCGTCGGGTTCATGCCGGTGAGCACGGCCCCGCGCAGGAGGACGGTGGCGTCGGCGGGCAGGTTGCGCACTTCATAGACGTCCGTGGGTCCCCAGACATCGGCCACGCCGCGCAGGAGCGGGTTGGCCTTGTTCTTGTCCTCGATGACGCCCCGGGTGCTCTCCACCGCGTGGTGGCCCCAGTGGTTCACCCAGGTTTCGCCCAGGACGTGCTGGCCGAAGCCGCCTTTCCACGCGCCGCCGGCATTGTAGGCGTAGCTGGCGTAGGCGCCCTTGTCGCCGTTAAAGGCGTGGGTGGACGTGCGCAGGGCGATGACGGGTTTTCCGGCCGCCAGGTAGTCGGCGAAGTGCTTCATCTTGTCATCCGGCAGGTGGCGGAAGCGCAGGAGTATGACGCAGCAGTCCGCCGTGTCGAGCGCCTCGATGCCCGTGATGTTGTCCCCCGCCGTGGGGTCGATAGTCCCGTCCGCCTTCTGCGAAAAGGCGACCGTGCATTTAAAGCCGTGCTTCACGGCCAGCAGCTTGGCCAGCATTGGGAGCCCCTCCTCGGAGCGGTATTCCTCATCCCCGGCCAGGAAGACGATGTGCTTGCCCTTGCCGGGGCCTTCCTTGCCCTCGTAGGTGATCTGGGCCTGGGCGGCACGCGGGGCGAGCAGGCCGGTGGCGAGCGCTCCGGCGGTGAGCAGGGTGGTGAAAAGACGGCGGTTCATGGTCATGTGCAGGTGGGTGGGTTTATGGGTTTGGATAAAGCGGTCATTCACCTGCTACCGCAGCCGTTGCGGGACGGCGAGGAAATTCCGCTCCCCCAGTTGGCTGAATGGCCCCCAGGGTTTCACCCGGCACGTCGGGGAGAGGGGACAGGCCGGGTGTGCCAGAGTGTCGCAGGGGTGGCCGGAATGGCACGGCTAGGAGGACGGATTTGGCGCGGTCGAGCGGGGGGCGTCGGGAAGAACGGCCATTTTTAGAAATGGCACGGGCTTTGCGGAACAAGTGGGGACCCCGGAGGCGCTTTTTCTGAAATCTCCAGAGATTCTTGCCCCCATTAGTTGAAATAGCCCCCTCATCACCGATATTTAACCCGAACCCAATCCCTCACGGAGACCGGTTGACCCCGTTCGCATTTACCATGAATAACTTCACACCCAGAGCACAACAGGTCCTGGCCCTCGCACGCAAGGAGGCCGACAGGTTCAACCACAATTATGTGGGCACGGAGCATTTGCTCCTCGGCTTGATCAAGCTGGGGCAGGGCGTAGCCGTCAATGTCCTCCAGAAGATGAATCTCGACTTGGAGACCGTCCGCATGGAAGTGGAAAAACAAGTCGGCACGGGCTCGGAAACCAAGATGATGGGGAACATTCCCTACACGCCGCGCGTGAAAAAGGTGCTGGCCCTGGCGGGCAAGGAGGCGCGTGCGCTGAACCACAGCTACGTGGGCACGGAGCACATCCTGCTGGGCCTGCTGCGTGAAGGCGAAGGCGTGGCCGCGCGCGTGCTGAAGAGCCTGGACGTGGACATCGAGCGCACACGCAACGAGATCCTCAAGGAACTGGACCCGAACTTCACCCCGCAGGAAGGCGAGGAGGAAGGCGGTGAAGGATTTCAAGAAGCCGGAGCCCCGACAGGCGGCGGCAATGCGCCGAAAGGCAAGGACAGCAAGACGCCGGCCCTCAAGGCCTTTGGTCGCGACCTGACCGAGCTGGCGGCGAAAAACGAACTCGACCCCGTGATCGGCCGCAGTGAGGAAATCGCCCGCGTCATCCAGATCCTGTGCCGCCGGACGAAGAACAATCCGGTCCTGATCGGCGAAGCCGGCGTGGGCAAGACGGCCATCGTGGAAGGTCTGGCGCAGGAAATCGTCAGCGGCAACGTGCCGGAGATCCTTCGCGACAAGAAGGTCATCACGCTTGACCTCGCCCTGATGGTGGCCGGCACGAAATACCGCGGCCAGTTTGAAGAGCGGATCAAGGCGGTGATGGACGAAATCCGCCGCACGCGGAACGTCATTCTGTTCATCGACGAGCTGCACACCATCGTGGGTGCCGGATCGGCCGAAGGGGCGATGGATGCGTCGAACATCATCAAGCCGGCGCTGAGCCGCGGGGAACTCCAGTGCGTTGGCGCGACGACGCTCAACGAATACCGGAAGTACATCGAGAAGGACGCCGCGCTGGAGCGCCGCTTCCAGCAGGTCAAGGTGGAGGAGCCAAACGTGGAGGACGCCATCGCCATTCTGAAGGGGCTGCGTCCGAAGTACGAAGCGCACCACAAGGCAAACATTTCCGACGTGGCCGTGGAGGCTGCGGTGAAGCTCTCCGAGCGCTACCTGACGGGCCGGTTCCTGCCTGACAAGGCGATCGACGTGATGGACGAGGCTGGTGCCAAGGCCCGGATCGGCGCGACGACGCGTCCGCCGGAGATCAAGGGGATCGAGGCCGACATCGAGGCCATCCGCATCGAGAAGGAAGGCGCCATCAAAGAGCAGGACTTCGAGAAGGCCGCCGCCCTGCGCGACAAGGAGAAGCATACCAAGCGCAAGCTGGAGGAGATCCTGGAACAGTGGCGCGAGAACAGCGACGAGCGCCGCGTGGACGTGACCGAGGACGACATGATGTCCGTCATTTCCCGCTGGACCGGCATCCCGCTCAAGCGCATGGAGCAGAGCGAAGCCGCCAAGCTGCTGCGCATGGACACGGATCTGCAGGGCAAGGTGATCGGTCAGGACTTGGCGGTCGTGGCCATCTCCAAGGCGCTGCGCCGCTCCCGTGCCGACCTGAAGGACCCGCGCCGCCCGATCGGCAGTTTTCTTTTCCTCGGCCCGACCGGTGTGGGCAAGACGTTCCTCGCCCGCAACCTGGCGGAGTTCATGTTTGGCGACCCGGATTCGCTCATCCAGATCGACATGTCCGAGTACATGGAGAAATTCACCGCCAGCCGGCTGGTGGGATCCCCTCCCGGCTATGTGGGTTATGAAGAGGGCGGCCAGCTCTCCGAGGCGGTGCGCCGCCGGCCCTACAGCGTGGTGCTTTTCGACGAAGTCGAGAAGGCCCACCCGGACGTGATGCACCTGCTGCTCCAGATCCTGGAGGAGGGCACGCTGACGGACAGCTTTGGCCGGAAAATCGACTTCCGGAACACGATCATCATCATGACCTCGAACGTCGGGGCGGAGACCATCAAGAAGCAGAATGTGATGGGATTCGGCGCCATCGGGCCGGACAAGACCGACCACGAGGGGATGAAGGGCAAGCTGATGGTCGAGGCGAAGAAATTCTTCAAGCCGGAGTTCCTCAACCGTCTGGACGACCTCATTGTCTTCCGCATGCTCGACAAGCCGGACCTCGTCCGCATCGTCGATCTGGAAATCCGCAAGGTGGTCGACCGGATCAAGAAAAAGCAGATCGTCATCACGCTGGAAGAGCGCGCGAAGGACCTGCTCATCGAGGAAGGGTACGACCCGGCCTACGGAGCGCGTCCAATGCGCCGTGCGGTGGAGCGTTTCCTGGAAGACCCGCTGGCCGAAAGCCTGCTGCGTGGCGACATCAAGGAGGGCGACAAGGTCCTCGTGAAGCGCAAGCAGACGGAAAAGGCGCTGGAATTTGAAGTGGAACAGCCCGCTGAAGCCGGCCCTCCGGCGGAGGCAGCGGCTCCGCTGAGCGAGTAAAAATTCACCCGGCTCACGCCGGATCGAACGGCGGAGGCTTCACGGCCTCCGCCGTTTTTCTTGGTGCGCAGCGGGCAGATTTTCGTGCCTGCGTGCCGGATTATTTCGTGAAGGTCCTTGGCTTGGAGGCAACGGTCTGTGGAAACGGGACGCCCCAGAGGCCGGGTTGCGCCTGGGGTTTGGAGTCGGTGCCCGGGGCGAGGTGCCTGAAGACGTCGTCAAACTTCAGGCTGCACTGGAGCCGGCGCTGGGTGCGGGAGTCGATCTTCGGATTGACGACGATGACCGACTCTGTGAAGGGCGGAGCGCTCTTGATTTTTTTGGCCGCGGCGCGGGCTTCTTCTGGGGTGAGGGATTTGTCCTTGATGACGGCGTCCAGCCTCTCCAGGTCGGCCAGGGTCACCGGGCCCCAGAGCTTTTTCCAGACGGCGGTTTCGATGCGGGGGGCAGCGATGTTGACGAAGCGTTTCACATCGCCCTCCTGTTTCCAGTAGCCGATGACGAGGATGAAGGGCTCGTCGATTTTAAACTGCCGCAGAGCGTCGCCGAGGTCTACCGGGGTGCCGTATTTGGCAGCCTTGGGATTCACCGGCACGCTGCCGTGAGTCTTGTTTTCAGACGCCGGGATGTCCCACTTCTGCGTGTAGCTGGCGGGTTTGTAGCTGTTAAAAAATGTGTCGCGCACCCACTGCTCCAGGACCAGTCCGTGCTGCTGCACCTCCTGCGCTGAGACGGGTGTGCAGGCAGCGGCGGCGAGCCAGCAGGCCAGAGCGGCGAGCCGCAGGCGGAAAAAGTGGCGCGGGAATGGAGTGCGGCGGAGGGTCATGGTGAGGCGATACATTACCCCAGAGCGCGGGGTGCGAAAGGGAACTCGATTTTGACTCTGCGGTGGCCAGGCTGATGATTGGCGGGGGTGGAAACAACCGCCCTCAACTCACCTCCCAGCGCCCGCATGAAACTGCCCGTCATTTTTGTCCTCGTCACCGGTCTCGCCAGCCTGCTTCATGCCGGTGAGCCGCTCTTTTTCACGGGGGAGACAAAGGCCGCCGCCATGGCGCGGCTGCTGCACGTGCCGCGCGAGGTTCCGAAGCTGGCAAGGTCCAGCGGCGAGGGGGAGTTTGAAGCGGGGAGGGATTTCACCTGGGAGGCGGGCTCGCGGGTGCTGCGGCTGACGGCGGAGTCGAGGATTCCTTACAAAACGACGGCCGAACTGCATCCGGCGCCGAACTCGCCCAATGCCTACAAGGCGCAAAAGGGGACGGGGGCGTGGATGTTTTACGGACCGGGCCGGATCATGCACGACCTCCAGTGCACGGCGAACTACGCCAGCGCGGACGACTGGCAGCCGCCCGTCACTCCCCCTGCCACGGACGCGCAGCTGGGCGGCCTGCGGGCGAAGCTGAAGGCGAAGGAGCCGGTGAAGATGGTAATGCTCGGCGATAGCATTTCCACCGGGGCTGATGCCTCGGCCCTGTCAAAGGCCGCGCCCAACCAGCCGGGCTACCCGGATCTTGTGGCACGGGGGCTGGAGGAGCGCTTCGGCGGCAGAGTGACCCTGGCGAACCTCTCCGTGGGTGGGATGGATGCGGCGTGGGGTCTGACGCGGGTGCCGGCGGTCATCGCGGAGAAACCGGACGTGCTCCTTATCGCCTTCGGCATGAACGACGCCTCCGGCCGCCGCACGCCGGAGGAACTGGTGAGACTGACGCGGGAAATGATACAGGGGACCCGCACCGCGCTGCCTGGCTGCGTGTTCATCGTCATCTCCCCCATGACGGCCAACAGCGAGTGGACCGGAGCCTCTCCCGACCTCTACCCCGCCTACGCCACGGCCCTGGAGAAACTCAGCGGTCCCGGCATTGCCTTCGCCAATGTGACCTCTGTCTGGTCCGCCATCGTTGAGCGCAAGAACTACCTCGACCTCTCCGGCAACGGGCTGAACCACCCGAACGACTACGGCCACCGCTTGTATGCCGGTGTGGTGCTGGCCGTCGTGGGTGGGGAGAAGCAGGCGGGATTGAGATAAAGGCCAAAGAAATCTGTCTTGACCGTTCCACATCACGTTGATGTGGCCTTTGAGTTTTCTAGTGGTCGGTTTCTTGTAGACCTGTCGGCAAGGAATAGTGTGGCCAGAGATTCCAGGTTGAGGTGCCTGGCTGCATCCTTGGAAATGCCTTCAGTCGCTTCGTGTGCAAGTTCTTGGCTGAAAAGATCAGCAGCCTGTTGCGGGAGGTTGATGAATGAGGATGAAGTATTCTGCGAGTGTTAGTGATTGGTGCTAATCTGCATGAAAGTCTTTAAAGCCGCCCAAGTAACGGTACCCCTCTGGGGTATCGCCGGGCACCAAGCGTTCATGAGCACCAGCGGAATTCGTCTTCTTGGATTTCGGCGGATTCACCACCAGTGGATCACACATGCTCAGGGACTCTTTCTTTGAGCCAAAGTGAAAGTCAGATGCGTGAGGCGCTCCACTTCAGAGATTTTTACCTGAAATGTTTTGTAAGCGCCAAATGGGCCTTCCAGCGCCTCTTTGGGCGAGATGCCGGACCTCTTGATCACATCTGTCTGGTCCAAGATATAGGCGGTGGCCATCAACTTGTTCTGTGGGTTCACCGTTTGGCGACGACTTTCCAGAAACGCTGCGGTTATGGGATCTTCGGGAAAGTATCCCACACGGGATCATCCTCCTCCAGGCTGGGGCCAGAGTACCGGGCGAATTTTCTGTGTTGGGGTTCAGGCTGTGCGTCGAATCCGTGCTTGATCCCTGTGACCTGTCCGCGGGCTGCTCAGTGCATCTCGACAGCGCAGGAGCCGAGGCCGGGGCGGTAGTAGTGGAAATGGACGTTGGGGTGGTCGGCGAGGAGGGACATGGGGACGCAGGAGGTGGGGAGCCGCTTTGAAATGAGCCAGGCGGTGAGGCGCTGGCCGAAGGGGTTGTCGTGTTTGCCGGCCTGCCAGATGCTGACTTTGTCGGCGAGCCAGGTCTCGACGGGGCCGACGGTGATGGCTTTGGTGGGGACCATGGCGATGTTGCCCCCGCCGCTGGTGCGGGCGTTTTGCGCGATGGTGAGGGGGTGGAGATCGACGACGCGGGTGGCGAGCTGGCGGTACTCGGCCGGGGTGGGCGGGGCGGCTTTGTGTTTGCCTTTGCGCGCGGGCGGGTCGTTGAAGGCCCAGTGTTTCACATCCCCCTGGCCGCCCTGCATGACGGCGCAGCGCACGCCTGAGGTCCAGGTTTTCCGAAAGGCGGCGGTGTCTGCCTTGGGGAAATGGAGGTGAGCGTCGGGGAGGCGCAGTTTTTTCGGCATCCTGTCGAAGCAGAGTTCGCGGTCGGCCTTTTCAAAGGAGAGGGGGTGGGTGGCGGGGACTTCGCGTCCTGTCTCGACATCGAACCACTCGTCCATGCCCCAGAAGTGACCGCTGCGGACGTCGAGGCCGAGGTCGGCGACGAGGCGGGCGACGAGGGGGAGTTGCTCCGTGGGGCCGATGGGCCCGCAGATGCCGACGGGATTATCCGGGGTGCTCTGCTGCCAGGCGTGGATGTACTCGAGGGCTTCGGCGAGGTAGAATTCCTCCAGGGTGTCGTAGAAGCTGACGCGAAAGCCCGGGCGGCTAAGTTTCTCCAAATCGCGCGGGGTGAGTCGGGCGACTTCATTAACGATATCGAGGGGGAGGCAGGTGTAGTCCCACCAATCTGGGCTGAGGCTGGAGGTCCGGTAGTTCATTTTCGAAGGATGAGGTGTTTTTTGCCGAGGGTGTCGCGAAGCGGGTCGTCGGTGGCGGTGCCGAAGCCGTAGTGAAGGTGGCGGGTCCAGCCTTCGGCGTGGCGGAATTTTTTTCCGAGGCGGCCGAGGGTGAGGGAAAAGTCGTCGAGGGTGGTGAGGTAGCTTTCCTGGCCCTGGGATTTGTCGAGCCACTCCTTCTGGGAGGCGTGGCAGGCGAGGGCGGCGCGCTTGGTGGCGTGGACGGTGGTGGTGTCGATGAGCAGCTCCGGTGTGACGGGCTGGCGCAGCGGGGTGAGTCCGCCGTAGGGCTGGGCGTGGTAGACGACGCACGGGGTGAGGTCGGGCGTGCGCTGCGGGGTGGAGCGGAAGTTTGGCACACCCCGGGCAAAGGCGGCGGTGACGGCGAGGCGCGCGGTGATCATGTGGTCCTCCATGTAGTCGCTGAGGGCGTGGGTGAGGACGACGGTGGGCCGGGCGGCGCGGACGACGGCGGTGAGGCGGCGGAGGTTTTCCTCGTTGTAGAAAACGAGGAGGTCATCGCAGAAGGGGGCGTGCCAGGTTGCGCCGATGAGCTTCGCTGCGGCCTGGGCTTCGCGGCGGCGGGTGCGGGCGGTCCGGGCGGCATTCATGGTGGTGCTGCCGAGGTTTCCGGAGGAAACGTTCAGGCAGTGGATGTCCCAGCCGGCCTCCTTGAGCAGGAGGAGGGTGCCGGCCATGACGAACTCGATGTCGTCCGGATGCGCCGCGATGGCGAGGGCGGAGGGCATGGTGCGCGCGTGCTAGGAGACGGGGATCTCCGAGAGCTGGACCGGGCGGCCCTCGGCGGCGGACTTGTCCGCAGCGGCGATGACGCGGTGGGTTGCGAAGGCGTGGGCGAAACTGGAGAGCGGCATGTCTTTTCCGGTTTCCAGCGAATCGAAGAACGCCTGGAACTGGGACTGGTAGGGGTGGTCGCTCACGTCTCCGCTGTCGAGCATTTTCATGTTCAGCTCGGACCAGCCGCCCTTGTCGAGGCCGGCGAGTTTCATGCTGTGGAATTTATTGTCGAGGATGGAGCCCTCGCTGCCGACGAGGTGGGTGTGGAAATAGTAGGGCTGGAAGCAGTCGACGATGGCGGCGCACTTGCCGACGGCTCCGTTTTTAAACCGGAGGAGGGTGGTGGCGCTGGTCTTGTACTCGTAGGCGGCGAAGATGGGGTGGGCGCTCTGGGTGGCGTAACTGGTGACTTCGGTGACCTCGCTGTCCATGCAGAGGAGGAGGGCGTCGAGGGCGTGGCACCCGGCGGTGAGGAGGGCGCTGCCGCCAAGTTCGCGCTTGGTATTCCACCGGTACTGGCCGTACCACGGGCCGATGCCGTGGAAATAATCGACCTCTCCGTAGTGGATGCTGCCGACGAGGCCCTGGTCGAGCACGGCCTTCGTGGCGAGAAACTGGGAGGACCAGCGGCACTCGAAGCAGACGCAGACTTTCGCCCCGGCCTGCTCCGCAGCCTGCTTCATGGAAAGGATCTCGCTCCACTCGATGGCGAGCGGCTTTTCAACGATGATGTGTTTCCCGGCCTTTGCCGCAGCGATGAACTGGGCGGCGTGCTGATTCGGGTAGCTGGTGATGTCGACGACGTGCACCTCCGGGCTGGCCAGCATGGCGGCGAGGTCGGTGTAGGCGGTGATGGGGCTGCCGTGCTTGGCGGTGAGTTCTGCGGAGTCCAGCGGGCGGGACGACCAGACAGCGGTGACCTGGGCTCCGGAGGTGGCGTTGATGGCGGCGATGTGGGCGGTGGCGGCCCAGCCATAACCGATGACGGCGACGTTGTATTTTTTGCTCATGAGGAAAATGGGTGTTTTTTTCAGACTTGGCCATCCGAGGGAGGAGCGGGCTGGGCGGTAGGAATGGGAGGAGGTGTCGGTGCCTGATGGCAGCCGCAACCGTGGCCGCAGCCTCCGCCACCGGAACGCGGGCCGGCTTTCTTTGCGCGGCGGACGAGCACAAAGATGAGGGCGGCCGGGAGAAGCAGGATGGCCCCCAGCCCGAGGATGAGGAGCATCTCTGGCGTGCCAAGGAATGCGAGTGGTGTGGTCATGGGAGCGACTCTGAGGCCGGGGAGGGGGGCAGGTCAAGTACTACGGGGCTGCTGCGAATGTCGGGATTCACTCTGCTTTTTTCCCGGACTGGAGGAACCTGTGCCAGCGCACGGTCACGTCGTTCTGCTGCCTGGGGCCGGGGGTGCTGCGGCCGTCGTCGACGAGTCTGCCCATGGTGGCGGTGAGTTCGGCGACGAGTTCGGGTTTGTCGTCCCAGAGGTTTTTGGTTTCTCCGAGGTCGGTGGCGAGGTCGTAGAGCTGGCCGGTAGGGCTGACGCCGGGCGCTCCGGCGAAGCCGCCGCCCTTCTGGCCGAAGATGATTTTCCACGGGCCCTTCCGCAGGGTGGCGAGGCCGCTGGAGGCGTGGCTGATGGCGTTCTCGCGAACCGGGGCGGCGCCGCCCTTGAGCACGGGCATGAGGCTGACGCTGTCCACGGCGGCGTGGTCGGGGAGTTTCGCGCCGAGCGTGTCGGCGAGAGTGGACATGAGGTCGGTCTGCTGGACGAGGGCATCGCTGCGGGTGGCGGGGGCGACGACGCCGGGCCAGCGGACGATGAAGGGAACGCGGTGGCCGCCCTCCCAGGCATCCGCCTTGTAGCCGCGCAGGGGGCCGCTGGGGAAGTGGCCCTTCTTCTCCAGCTCTGCGGCCCCGGCGTAGGGGGCGCAGCCGTTGTCGCTGGTGAAAAGGACGAGCGTGTTTGCCGCGGCGCCGGTTTTCTCGAGGGCGGCGAGTACGCGACCGACGACGGCGTCGGTCTCCATGACGAAGTCCGCATAGGCGTTGAGCCCGCTTTTGCCCTGCCAGTCCGGTGTGACGGCGATGGGGGTGTGCGGCGCGGTGAGGGCGAGGTAGAGGAAGAAGGGTCCGGGTTTTTTCGCCGACTCCTCGAGCGAGGCGCAGGCGCGGTCGGCGAGGGAAGGGAGGATTTTCTCCAGAGTCCACCCGGGCAGGGCGGGCCCCTGGAGGCTGGCCTGGTTTTTACGCAAGGCTTCTGCGGGAAGCAGCTCTGACGGGATGCCAACGGTGCGCTCGTTTTCGATGAAGCAGTAGGGAGGCCAGTTGGGCACATCGGTGCCGAAGTAGGAGTCGAACCCGACTGCGACCGGGCCGCCGCGAAATGGGCGGGAGTAGATGGTTCGCCAGGCGGCGCGGTCTTCCTCCGTGGCATCGGTGGACGCTTTGCCGCCGCCGCCCGCCTTGCCGCCGTAGCTTTTGAGGCGCTTGATTTCATCCGCTGTCATCTGGAAATCCCAGCCGAGGTGCCACTTGCCGATGGCGGAGGTTCGGTAGCCCTGCTGCTTGAGGAAACCGGGAAGAGTGAGCCGCTCCGGCGTGATGAGCGGCTTCTCCAGGTAACCGACGATGCCCGATTGAAGCCGGGAGCGCCAGTGGTAGCGGCCGGTGAGCAGGGCGTAGCGGGTGGGCGAGCAGACGGCGCTGGAGGTGTGGGCATCCGTGAAGCGCATGCCCTGCGCGGCCAGGGCGTCGATGTGCGGGGTGGGGATTTTCCCGCGTTCGGGATTGTAGCAATGGACGTCGCCGTAGCCGAGGTCGTCCGCTAGAATGACGAGGACGTTCGGTTTTTCACCGGCGGCCAGTGCCGGGCTGGCGAGGGCCGTCAGGAGGAGGAGGATTTTCAAAAGGGAGTTCATGATTTTGCGTGCCGGGGCGTGGGGTGGATGGCGAATCCAGTAGCACACGCGGGGTAAAATGCAGGTGTGGAGGCTGGGGGCGGGTGTGAATCTTCGATTGCGCCGCAGGCGGGGAGCGTGGATGGAAAATGAGGCAGCGGGGCCGGTCCGGGAATTGGGCTGGCCGGCTGCGGTGACGATGATGCTGATGCTGGCACAGAGGTGGTTCTTTGATTTCCGCAGCACGGGGCTCGCGGCGGGGCGGGTGCGGCATGGAGTGGCGGGTTTCGGAAGGGGGAGGGCGGCATGAGGTTTGAACGGATGGAGGTGCCGGCTTTCGGGCCGTTCACGGGGCTGGTTTTGGATTTCCCGCAGGGGGAGGCCGGGGCGGACCTGCATGTGCTGTACGGGCCGAATGAGGCGGGGAAGAGTTCGCTGCTGCGGGCGATGGGGGATCTGCTTTTTGGCGTGCCGGTGCGGTCGGGGGATGACTTCCTGCACAAGGCGAAGGACCTGAGGATCGGCGCGACGGTGCGGGGGCGGGATGGTGCCGGGCTGACTTTTTTCCGGCGAAAGGGAAACAAGGACACGCTGCTGGCGGCGGACGGCACGGCGCTGCCGGACGGAGCGCTGGCAGGGTGGCTGGGGCCGGTGGACCGGGGATATTTCACGACGATGTTCGGACTGACGGCGGACCAGCTGCGCGAGGGCGGACGGGAACTGCTGGCGGGCCGGGGTGACCTGGGGCGGGCGCTTTTCTCGGCGAGTCTGGGTGGGACGCCAGTGCACCGGGTGCTGGAGTCCCTAGACGGGGAGGCGAGGCGGATCTTTAACGGACGGGCGGTGACGGGCGTGTCGATCCGCCCGGCGGTGAAGGCGTACGAGGAGGCGGAGAAGGCGGCGAAGCAGGCGGCGGTGGCCCCGGATGAGTGGGGGTCTGCGCAGGCTGCGGTGAAGGAGGCGGAGACGGCGCTGGGGGCGGTGGCGGAGGAAATGGCAAGGCGTCAGGCAAGGCTGGAGGTGGTGAAGCGGTGTCTGGATGCGCTGCCCGCGCTGGCCGGGCTGCGGGCGCGGGAGGAGGCGCTGGGCGGGCTGCCGGCGCTGCCGGAGGTGGGCGGGGGATTTGTGACAGAGGCGCGCGAGGCGCGGGTGGGACGCCGCGCGGCGGAGGCGGAAGTAGCGCGGCTGGCGGATGAACTGAAGGCGCTGGAGGAGCAGCTGGCGGCCTGTGTGCTGCGGGCGGAGGTGCTGGCGGCGGAAGGGGAAATAGAGGCGCTGCACGGGGAAATGAGTCTGCATCGTGAACAGCGGGCGCGGCTGGCGAAGGCGGGGGCGGAGGCGGCGGCGCTGGAGCCGGGGCTGCGCAGCGGGCTGGTGGAGCTGGGCGTGGCGGGTGGGCTGGAGGTGGCGGCTGGTCTGCGGATGACGCTGGCGGAGCAGCAGGAGCTGAAGGCGGCGGCGGCGGAGCTGGAGGCGGCCCGGCGTGCGGTGGAGCAGGCAACGGGTCAGTCGGAAGCGCAGGAGCGCGCAGCTGAGCTGGTGGCAGGAAAGCTTGCGGCGCTGGGCGAGGCGGGGGCGGCGGCGGGTGCGCTGGAGCGGCTGCGGGAGGCGCACGCGGCGGCGGGCCCGGCGGTGGAGGCGGGTCGCACGCTGGCGGCGGCGGAGCGCGAGCTGAAGAAAATGGAGGCGGAGCTGGAGGCGCAGATGCGGCGGCTGCGGGGGACAACTGTGAGTGCGGAGGCGGCGGCGGCGCTGCCTGTGCCGGCGCGGGCGGCGATCCGTCAGGCTGGGGCCTTACGGGCTGAGCTGGAGGCGCGGCTGGCGGCGGTGAAGAAGGAGGCGGAGGCGGCGGCAAAGACGGAGCGCCGGGCGGAGCGGGAACTGGCGGCGCTGCAACGGCGCCGGGCGCTGCCGGGGCAGGCGGACCTGGCCGCGGTGCGGGTGAAGCGTGATGCTCTGCGGCAGGCGGAACGCGGGATGATTTACAAACCAGGCGGGCAGCTGGCCGAGGCACAGGCGGCCCATGATGCGGCGGTGGAGGCTGCGGATGAGGTAGCGGACCTGCTGCGCACGGAGGCGGAGGCGGTGGCCAAGGTGGAGCAACTGCGCGACGAGGCGGCGGCGGTGAAGGAAGCGCTGGAGGAGGTGGGGCGGGTGGAGGCAGCGGTGGTGGCGGCGCTGGAGGCTTGGGAAACGGGCTGGCGCAAGCTCTGGCAGGCGTGCGGTGTGGAGCCGGAGCTGCCGGAGGTGATGCTGGAGTGGCATGAGGACTGGGTGAAGGCAGCGGAGTTGACGAGACGTGTGCAGCTGGCCAGGCAGGAGACGGCGGAGCGGCGCGACCTGATGGCGGCGGCGGCGTCCGGGCTGGAGGCCGCGCTGGGCGGCGGGGCGGGGCGGGCTTTTTCCGTGCTGGAGCAGGAGGCGGCGCGCAGGCTTTCTCTGGCGGACCAGGAGGCGGGGGCGAGGGCCTCTCTGGAGCAGCAGCGGGATGAGGTGCGGCGGGAGCTGGAGCGCTGGCGCGAGGGAAAAGCCGCGCGGGAGGCGAAGGCGGCGGCGGTGCTGGAAAAGTGGGAGGCTGTCTGCGCGAAGGCGGGGCTGTCTGGCGGGATGGCTGTTGCGCACGCGCTGGAGCTGCTGGAGCGCCGGCGCCGGGTGGCGGACCTTTTTGACCGCTGGCAGACGCTGCGGCAGGAGGCCTCGGGATTGGCTGAAGCAACGATGGCCTGGGAGGCGCGTGTGAAGCGGACGGCCTCCGCACTGGCCCTGCCGGACGGGCCTGTGGACGGGCTGGAGTCCGCACTGTGGCAGGCGCTGGGTCAGGCGCGGACGGCGCGGACGACGCACGAGCGGCTGACGCGGGAGATCGCGGCGCTGCGCATGCGGCACCGGGAAAAGACGGCTGCGCTGAGTCTGGCGCAGCAGCAGATGGCGGCGGTGCTGGCCGCCGCCGGGGTGGAAACGGAGGAGGCGCTGGAGCCGGTGCTGGCCGGGCTGGAGGAACGGGCGCGGCTGGTGACGGGGCGGGACCAGCAGCGGGAAATCCTGCACACCCTGGCACGGGGGGAGGCGCTGGGATCATTTCTGGAAAGGCTCTCTGCGGAGGACCCGGCGCAGATGGGGCCCGAGTGCGGGGAGACGGAGGCGGCACTGCGGGACCTGGCGGCGCGGCGCGATGAATGCCTGCGCACGGCGGACGCAGCGCGGCGGCGGCTGGCGGAGCTGGAATCAGCCACCGACGCGGCTGCGGCTCACCGGCAGGAGGCGGAAAATCTGGCTGCCAGGCTGGCGCATGATTCCGCCCGTTACGTCCGGCTGCGGCTGGCCACGCACTGGCTCTCGCGCCAGATCGAGCAATTCCGCCAGGAGCACCAAGGGCCACTCATGCGGCGGGCGGGGGAGCTTTTTTCCCGGCTGACCCTGGGCGCGTTTGACGGGCTGGACACGGCATGGAGCGGGGACGACACGCCGGACATCGTGGCCCGTCGCGGCACGGTGCCGGTGGCCGTGGACCAGCTGAGTGAGGGCACGCGGGACCAGCTTTTCCTGTCGCTGCGGCTGGCGGCGCTGGAAAGTCACTTTGCCTCCCACGAGCCACTCCCGCTGGTGCTGGATGATTTGCTGATGACTTTTGATGATGCTCGCTCCTCGGCGCTGCTGCCGGTGCTGGCGGCGCTCTCGCGGCAGACTCAGGTCCTGGTTTTCACCCACCACGAGCATGTGCTGGACCTCTGCCGGAGCGCGCTGCCGGAGGGTGCGTGGACGGCGCACCGGCTGGAGCGCGCGGGTGGGTGAGGGCGGAGAGGGGAGAGCGGAGAGCGGAGATCAGAGTTCAAAGATCAAAGATCAGAGAACGGAAATCGGAAAACCGCAGCGTGGCCTACGATTCCCCGGGGCGGGGTGGATATCCTGAATCAGGAGCGCATGGACAGCTCGTCTTCTGCACCGGTGGCGGGGGTTGGGCCTTCGGCGAGGGCGCTGGCCTGCTGGCGGTAGAAGTCGGCGCGGGCTTCGTCGCCGAGGGTGCTGTAGATGTGGCTGAGGTTGGTGAAGGACTGGCGGACGTCCTGGCGGGCGGCACCGTTGAGGCTGGCGCTGAGTTCCTGGCGGATGGCGAGGGCGCGCTGGTGCATGGCGAGGGCGGTGGCGGTGTCGCTGGCGGAGTAGTGGAGGACGCCAAGGTTGTTGTAGACGCTGGCGACGCGGAGGTCGACCTCGCCATGGTGGGAGCGGAAGACGGCGAGTGCGGTCTCGTAGCGGTTGGCGGCCTGAACAAAATCCCCGCGCTGCTTGTGGAGGAGGGCGAGGTTGTTGTTGACGACGCCGATGCGGTCCGGGTCCGGCAGCGGGTGCGCCTCTCCGATGGCGAGGGCCTGGCGGTAGGCATCGATGGCGCGCTCCGGCTGGCCGAGGCGGTCGTAGAGGTAGGCCAGGTGGCTCTGCAGCTCGAACATGATTTCGGGCCGGGGGACTTTGGCCGAACTGGCGTGGGCAATGGCCTCGCGGTAGAGGCACTCCGCGCGGGCAAAATCCCCGGCTTCCTCGCGAATGGAGGCAAGGCTTTTCAGCGCGTCGATGAGGTCCCAGACCCTGGCGTGATCGCGGAAGGCGATGCGACGCCGGTCCTCGACCGACTTGGTCGCGACGACCAGGCGGGCCTGAAGCTTGTCCGGGGTGCTGATGGGCGCGGGTTTCATGAAGACTGCGGCGCTGCGGCCTGGGGCGCTAGGCTGAGTCCTTGTAGGAGGCTGAAAGTTCTGCGACGGCGTTTCTGGCGGCGAGCATTTCGTCGCGGCTGACTCCATTGTTTTCATACCAGTGGGTGTAGGCGTGGTTTTCGAACATGATGTCGAACTGCTGGACCAGTCGATCGAAGACGCTGGCGATGCCAGTGTGGTTGGCGAGGGCGAGGCCGCTGGAGGCGTAGCCGTCCGGGGCGGTCTCGGTGATGCCGAGCTTGATGCCGGTGGGGACGTAGGAGGCGAAGTTGAGGCTCTTGCGGAGGGAGGCCATGTTTTCATCGACCTCGCGCGCCTTGACGTCGCCGCGGAAGAGGCCGCAGGCGGAGAGGAAGACGCCGTGGTCGAAGTCGATGGCGGCGGTGAAATTTTCCGCGCTGAAGGTTTCCTGGGCGAGTTCGGGGAAGGGGGTGCGGACGATCTGATCCTTGGCCTGGCCGCGCATGGGGGCGAAGGAGGCGGTGAGGAAGTGATTTCCGGGGAAGGGGACGAGGTTCATGACGATCTCGCCGAGGTCGGTGTTCAGCCGTCCGGGGAAGCGCAGGCTGGCGGTGATGCAGGAAATGATGAGGCCGACGATGCGGTTGAGGTCCATGTAATTCGGCGCGCGGCCGAGGCGGTTCTTGGCAATGCGGAAGAGGGCCTCGTTGTCGAGGATGACGGCGGCATCCGCAGTGTCGCGCAGTTTTGCCAGGGTGAGGATGGCATTGTACGGCTCAACGGCGGAGTCCGAAATGAGGGCCGAGGGGGCGACAGAGAAGGTGAAGATTTTTTTCTTCGGGTAGGCGGCGCGAAGGCGGGTCAAAATGAGCGAGCCGAGGCCGGAGCCGGAGCCGCCGCCGATCGAGTGGGTGAAGAGAAATCCCTGGAGGGATTCGGTTTTCTGAACGGCATTGTCGATGACGTTCATGATCTGGTCGATGACCTTCTGCCCCTCGGAGTGGTAGCCGCGGGCCCAGTTGTTGGCGGCACCGGGGAGTTTTTTGACGATGTTGGCCTCGTCAAAAAGGTCGTTCATGTCTCCGCCCTCGATGCGGGTGATGACGCCGGGCTCGAGGTCCACGAGGATGGCACGCGGGGTGTATTTCCCGTCGCGGTTGGTGTGGAAAAAGACGTCGGAACGGGAGTTCGACGCGATGTCTGAATCGGGCTCGGGCGTGCCGTTGGGCTTGAGGCCGTGCTCGCGCAGGACGAGGCGCCAAAATTCGTGGCCGATCTGGTTGCCGGCCTGGCCGACGTGAATGGAAAGGATCTCGCGCATGGGAAAAAGAGGAAGTGAAAGGTGGCGTTGGGGATTTAGCTCTGGCGGTTGCGGCGCTGCTCGACGAGGTCGCGCAGGCGGACCGGGCCGCGCATCGGGTCTGCTGCGGGGAGCGGGGCTGTGGGCTGTGCGGCCGGCGGTGCAGCAGGCGGGGGCGCCGGCATGGCCGGGGCTGGAGCCGGGGCGGCGGGCACTGGTGCGGGAGCCGGCTGGTAGACGGCGGCGCTGGAGGCGGGCGTGGGCGCGCTGGCGGGGCGCGGTCCGGGGATGACGGCGGGGGCGCTCTGGGGCGCGGCCATCGTGTTAGTCCTGGCGGTGGCGGCACCGCTCTCTTCCGCGCGGCGGTAGAGTTCGATGAGTTCGCCGGCGGAGGCGCGCATGGCGGCTATCTGGTCCTCCGTCATGCCTGCGGCGAGGTACCAGTTCAGGAAGGCCTTGCGCTGCCAGAGCTTGTCGAAGTTTGTGCAGATGCGCCCGATCACGCGGCTGATCTCCGTGTTGTTGGCCAGGAGGACCATCGACTTGCGATGGGTGGTGCCGGGCTGCTCGACGTAGCCGATTTTAAAGGCGGTCGGGATCCACGAGCAAAGGGGCAGGCGCTTGCCCACGGCGGCGAGGGCGGCGTCGGCCTGGGGCTTGTCCTCCATGACGCCGCGGTAGAGCACGGCGGAGGAAAGGAAGCGGCCGTCCATGGGCGAGCACGCGGCAAAGAAGGCGTTGTTGTCGAAAAGGCTCTCGATCATTTCCGAGATGGGGATCTCCTCGAACCGGCTCTGCTCCGGCGGATTGAGCGGGGCAAAGGCGACGGAGAGGAAGTGCAGGCTGGGCTGCGGGACGAGGTTCGTCATCAGTTCCCGCGCGCTGATTTCCACGGTGAGGAAACCGGAGAAGCGCATGGAGGCGGTGAGGCCGGCGAGGACCTCGGTGATGAGCTGATTGAGGTCGTCGACGGAGGGGTTCTCCATGCCCCAGCGGCGGTTGGCCAGCTGGAAGAGCGCCTCGTTGTCAAAGACGATGCAGGCGTCTGCGCACTTGCGCAGGAAGTGCATGGCGAAAACGGTATTGTACGGCTCCGTGACGACGGAGGAAACCTGCGGGCTGGGGAAGACGGAGATGGCGAAGATGGGCACCTCCGCGTGCTGCTGCTTGATGGCCTCCATGATGAGGCAGCCAAGGCCGGAGCCGGTGCCGCCGCCGAGCGAGTGGATGACAAAAATGCCGCCCATGTTGTCGGTCTTGGAAATTTCATGCTCGACGCGCTCCAGCACCTGGTCCAGGACCTCGCGGCCCTCGGTCAGGTAGCCGACGGCGAAGTTGCCCCCGGCGCCCTCGATGCGGGAGATCATGTTGGCCGGATTAAACAGTGATCCGCAGGACTGCCGGGCCTCCTGGATGACGCTGGGCTCCAGGTCGACCATGATGGAGCGCGGGGCGTAGCTGCCTCCGGCGGTCTCGCCGATGCGGCTGAAAAAGGCCTTCCAATTTCCCTGGGGTTCCTTGCCCGCTGCGAGTCCGCTCTGGGGATCAATGCCGTGTTC
>JANOAS010000409.1:0-4912 GCA_031411255.1 bacterium
CCTTGGTGCCAGAAGACGCCGCGGATGCCATGAGTCAGCTTGGCTCCCGCCACCCGATTCAAGAGGGTGGCATAGATCGAATAGAGGCTGCCTGCCACGGTATGGTCCGCCGGGTTCGCCTGATGCTGGTCAATGCGGGTGCCGCCCACGGCTCCGTTGATGAAGCAGACGGGCATCTTTTCCTCGTCGACGAGGCGGCGGGCCAGCTCCATGGCCCAGTAGCCGATGGTCAGCTTGTCCGCGTCCCGGCTGCGGTAGGCGGCCTCGCCCCAGAGGTGGACGCCTTTTTCACTGCCGGAGGTGCTGCCGAAGCTGCGGATCCACTCGCTGTGGAAATCCGGCGGCGGGTCTTTTCCCCAGTCGGTGGCGACGGCGTTTGACTGGCCGTCGATGAGAAAGGCGTCTCCGCAGACGAGGTTTTCGGCCTTGTGGAGGATGGTTTCCTTTCCGCCGGTCACGGTGCCGCACTCGGTGCGGTATTTCACGAGGCCGGGCTTCAGGCGGACGGAAAAGGAGCACGCTCCGCCCGCGCCGGGTTTGGCGGTTTCGGTTTTATAGGGCTGGTCTCCGGCGAAGACGCGGAGAAAGGCGGAGTCTGCACCAGCGGGGACGGTGCTGTTCCAAAAGAGGGTGCCTTCGCCCGCCGCGTCGCGGCCGTAGAACTGGCCGTCCTCGGGTTTCTCGTCCGCGTCCGGGGTGCGGGCCACCCAGGCGTCGTGGGCGGGCTCGGTGACGGGGATGCTCACGCTGCGCGTGGCCGGTTTGCCGCCGTTGGTCATGGTGGCAGTGATGGTGAGGGGGCCGCTGTTTTGCGCGTGGTGGAGGATGAGGCTGCCTCCGCTGATTTCCCGCCGCGTGGCGAAGGGGCCGACGGTCCACTCGGTCTTCACCTCTCCTGCGCCTTTGGCCTGCATGGCGGCCAGGTTGGTCACCTGCGGCGTGATCTCGATGCGTGTCCGCCCGTCCCAAGCGGCGGGGGCCGTGAGGGTGAATTCCGGCTCGGGCACGTCCTCCGTGATCGTCACGGGGATCTCCTTTGTCTTCGCCCCATCAGGGAAGACGGCGGTGAATTTCAGCGTGGCCTTTGCCTCGCCGGTGACGCGGCCGGCGTTCAGGGAATAGCTGAACCGGTCCACGGCCACGGTCGTCTCCACGCCGTCGCGCACCAGCGACCAGGTGACCTTCTGCGCCCCGCCGGCCTTCGCGGAAAAGGTGGCCGCCTTTCCCTCCGGGATGCTGGCCTGTGCCGGGGAGACGCTGAACTCCGTGCCCGGCTGGATGAGCGGCCCGGCGAGGGTTTGCTGCGCCTTCTGGTTTTCGTACTCCAGCTTTACCCACTCGGGAGACCGGGTGACGCGGGAGAGGCGGACCTCGTCCACATCGCCGATGAAATCGTAGTTCCCATACCAGCCGCCGATCCACAGGCGGCACGGGGATTTGATGGCGAGCGGTGCGCCGGCCCGGGTGGATGCGTTGGAGAGCACGCCGTTCACGTAGATGCGGGACTCGCCCTCCTTCCACGTGTGTACGACGTGGATCCACTCGTTCATGGGCATGAGGCCCTGGCTCTCGATGTTGGCGCCGGAGAAATAGCAGTCCATCCGCACGTGGGGCGGGCTGTGGAATTGCATGACCACCTTTCCCTGGGCCTGCTCATTGCCCCAGGCGATGACGGTGCCATTGGCCCGCTCTGCGCGGAACCACGCCTGGGTGGTGTGCGGGGCGGCGCCGGTGGGGAAATTGGGGATCTTGTCCCCGCCGAAGAGCCCCTGCTTTCCGGCGAGGTGGCGGCTCGTTCCGATGATGCCGGGGCTGGAGGTGGTGCCTTCGTCCTTGGTCTGGAGCGTGCCCGTGTCGTCCACCACGTCGTCGGCCATGTGCCAGACGCTGAGAAATCCGTTCGACTCATTGAAGACGGCCGCTGGTTTGGATTCGCTGGCGGCGGCAGGATTTCCCCAGCGGAGGCGCAGCGCCTGGCGGGAGTTTCCGGTGATCCTGGGCACCCGCACCCAGACGGTGGCGGTGCCGGCGGCGGCGTCCCAGTTCTCGATCTGAATGGGGAGGTCTGCCCCCGACTCGGAGGCGACCCGCAGGTCCTCACCGCCGGGTTTGGCCTGGGAAAAATCGAACCAGTCCCTGTCCAGGCGGACGAGCACCGGGAAACCCTCCACCACGGCCTCCGCCGGAAGGCTGGCTCCGTCCGGCGTGGTCAGGAGGGTGATGACGCCGGAGTGGCTCCACCCGTCAGGGCGGGGGGCGGTGTCTTGCGCGGTCACGAGTGGCGCGCCGGCCAGGAGGGCAGCGGCCAGGCCTGGGAGGAGGTGGCGGGTGTTTTTCATGGGATTTTCCGAAGGTGCCGCAGGCTGGGGGAAATTCGGCAGGCCGACAAGCAAAAAGGAGCGGTATGGCGAGGTTGGACCGGCGGGAACCGCAGAAACGACAAGACCACTGCTCCTGTCCTCCCGATCCCGGAGGGCTCGCAAACCAAGGACCTGTCGCCGCAGCAGGGCTGGCGGGTGGGGGGATTCACCTCCACTGCCGGACGAAGACGAAATCAACAGAGGCAGCCCGGCGATTCACCTCATGATCCAGATGGTTTCACACGCGTGCGGCACCTCGGGTTCCTGAGCCCTGCGGCCAGGAAAAATACGGACGCGTGCGCAGCCTGCTCCGGGCCGGAGCCATCGTGCTCACGCCGACTGCCAATCCCGTCGTGACCGGCCCTTGGAAAGTGGTACGGGTTTTGCCTCCGGTTCACCCGCATTCGCGCACCACGCTTCGTCGCCCGCGCTTGTGCCCCGAACACCGCTCCCTGTTTCGGCTGCTCCGCAACCAGCGCCTTGTGCCCACATGACTGCCAGCCGTGGTCCCATGCCTGCGTCCTCTGCCCTCGCCGGGGCACGCCTGCGGGTGAACCGGGGGCAAAACCCGTACCACTTGGGCGAAAACACATCCTGAGACGCGCCCGCCGCCGCGAAAAGGCCGTCGGGGCGCCCCTCCCGCCCCCGTCCAGCCTGCCGCCCAACGCCGCACGCACCAAAATTGGGCGTCGCACCTGTCGAATGCGCCCCACCACGGGAAAAAGCTTTCGCCTCATTGCCTTAGCCCGACGGCGCAAACTGAGGCTTAATCCTCTCGGGCCTTCGCCGCGAATCGTTCAACCAGGCTTGGCTTCGGGGCCCTGCCCAAGGCTAACCTGAGTGGTTAGCCCACGATTGTGTTAAAAATCATTGGGAAAGGGGTGGTTGCCCTGTCGCGTTTTGTTCGCTTTTGGGTGTGGGGAAGCGCGGGTCTCCCACCTGCCGACTTTGCAGAGATCGTGCCAACGCCACGACGTCAAATCGAAAGTCCTGAGCAATCTGCACTTTGTGCCTGCGAACTTCCAAAAGAACCTCGTCAGTCACATGAGTTGGGGGATTAATAGTCGTCATTGTTTTGTAATAATTCGTCAGGGTTGCACATGATCGGCATCCGGAATCCCGCACCTGATATAAGGAGACGGAGCCGTTCCTGAATAAAAGGATTGGCGATGTGCTTAAAGTTCCAGGTAACAAGGTAGTCGATTCCGTGGGCAGATGCCACAGCAATATGCACCGCATCCGAGGCGGCCTTGGCGGGAATCAGACCGCTGGAGACAAGCCGCTCAGCGAGTGAGATTACCTCGTCAGTAACAGCAAGCAGGCGTACCGAAGCCAGGAGCTGATGCCGTGCTGATGCCATCTCTGGATCACCTTTGGCCGCTTCATCCAACGTTTCCAGCGAGGTGACGAGATCGAACTGAGAGCATCCGGCGTCCCACCATTCGCGAGTGCTCGCCTGACGGGCAGCCTGTATCAGGCTGGACGATGGTCTGGCGACGTAGTAGCTTGGTATCGTAGTCTCGATGTAGGCTGTAGGCATCGCAAATGAGGAGCTGTCGACTCAAGCGCTGGCACCGCTGGGGCGGCGCTGCGCGTCGAGCGCAGGGTTGATATTGGGATTGGAGAAAAGCATGTCAGAAAGCGAAGAGCCCCGGCGGTTGTCCAGATGCGTCTTGTGTGCGCCCAGCATAGGCGCAGTCCAGATGGGGTTCAAGTCCCCTGTATGAAAACCAGAAATCATGAAAATATTTAAACGAATATCAATGCAAGGCAAGGAGTTGCGGGCGGCCTCTGCTCGGAAGGAGCCGACCGCGGGGAGACAGCCAGCCGTCAGGCTGCCCCGCAGGGCGCAGCGCAGCGGAGGCCACGGATTCGGGACGCGGCGACGCCACCTGATCAAGCTGGGGATCAACCCTGGCGAAGTCTGCCATGCCAGCCGCAGCCGCAAAGGGTAGTGGCGCATGGGTCAAAATTGATTCAGTCGCCTCCTCCGGCTCCTTCACCCCTGCGGGGCAGCCTGCCGGCTGCTGCCTCGTGCGCTTCGCCCTGAACAACGCCTGCCTGAAGGAACAGGGAGTGCCTGGGCTGAGACTGCCCTGCCGCGAGAGCGGCATCGTGGAAGCGAAGCCTGATCGCAGAGCCGATGAAGCAGGCAATGATCTGGATCCGGCTGCACTGCGGAGCCGAGCCGAAGTCGAAATCGAAGACGAGGCGAGTCACCCAACGAGTCTGATTGGAACCGCCCGGTGCGGAGCCGCACGCCGGGTGGCGTGGGAGGGGTGGCAGGCGCAATCCTGCCACCTCGATCCGATTCCCATATGCTTGTTTGGTCGCTCTCATATTGATGGCTTTGTGAATCGACGGCTTTGGAGAAAGTGAACAGCACTCGTGATTAAATACCACGCGCAAATAAATGGCTCTTCAACCAATTCCGTGGGATTTTGTGGAGGGTTTGAGTTCAAGCCCGCCGCAGTAGAAGAGAATCCTGGCTCGATAGCTGGCGAAGGAGCGGAACCCCCTGGCCGCCGCTTTGAGCTGTTGAACCACGCTGT
>JANOAS010000410.1:0-5834 GCA_031411255.1 bacterium
GGGCATGCTGCGCACGAGTGCGGACAGGGGGCGCACGTGGAGCGAGGCGCGGCGGCTGCCGGAGGGCATTCTGGGTCCGGTGAAAAACAAGCCGGTCCAGCTGGCTGATGGATCGCTGCTTTGCCCGTCGAGCGCGGAGACGGCGGCGAAGCCATCGGTGTGGCGGGTCCACTTTGAGCGGACGTCGGACCTGGGCGCGACGTGGACGACGGCGGAGCCCTCGGCTCCGGGCAGCCCGCCGATGGACGCCATCCAGCCCAGCGTGCTCCGCCTCGGCGGGGACCGGCTGATGGCACTGGGGCGGTCGCGGCAGAAGACGCTGTTCCAGGTTTTCTCTGATGATCTGGGCCGCACATGGGGGCCGGTGAGCCCGCTGCCGCTGCCGAACCCGAGTGCGGGCACGGATGCCGTGACGCTGCGGGACGGCAGGCATGTGCTGGTCTACAACCACACGGCCAAGGGGCGCAGCCCGCTGAACGTGGCAGTCTCCACGGACGGGCGCGAGTGGAAGGCGGCGCTGGTGCTGGAGGACGAGGCGGGCGGGGAATTCAGCTACCCGGCGGTCATCCAGACTGGCGACGGGCTGCTGCACCTGACCTGGACGTGGCACCGGAAAAAAGTGCGCCACGCGGTGATCGATCCGGCACAGCTGGAACTGCGTCCCATGCCCGGGGGCGAATGGCCGAGATAGGATCAGGCATGTTCTGTCTTGCGGGGGTGGAAAAACCGCGACAAGATGAGGTGTCCGGTGTTTCCGGAATCCCCCAACCTTCAGTCCCCGAGTCCCCATGGGCCGCGTTAGTGATGCCAAAGAAAAACTGCTGCAAGTAGCGTTCGACCTCATCTGGACGAGCAGCTACGGGTCAGTCAGTGTGGACCACATCTGCGAGCGGGCCGGGGTGAAGAAGGGGAGCTTTTACTATTTTTTCCCGTCAAAGGCGGATCTGGCCATTGCCGCCTACGAGGCCGACTGGGCGAAGAAGCAGCCGGAGTTGGACAAGATTTTTTCCGCGGAGGTGCCGCCGCTGGACCGGCTGGTGAGGTGGTGCGAGGTGGTGGTGGAGTGCCAGCGCGAGGGCTGGAAAAAGTATGGTCACGTGTGCGGGTGCCCATATGCGAGTGTGGGCGCTGAGCTGGCCGGGCAGGACGCCCGCATTCAGGCCAAGGCGCAGGAGCTGCTGGCGCGCGGGATCAGCTATCTGGAGCGGGCGGTGGAGGATGCTGTGGAGGCCGGAGTCATCCAGGTGGCGGATCCGGCGATGACGGCGCGGCATGTGGCCTCGTGCGTGCTGGGCTCCCTGGTGCATGCGCGGGTGCAGAATGACCAGTCGGCGCTGGATGATTTGCCTGCGGCTGTCTTCGGCCTGCTGGGCCTGAAGCCGGCGGTGGCCTGAGCGCACTGCTGGCTGAGGTCAGGGTAGCGGCATGGCATCTGCGGCCCACTGGAGGGTGAGGGATGTCGTATCGAAGTCGTCGGTGAGGTCGATGGGCTTGAGTTCCTCCTGGCGGTCGAAGAGGTCCAGGGTGAGGCGGACTTTTTGGCCGGGCTGCCACGTGGCGGGGGGCTGGGTTTTGCGGGCTTTGAAATTCCAGAGGACAACATCCGCCGTGGGGGTGCCCAGAGGGGGGTCGGAGACGGTGCTGTCGATGGTGAAGCGGGCGACAAAGAGCGAGTGGGTGTAGGGGCTGGCCAGGGGATCGGGCAGGGCGGATTTAGCCAGCAGGGTGGCCTCGATGACGCGGCGTCCGGCGACGGCAGGGGCGGCAGGGGCTGCAGCTTGGGCGGCGGAAAGACTGACCGTCCGCCACTCGATGCCGGCCTGGCGGGCGGCGTCGGCGGTGAGGAAGAGGTCGCGCTCGGCGATAACCCAGACGACGTCCCTCACGGCGCCCAGGGTTTCCTGCGGCAGGCGGGCGAGGGCCTGGCGGACGGTGGTGGCTCCACCGCCATTGATGGCGATGGTGCGCAGGGTGCCGCCGGAGCGGCCGGTGAGTGCGGAGCGCAGGCCGCTGCCGGTGGCGGCGAAGGCGAGGCCGGGATCGTCGTAGATGTTGACGAAGGAATCGCCCAGGAGAACGGCCGTAGCGTTTTCCGGAGCCGCCGGCACGGGGCGGTCGGGCGGGGCGGGGGTGGTCTCTTCGCGCTGCGCGGGGGAGTTTTCCGCAAGGTCGAGCCTCTCCACGAGGTCGCCGAAACCAGCGAGGTCGCGCGGAGCGGGCTCGGGGTTTTCCCCGGTCCAGTGCAGGGCGTCTGCGATGCGGCTGGCGGCCAGCCTCATGCCGGCGCGGTTCCAGTGGGTGTCCTGGCGGAGGAAATGAGTGGCGCGGTCCCAGTCGTCGCCGGGCGGGATGACGTCCACGCCCGCCTCGCGAAGCGCGGTGTAGAAGGCGGGGGCGTCCGGGTGGCGGGTGAGGCGGCCGGCGAGGAGGGCGGCCTTGTCCGGCACGGGGAAAAGGTGGAGGCGGATGCGGCGGGCCTGGAGCTGGGCGGCGAAGTCGCGGATGACAGGCAGCGGGCCCTGCCAGGTGGCGAGGGCGGGGTCCTTCGCCACGCTGGCCAGTTCGGGCAGCATCGGCCCGCGTCCGGTGAGGGCGCGCAGGCCGGGACGGTAGTAGTAGCAGCCATCCTTGCCGCGGACGACTTTGCGATTTCCCTCTCCAAAGACGCCGAGCAGGGCGGACTGGAGGTGCTGGCGCGGGGCGCGGGTCCATGTGGCGTCCTCCAGCTGGTGCTCCAGCGTGCGCAGCCGGCCGGCCAGCGGGGCGGTGGAGGTGGCGAGGAGGGTGCGCGTGGCGGCGGTGGCATCGCCGGTGCGCCCCTCGCGCGCGAGCGGAGGACCGGCGATGAGGAGGAGGAAAACCACGATGAAAACCCATGCCACGCGGCGGCTGAGGCGGAGATCCTCGTTGGGATTCCGCTCGTCCTCGCCGTGGTGCTGACGGTGGCCGCTCATGCGCCCCACGGTGGGCAGGACCGGGCGCGGATGCAATGGAGATGTGCGATTTCCGCTTTGAGAATCGAGAATCCCCGTGGAGCGTCCCGGTCTGATGAAATGGAAGATCCAGACGGTGGGGAGGCCCGCGCTCGACTACGCGCGGGCCGGGGTGGACGAGTACTTGAAGCGCCTCCGGCGCATGGCGGAGGTGGAGTGGCTGCCGAAAAAGCAGATCGGCATCGAGCGCGGCCCGGGCGTCTTCGTCATCGTCCTCGACGAGCGCGGGCACCGGTGGACGACTGAGGAGTTTCGGAAAAAAGTGGACGCCTGGGAGCTGGCCGCGCACAAGCAGGTTCACGTCCTCATCGGCGGAGCGGACGGCCACACCGACGGCCTGCGCCAGGAGGCGGACGTCCTGCTTTCCCTCAGCTCCCTCACCCTCCAGCACGAGATGGCACTGGTCGTCTTCCTGGAGCAGCTCTACCGCGTCTACACCATGAAACGCGGCGAGCCGTACCACCGCTGAGGTCGGAGTAGGCCTGGCTCAGCGGTGGCCGGTGCGCGAATCCTTACCCACCGGCGGCCACCTCCACCACCGCACTCCATCACGATCTCGAGCAGGCTGACCTGCACAACACGGTAAATGATGGAGCCGGAGCGCAAGCGTCTCATGTGTTTTTAGTGGTTGAGCAACCAGTCCTCGAAGGATTTCTTAGGCAGGGTGAGGGTGGCGGCGGTGATGATGGCGGGGTCGCGGGACTGGCAGAGCAGGAGGCGGAAATCGGTGGGAGTCTCGACGACGGGGGACAGGTCTCCGGGTTTGAGGAGTTGGGTGCGGAGGACGTCCTGAAGGGGAGCGGGGAGGTCGGCGAGGCGGGGGGCGGGGGTGTCTGACGGCTTGGCGGGATCGGAGGGGGCGAGGTCGAGGGTGGCTTCGACGGAGTAGTTGGCGCTGGAGGATTTCGTGGTGACGGGAGCGGGCGTGAGTGGCCAGGTGGTGGTCTGGAGGGTGGCGCCGGGGCAGGCCCTCAGCAGCGGGAGGCGGGTGGCCGGATCTGCGGCGGCAGCGAGGACGGAGTCGCGCTGGGCGGTGAGGGTCTGGCGCTGGGCGGCGTGGGCCTCGGGGTCGTTTTCAAAACGGGCGCGCAGGGTTTTATCAACGAGGATGGGTTTGGCGATGATCTCGCCGAAGCGCTTGGGATCACCGCCAAGGGCGGCCTGGAGGCCGGCGAGGATTTCGGGGGCGCGGGTGGTCTGGTTGATGCGGGTGATTTCGGCTGTGATTTCCGCGTCGCTGATTTCGACGTGGTAGACGCGCTTAAGGACGGCCTCTTTTTTCATGTCCGCCTCGACCATGCAGCGGAGCTGGTCGCCAGGAACGGCCTGCTCGAAGGGGGGCTTTTCACCGGTGCGGTGGTCGTGGTAGACGCGCTCGACGGCAGTGCGGTCGCGCAGGAGTGTGGCGAAGTCCGCTGCTGGAAGCTGGAAGATGAGGGCGAGAAGGATGAGGGCGGAACGCATGACGGGGAGACAATTAGCCTGAAGCCGCCCCTCTGGCAACTGCGGCTCAGGCGAGGATGCGGCGGATGACGTTCATGGGCTCGACACCGGTGAGGCGCTGGTCGAGGCCCTGGTATTTGAAGGTGAAGCGATCGTGATCCACGCCGAGGCAGTGGAGAATGGTGGCATTGATCTCGTTCACGTGGACGGGATCGGCGATGGGATTGTAGGAAAACTCGTCCGTTTCGCCGAGGCTGACGCCGCCCTTGATGCCGCCGCCGGCCATCCACATGCAGAAGTTTCGAGGGTGGTGGTCGCGGCCGTAATTCTCTGGAGTGAGGGTGCCCTGTGAGTAGACGGTGCGGCCAAACTCACCGCCCCAGATGACGAGCACGTCGTCGAGCATGCCGCGCTGCTTGAGATCGAGGACGAGGGCGGCGGTGGCCTGGTCGGTGTCGCGGCACTGGTTGCCATGCTGGCCGGAGAGGTCGCCATGGGAATCCCAGCCGCGGTGCATGATCTGGACGAAGCGGACGCCGCGTTCGACCAGCCGGCGGGCCAGCAGGGCGCTGGAGGCAAAGGAGCCGGGCTTTTTCACCTCCGGGCCGTACATGTCCATGGTGGCGGCGGATTCCTTGGAAAGATCGGTCAGCTCCGGCACGCTGGACTGCATGCGGTAGGCCATTTCGTACTGGGAAATGCGGGTCTGGATGTCGGGATCGCCCATTTTGGCGAAGCCTCGGGAGTTTAGCCTGCCGAGGGCGTCGAGCATGGCGCGGCGGTCGGTGGAGTCGACGCCGGGCGGGTTCTCCAGATAGAGGACGGGATCCGCCCCCGCGCGGAGGACGACACCGCTGTGACGACCGGGGAGAAATCCTGGCCCCCACATGCGGCTGAAGAGGGCCTGGGCGGCAGAACCGTCGGGAAAGCGGGGCATGAGGGCGACGAAGGCGGGGAGGTCGCTCGTTCCGGCACCGAGGCCGTAGGAGATCCAAGAGCCGATGCTGGGCTTGCCCGGGACCTCGCTGCCGGTCATGACAAAGGTGCAGGCGGGGTCGTGGTTGATGGCGTTGGTGTGGACTGTCTTGATGAGGGCAATGTCATCAACGATCTTCGCCGTGTGTGGCAGCAGCTCGCTCACCCAGCGGCCGCACTGGCCGTGCTGGGCGAACTTGTACTTCGACGGAGCCACGGGGAACCGGGCCTGGCCGCTGGTCATGGTGGTGATGCGGTCGCCAAGGAATGACTTGGGCATGTCCTTGTGTGCGCCCAGCATGGGCGCAGTCCAAATGGGGTTCAAGTCCCCTGTATGAAAACCAGAAACCATGAAAATGAATAGACAAATACCAGCAGAAGTCAAGGAGTTGCGGGCGACCGCTGCTCTGAAGGAAGACTATG